>NZ_QJUG01000055.1 GCF_003426775.1 Allorhizocola rhizosphaerae | reverse complement strand
CGCATCGACGACCACTGCACCTTCCCCCACTATCCCCGCCTGATCTTCGTCGCCCGCCGTTAACCCCCACCCCACGCCCCGCGCACCCCCTCCGCGTCGGCAGCCCCTTCGCCGCCGTTCTTTGGCTTCACCTTCACCGCGTATGGTTCCTCGCCCTCCGGTTGACCATGAGGTTAGGGCCACGACACGCCGCCGAAGACGGACTTAAGTTCATGATCAACCGGAAGGGGAGGGTGGGGTTAGAGGGGGATGTTGCCGTGGGTGCCGCGCATTGAGGGGGGTGCGAGGAGGGCCTCGGCTATGCGGCGGCGGGTCTCGTCGGGCTTGATGATGTCGTCCACGACCCCGATTTCGAGGGCACGTTCGACACCGCCGGCGACCCGTTGCTGTTCTTCGATGAGTTGGGCCCGTAGCGCTTCGCGGGTTTCGGGGGGTTCGGCGGCGAGGCGGCGGCGGTGCAGGATGCCGACGGCGGCCGATGCGCCCATCACGGCGACCTCGGCAGTGGGCCAGGCGAAAACCGCCGTCGCACCGAGAGAACGTGAGTTCATGGCGATGTATGCACCGCCGTAGGCCTTGCGCGTCACCAAGGTTACGCGAGGCACGACCGCTTCGGCGAACGCGTGCAAGAGTTTCGCGCCGCGTCGGACTACGCCATCGCGCTCCTGGCCGAGGCCGGGTAGATAGCCGGGGACGTCGACGAGCACGATCAGCGGGACGCCGAGAGAGTCGCACATGCGCACGAACCGTGCCGCCTTTTCGCCGCTGGACGCGTCGAGGCACCCGCCGAGGCGCATCGGGTTGTTGGCGATGACGCCGACCGTGCGGCCGGCGAACCGGCCCAGCGTGGTCACGATGTTGGGGGCCCACTTCCCGTGCAACTCGACACCCGGTTCGTCGAGAAGTGCTTTGATGAGCGGCTTGACGTCGTACGCCTGATTCGCACGCTCAGGTAGCAGCCCACCGAAGTCCGGGTCCATCCCGAGCAGATCGGGCCGCACCCGCCCCTGGAGGCCCAGCAGCGACGCCAACTTGCGCGCGGTCGCGACCGCCGAAGCGTCGTCCTTCGCCACCACGTGCGCCACACCCGACTGCTTGCCGTGGATATCAGGCCCACCGAGCTGGTCCATGTCGACCTGCTCACCGGTGACACTCTTGACGACCTCCGGCCCGGTCACGAAGATGCGCCCGCCACCACTCATGATGACGACGTCGGTCAGCGCGGGCCCGTACGCCGCCCCACCGGCCGCAGGCCCCAACACCACCGAAATCTGCGCCACCCGCCCCGACGCGCGCACGATCGCCGCGAACACGCTCCCCACACCGTCCAAGGCGGACACTCCCTCGGGCAGCCGTGCCCCGCCCGAATGCCACAGCCCGATGACGGGAAGCCGGTCGTTCACCGCGATGTCGATCGCCTCGACGATGCGGCGGCAGCCCTCCACACCCATCGCACCGCCCTTGATGGACGAGTCGGTACAGAACGCGATCGCGGGAGTCCCCTCGACCACCCCGCGCCCGGCGAGCACACCGGAGTCGTCCACCGACCCCAGCAGACGCATCGTCCCCGGGTCGAACAGGTCGCGCAGCCGCACCAGTGTGCTGGAGTATTCGACGACTGTGGTCATAGCGCTGCCTCCGCTATCCGTATGGGCCACGTGTGGTGCACCAGCTCGCCCGGCACGTCGGCCGGGCTGGCCACGGCGGCGTAGCGCCCTTCGCCCGCGTCCACGGTGCGCACCCGCCACTGCCGGGCACCCGTGCGCCCCGGGCAGTGCACGACGACCTCGCCTCCCCGCTCCGGGTATGTGTCCACATTGGTCAGACCGCTGAAGCACGCGGCACCGGCCGCCTTGTAGACCGCCTCCTTGCGCGTCCAGCAACGGAAGAACAGCTCACTGTGCTCCGCCTTGTCGTGCTGGGCGAGCGTGCGCCGTTCCGTGCCCGACAACGCGAGCTCCTGCAGCGCCTCGATGTCCACCGGTCGTTCCTGCTCGATGTCGGCGCCCAACGGGTACCCACTGATGGCAAATATCCAATGTGGACCCGAGTGGGAAAGGCTGAACCAAAGCGGATGACCGGGCGAGTCCATACGCAACGAAACCGGCGGCGCGCACAGGTACCGGCCGAGGATCCGCCGCACCGCCGCGTGAGCCCCGGCATAGTAGGCGCCCGCGACCGGCGGGAGCCGCCGCCACCGGGCATGCTCCTCTTTGGACAGCAGGGCCCAATCGGCGTAGGCCGTGTGCCGGGTCGCCGTGCCCTGCCACACGTGAACCTGGGTCAACATGCGCCAAGGGTGGGCGCGCTGCCTTGATATGCGGTTGAGAGCGCTTCAAGCCCACTTCCAGACCCGATGGCCAGCCTTTCGTGGGACAGAATAAGAAAGGGGCCTTTGGCGATGAGCACCAACCAACTGACCATCGAGGACCTCAAGAAGATCATGCGCGAGTGCGCCGGCGAGGACGACTCGATCAGCCTTGAGGGCGACATCCTGGACACCCCGTTCATGGACCTGGGCTACGACTCGCTGGCCCTGCTGGAGACGGCGGCCCTGATCAAGCGGCAATACGGAGTCACGGTGTCCGACGAGGATCTGCACGGTATCGACACCCCGCGCGCCTTCCTGGAGAAGGTCAACTCCGTTCTGGTATAGGAGGTTTTCCCGTGAGCAAGGTCGCTTTCGTCACCGGATCGACCAGCGGCATCGGCCTGGCATGCGCCGAGACCCTTGGCCGGCAGGGCTTCGCGGTCTTCGGCGTGGCGCGCAGCGCCGAGAACGTCGCGTCCGTGACCAAGCAGCTGCGCGAGGAGGGCATCACCGCCGACGGCTGTGCCTGCGATGTCTCGACCACCGAGTCGGTGCAGGAGGCGGTCGGCAAGGCGCTGGAAACCTTCGGCCGCATCGACGTTCTGGTGAACAACGCGGGCACCAGCGGCGGCGGTGAGATCCACAAGCTCGAGGAGTCGTTGTGGCTCAACGTCATCAACACCAACCTCAACAGCGTCTTCCGGGTGACCCATGAGGTGGTCAAGCGCGGCGGGATGCTGGAGCGGGGCTGGGGCCGTGTCATCAGCATCGCGTCGACGGGCGGCAAGCAGGGCGTGATTTACGCGTCGCCGTACTCGGCGTCCAAGCACGGCGTCGTCGGCTTCACCAAGGCGGTGGGGCTGGAGCTCGCCAAGACCGGCGTCACGGTCAACGCGGTGTGCCCCGGCTATGTGGAGACACCCATGGCGACAAGGGTGCGCCAGGGTTACGCCATGCACTGGGGCGTCACCGAGGAGATCGTGCTGGACCGGTTCGAGGCGAAGATCCCGCTGGGGCGCTATTCGACGCCCGAGGAGGTGGCCGGTCTGGTCGCCTATCTGACCACGGACACGGCCGCGTCCATCACCGCACAGGCGATCAACGTCTGCGGCGGTCTCGGCAATTATTAGGAGTCCACAGTGGGTAACACCGTCACTCCAAATAGGACACATGTCACGACCCACATCATCACGGTGAACGCGCCGGCGCAGACCATCTACGGGCTGATCTCCGACGTGACGAAGTGGCCGTATATCTTCTCCCCCACCGTGCACGTGCAGACCACCCAGCTGGACGCCAACAACGAGCGCCTGCGGCTGTGGGCGTTCGCCAACGGGCAGGTGCGCACGTGGGTGTCGCGCCGCACGCTCGACCCGGAGAACCTGCGCATCCGGTTCCACCAGGTGATCACCTCACCTCCGGTGGAGTCGATGGGCGGCGAGTGGGTGCTCGAACCGCTGGCCGACGGGACCACCCGGGTCGTGCTGCTGCACGACTTCACGATCATCAACGACGACCCGGACGACCGCTCGTTTGTCACCCGGGCCGTGGACAGCAACAGCAACGCCGAGCTGGCCGCGCTCAAGCGGGCGGCCGAGCTCGGCGAGTACTTCAACGTGCTGGTGCTCACGTTCAGCGACACCGTCTCGATCAACGGGGCGCTGGGCGACGTCTACGACTTCCTCTACCGGGCCGATCTGTGGCCCGAGCGGCTGCCGCACGTCGCGCGGCTCGACCTCACCGAGGACGTCACCAACATCCAGTCGATGGTCATGGACACCAAGAGCGTGGATGGATCGATACACACCACCAAATCGGTCCGGGTCTGCTCGCCCAACAAGGCGATCATCTACAAGCAGACCGAGACGCCCGAGATCATGGCCGCGCACACCGGCCGGTGGGACGTGCGCGAGGTGGACGGGGC
Organism: Allorhizocola rhizosphaerae; assembly: GCF_003426775.1. Lineage (GTDB taxonomy): Bacteria > Actinomycetota > Actinomycetes > Mycobacteriales > Micromonosporaceae > Allorhizocola > Allorhizocola rhizosphaerae. The sequence continues at coordinate 38,158 of NZ_QJUG01000055.1, read as the reverse complement.
CGTGGAACTGACCTCGACCCACACCGTGGTGATCCGGCCCGAGGTGGTGTCCAAGGTGCTCGGTCCGGACGGGACCGTGCAGCAGGCGCGCGAGAAGATCCAGCACGCGCTGAGCACCAACAGCATGACCACCATGCGACACGCCAAAGCCTATGCGGAAGCTGAGGTTTAAGGCATGTCCACGCTCGCGCCCATACAGCCCGACGCCGCGACCTTCCGGGCCGCGATGGCGTGCTTCCCCACCGGCGTCGCGCTGCTGACCCAGGGCTGCGGCCCGGACACCAGCGTGATGACGCTCAACTCGTTCACGTCGGTGTCGCTGCAACCGCTGCTGATCCTGGTCAGCGTGCGCAGCGGCGGCAAGCTGCGCGACCTGGTGTGGCGCCGGCGCAGCTTCGGGGTCAACATCCTCGCCGCCGACCAGCGGGACCTCTCGGTCGAGTTCGCCCGGTCCGACCGGCCGACGGGCGAGGCCGCGATGGCCCGGCTGGGCGCCGTGGAGGGGATCACCGGTAACGCGGTGATCCCCTCGGCCGTCGCGTCCATCGAGTGCAAGCTGCACGCCGAGTACCCGGGCGGCGACCACACCCTGCTGCTGGGCCGGGTGGTCGCGATACACAGCGAAGATCCCGACCGGGCGCCGCTGCTCTATCACCGCAGCCGGTACGCCAGTCTCGTCTAGGAGTCAGCCCATGGCACACATCACCTACAAGCAAGCGGATGGGACGGCCACCACCGTGGACGTCCCCGTGGGTTGCAGCGTCATGCGCGGCGCGGTGGACAACGGCGTCGACGGGATCCTCGCCGAATGCGGCGGCGGCGCCATCTGCGCGACGTGCCACGTCTACATCGACGAGGCATCGACCGCGAAGCTGCCGCCCATCGACGATCTCGAAGACGAACTGCTGCAGGTCACCGCCAGCCCGAGGTTGCCGGGCAGCCGTCTGGCCTGCCAGCTTCCGGCGATGGAGGGTCTTGTCATTCTGGTACCGGAGAAGCAGCTCTGATGGCCGGCGGGCGGATAGTGGTCGTTGGCGGCGGGCAGGCCGGCTTCCAGGCGTGCTCGTCGTTGCGCGACAACGGTTTTGACGGGGACCTCTCGCTGGTGTGCGAGGAACGCACGCTGCCCTACGAGCGGCCTCCGCTGTCCAAGGACTACCTGCGCGGTGACATCGATCTGGCACTGCGGCCCGAATCGTTCTACGACGGCAAGGGCATCGACCTGATCGCCGGCCGCGTGGCGGGCATCGACCCGCGGGCGCGCACCGCCACCCTCGATAGTGGACGGTCGCTGCCCTATGACCGGCTCATCCTCGCCACCGGGGCTCGGGCGCGCACGCTGCCCGTGCCCGGTGCGCGGCTGAGCAACGTATTCACCCTGCGCACGGTCGGCGACGCCGAATCGCTGCGCAAACGGCTGGAGGCGGGCACACGGGTGGTCGTGGTCGGCGGCGGGTTCATCGGGCTTGAGGTGGCCTCGCTGGCCCAGGAGCTCGGCTGCGACACGACCGTCGTGGAGGTGTTGCCGCACGCGATGGCCCGCGTGGTCACCCCGCAGACCTCGGACACGCTGGTCGAGGTGCACCGGTCGCGGGGCACGCGGGTCTTGCTGGGCCGGCGGGTGGCCGCGTTCGACGGCGACCACGCGGGCCGGGTGCGGCAGGTGGCGCTCGACAACGGCACGCGGCTGGAGGCCGACGTGGTCGTGCTCGGCGTGGGCGTCGTGCCCAACGTGGAGCTCGCCTACAAGGCCAACCTGCCCACGTCGGACGGCTTCCTGGTCGACCAGACGCTGCGCACGAGCGATCCGGCGATCTACGCGATCGGTGACTGCGCCCGGTTCCCCAGCAGGCACGCCAGCTCGCTGATCCGGCTCGAATCGGTGCAGAACGCGGTCGATCAGGCGCATCACGTGGCCCGGTGCATCACGGGGCAGCCCGAGCCGTACACGGCCGTGCCCTGGTTCTGGAGCGACCAGTGCGGGCTCAAGCTGCAGATCTCGGGCATCTCACTGGGCCACGACCAGACGGTGCTCAAGGGCGATCCGGCCGAGGGCAGGTTCTCGGTTTTCTGCTTCCGCTCCGGCGAGCTGGTCGCGGTCGAGTCGGTCAACCGGCCGGCCGACCACATCATCTCGCGCCGCCTGCTCGCCGGCACCACCGAGCTCACCCCGGACGACGTGGCGCACCCCGATTTCGACCTCAAGAAAGCACCGCGATAAGTGAGCCCTCAAGAAAGGACCACGATAAATGAGCCAGAGTCCCCCTGACGTCCGCAAGTCGGTGCGGGTCAACGTCCCCATAGAGCGGGCGTGGGCGATCTTCACGGAGCGGCCCATCGAGTGGTGGCCCGACTCGCACGTGCTGGTCAAGTCACCGCGAGAGCAGATCACCTTCGAGCCGTTCGTCGGCGGGCGCTACTTCGAACGCGCCGTCGACGGCAGCGAGTGCCAGTGGGGCGTGATGCTGGAGTGGAATCCGCCCAAGCGGCTCGCGATGACCTGGCGCATCAACGGGCGCTGGCAGATGATCGACAACGACGAGGCGGCGAGCGAGATCGAGGTCAACTTCACCGAGATTTCGCCGGACGTCACGGAGGTCGAGCTGGCGCACGTCAAGCTGTGGAAGCACGGCCCCGACGGCGAGGCCATCCACCGCGCGCTGGACGGGCCGAGCCCGGGTGAGACACTCGCCAAGTACGCCAAGGCGGTCGAGCGGCACCTGAAGCTGGGCATGTCCAATGTGGAGCTGGATTACGAGGTGCGGGCGTTCTACGCGCGGCAGATGCGACTGCTGGACAATCTGCAGATCGTGGAATACGCAAACACCTTCACCGAGGACGGCTGGATCGAGCACGCCCACCGCGGGGAGAAGGCGGTCGGTCGGGAAACCATGATCGCCGGAATGCGTGCGGCGCTTCCCCGGTACCAAGGAATAGTGGTTAGGCACTGGTTCGACCACCTCACCTTCAACCGCGGCGAAAATGGCGACATCAACGTCACTTATTACACGCTTGTTACGCGAACCGACGCGGCCGGCAATGTCACGTTCGAACCGACGTTCACTGTGGACGATGCGCTCGTGTGGGTGGACGGCGAGCTGCAAACCAAATCCCGGTACATCGTCAAGGACACTCCCGCCCAGTAGAAACGGACGCCGGCCCCGGGCCGGCGTCCGATTTCGAACATGGCCTTCACATCGTCGTTGAAATGCGAAAGGATCCAAACGGGACTCGGGGAGAGCGGCCGGGGAGGAATTGACATTTGGCGATCAAGGTGATGCTCGCCGAAGACATGCACATGGTTCGCGGCGCGCTGGTGGCACTGCTCAACCTGGAGGAAGACCTCGACGTCGTGGCCGATGTCGCCTCCGGCGATGACATCCTGCCCACCGCGCTCAAGCACTCCCCCGACGTCGCAGTCATCGACATCGATCTTCCAGGCACCGACGGGCTCACCGCGGCGAGCAAGCTGCACGAGGCGCTGCCGACGTGCCGCACGCTGATCCTGACCAGCCTCGGCCGGCCGGGCACGCTGCGCCGCGCGCTGTCCACCCGGGTCGGCGGGTTCCTGCTCAAGGACGCGCCCTCGCGCGAGCTGGCCGACGCCATCCGGCGCGTGGCCGCGGGGCAGCGCGTCATCGACAGCCAGCTGGCCCTGGCCGCGTGGGACACCGCAGAGTGTCCACTCACGACACGCGAGCTGGATGTGTTGCGCCTGGCCGCAAGCGGCGCCGAGGCCCCTGAGATCGCCTCAAGACTTTTCCTTTCCACTGGGACGGTGCGGAACTACCTGTCGACGATCGCGAGCAAGCTTCACGCCCGCAACCGGGTCGACGCCATTCGCATCGCCAACGACGCCGGTTGGCTCTAATCCTCGCAGCGGTTCGGGGTTACGCGCGTCATCCACATTGGACCGCCTTACGTTCGTCATGGTGTCCGTGGGCGGGCTGGAGGTCGCAGGCCCGCCGGGCGGTCTGGGAATGTGGTCGTGGATGCGAACGGTCGGGCTCCGGCATGTCGGGCGACCGCAACGCCGGACCTGTCGGCGGCGGGTCGCGCCAAATCCGTGGGGCGCAACGGCCGAGGCCATCTCCAGGCGTGATCCGGTTGGGTTCCAGACATTACTGAGATCCTCCATCCGTGCCCGCCAGGAGGTAGGAGGGAGCCGTTGTAATGGCCAAGATCACTTATGTCCACCTGAGCGGTGCCGTCACGGTTATCGACGTCCCACCCAACAACTCGGTCATGCGTGGAGCCGTGCTCAACGGCGTCGACGGGATCGTCGGGGAGTGCGGTGGCGGCGCGATGTGCGGCACCTGCCACGTGTACGTGGACGAGAGCTGCGGTGTGGCCTTGCCGCCCATGCGAGACGTGGAAGACGAGCTGCTGTACGGCACGGCGAGTCCACGGCGCGCGAACAGCCGGCTCAGTTGCCAGCTGAAGGCCGATGAACTGGAGGGCCTGGTGGTCCACCTGCCTGAGAAGCAGGTCTGATTCTATTTAGGAGGATTCGATGTCGATGGGCGCCATCGTCGCGCAGGCAGACGTGGATGAGGAGACCTTCCCGTACGAGCGGGCATGTCCCTACCAGCCGCCGCTGAAGTACGAGCAGTTCAAGCACGAGCCGATCAAGCAGGTCACCCTGCGCGACAGTGGCCTGCGGGTGTGGGTGGTCACCGGATACGAGAACATCCGCCTGCTGCTGACCGATCCGCGGATCAGCGCCTCGCGCAAGCACGCCAACTTCCCGTTCTATTTCAACGCGCCGCCGGAGTTTCGCACCGAGACGTCGTTCATCGGCTACGACCAGCCGGAGCACGGGAAGACGCGGGGCAAGGCGGCCGTCACGTTCACCAACCGGCGCGTGAAAATGCTGCGGGAACAGATCGAGCAGATCACCGACGAGGCCATCGACAACATGCTGCAGATGACGCCGCCGGTCGACATGCATTACGTGCTCTCCCTGCGGATACCGATGACGGTCATCTGCATCCTTCTGGGCATCCCGCACGACAAGCACGAGTTCTTCCAGGAGAACGGCACGGTGCTGCTGGGCGGGACGGCCACGATGGAGCAGCGCCAGGCCGCGCTCGTCGACGTGAACGAGTACCTGTACGAGCTGGTCGCGCTCAAGGAACGCGAGCCGGGCGACGACCTGCTGAGCCGGGCCATCGCCGAGTACCGAGCCGCCGGCGAGCCCTACGAGCATCGCGACCTGGTCAACCTGTGCCGGCTGCTGATGAACGGCGGGCACGAGACCACCGCCAGCATGATCTCGCTAGGCACGGCGGTCCTGCTGGAGCACCCCGATCAGCTGGAGGCGCTCAAGGCGGACGACTCGCTGGTCATCCCGGCCGTCGAGGAGCTCATCCGGTTCTGCACGATCGGCGACATCGCCGTGCCGCGCGTGGCGCTGGAGGACATCGAGATCGGCGGGGTGACCATCCCCAAGGGCGACGGGATCCTGTGCCTCGTGCTCACGGGCAACCGTGACGAGACCGTCTACGAGAACCCGCACGAGCTCATCCTGAGCCGCGGCAAGCGCGGCCACCTGGGCTTCGGCCACGGGCTGCACTACTGCATCGGCGCCGACCTGGCCCGGCTGGAGCTGCAGATCGTGTGGAGCAAGCTGTTCAAGCGGATCCCCACCCTGCGCCTGGCCAAGCCGTTCAGCGAGATCCCCTCCAAGGAGCGGGCGGTCATCTACGGCCTGTGGGGCCTGCCGATCACCTGGTGAGGCACACACCAACGAAAGGTGGCCGGGGCGAAAGCCCCGGCCACCTTTTCGGCTGTGGTCAGTGGATCAGCAGCTCGCTCTGCCGAAGGAACATGGACTCGTCGAGCGCCGGATCGGAGGCCAGAATCGCCCGCTGCAGGTGCTGCAGCCGGGCCGACGGCTCCACACCGAGCTCGTCCACCAGGGTCTGGCGCAGGTGCTTGAACACCTCCAGCGCGCGCCACTGCCGGCCCGAGCGGTACAGGGCCACCATGTATTGCGCGCAGAGGTTCTCGTGGATGGGATATTTGGCGGCGAGCACGGCGAGCTCGCTCAGCAGGGTGTTGTGCCGGCCCAGCCGCAGGTCGGCGTCGATGCGTGATTCGAGCACGGCCAACCGGCTCTCCTCCAGCCGGGTGACCTCGATGCCGAGCCTCATTCCGATTTGGACGTCGACGAGCGCCTGCCCGCGCCACATTTCCAGGGCAGTGCGCAACAGCTTCGAAGCCGTCTCGTTGTCGTTGTCCTCCAATGCCTGGGCCCCGCCCGCGACCACCCGCTCGTAGCGGCAGGCGTCCACATCGTCCGGTGCCACGTCGAGCATGTAGCCCCCGTAGCGGGTCACCAGCAGGTCCTTTGCCCCGCCCTGCTCGGTTGCCGCGAGCGCGGTCTCGATTCTGCGACGCAGTTGCATGATGTAGGTCTGCAGCGTGGTCAGCGCGCTGCGGGGCGGGTTCATCCCCCACAGCTCCTCGATCAGAGCGGGGACCGTCACGATCCGCCCGACGTGCAACGCGAGCAAGGCAAGGATCTGTCTGGGCTTGGCCGCGCTCGGGGCAATAGACCTTCCGTTTACTTGCGCCTCCAGCGGCCCAAGGACCTTTATGTCCATATCAGACCTCCTTACCATGGGTCGGCGCTGGCTAGAGTGCTGCTGCGTACAGCTTGGCGAGCAGCGCGCGGCATGGGCAGTGCGTGAGTAATCGATCGGCGATGAAAAGCAGCATGGTAATCATGTGAAAAACACACATGCCTTCGATGAGCAAGGCACTACCGCCTATGTGATCGGCATCAGACACTCCTTCACAACCGATCGGTTCCATGCCAACAATCGATCACAGGAGTCACGTCATGTACGCACCAGCCATCGAGACCATCAAGACCTCGTGGACCGAGCTCGAAATCGGGGCGGGATTACCGGACTTGGCCAAGGAACTCGTGATAGACGAGTTCGACCTGTGGAATCTGTCAGATGCGGGGATGTTCAAAGGGTCCTACCCGGGCGGCTGCCAGTCCTGCATGTCCCCTCCAGGCGATGATGTCTGGGTCCGATGACCGCCGTCAGCCGCGCCGCGGCACCCACGATTGGCTTCAAGAGGCATCTGCGGGCCGAAGTTGTCGCTGGAGATGCGGTCTACCTGTTCTCCGAGCGCAAGGTCATGGCCCTGGAAGGGGCTAGCATCGAGTCCGTCGCACCACTTCTCGACGGGACTCGCGACATGGAGGCACTACTTCGCGACATGGACGACCCAGCCATGTCACCGATTCAAATCTCCCGTTTGATCGGGAGGCTGGCCGAGGCCGGACTCATCGCCATGCGGTACCAGGACCGGTCCGCCGACGACCCGACGTGCGCGTACTGGGAGGCAAGCGGGTTGGACGCGGCGGCCGCGGTCGAGGGTTCCTGCGCACCCGTAAGCCTTCTCACGGTGGAAGCCGCCCTGGACCGGCCGACCGCCATGGAGGCACTGCAAGCGGCCGGGCTCACGCTCACGCACCACGACGGAGCGCTTTCCATCGTGCTGTGCAACGACTATCTCGCACCGGAACTCAAGGAAATCGACGCAGCCCATCGCGCATCGGGGCGTGCGTGGCTGCTTGCCCGTCCGGTGGGCGAGCGGGTTTGGATCGGTCCAGTGTTCGAACCACAGCGGGAAGACTCACCATGCTGGCACTGCCTCGCGCACCGGCTCTGGGCGCATCGGCCAGCGGAGGCGCACGTGCAAACGGTACTGGGTCGGTGCCGACCGGTGCGCCGCCCCATCACCACCCTCCGCGCGCTGGAGGCCGCCGCGCTCAACCTCATCGCGCTGGAGGCGATGAAATGGCTCGCGGGACGCCGGTATGCCGCTCAGCGATGCGTGTGGACGTTCGACAGCGCCGACCTCGACGGCCGGCTGCACGAGGTGCGCCGCAGGCCGCAATGTCCTTCCTGCGGCAACCCGACGCTGATGCGCCTGCAGGCGCGCCGGCCGGTTATCCTGACCGAACGGCTGAAGCGCTCGCAGTCTGGGGGCGGGCACCGCTCACTGACCGCCGATCAGATCATCGAACGCTACAGCCACCTGGTCAGTCCGATCAGCGGGGTGGTCAAGGAGATCCGCCGCGACCCTCGCGGGCCGGACTTCCTCAACGTGTTCCAGTCGGGCCCGCCGCTGGGCACGGCCGCGCGGGGCGTGAAGCACCTGCGCGAGTCGATGCGGTTCCAGAACGGAGGCAAGGGGATCACGCCCGTGCACGCCCAGGCGAGCGCCCTGTGCGAGGCGCTGGAGCGGCACTGCGCCATGTATCAGGGCGACGAGGAGCGCATCGTCGGCAGCATGCGATCGCTGGGCGAACGCGCCATCCACCCCAACGCCTGCCAGCTCTATCACGACCGGCAGATCGCCGACCGCCACCACTGGAACGCCAAGCACTCGTGGCTCCAGTTCGTGACCGGCAAAATCGACGAGGGCATGAGGTTGTCGTGGACCCCGGTGTGGTCCATGACCGCGCAGACGCACAAACTCCTGCCGACCGAGATGCTCTACTTTGGAGCACCGCACACGCCCGGCACGCCGATGATCCGCGCGGATTCCAACGGCAACGCCGCGGGGTCGAGTCTCGAGGATGCCGTGCTGCAGGGGCTGTTCGAGCTCATCGAGCGCGACGCCGTGGCAATCTGGTGGTACAACCGGACCCGGCAGCCGGCCGTCGACCTCGACGCATTCCATGAGCCGTGGTTGGACGACCTGCGCACGGGTTATGCCGAGCTGAAGCGGGAGCTCTGGGTGTTGGACCTGACAGCCGATCTGGGCGTGCCGGTCATGGCCGCGGTGTCGCGACACAGCCAGCGGCCGCGACAGCAGATCACGCTGGGGTTCGGCGCCCACTGTGACCCGAGGGTCGCGCTTCGGCGAGCGCTGACGGAGATGAATCAGGTGATCCCGTGCGTGCTGGACGAGCCGTCGTCCGAAGTGGACAGTGCGGACATCGACGCGGAGCGGTGGTGGAGCTTTGCCACGACGGAGAACCAGCCATACCTGGTGCCGGACGCGTCCACCCGGCCGCGCAAGCCCTCCGATTATCACTACGTCCCGTGCGAAGACCTGCGCGGCGACGTCGAGACGATCCACTCCCGGTTGCGTGATGCCGGGCTGGAACTGTTGGTGCTCGACCAGACTCGACCCGACATCGAACTGCCGGTCGTCAAGGTCATCGTGCCCGGGTTGCGCCATTTCTGGGCACGGTTCGCGCCGGGCAGGCTTTACGACGTCCCCGTCCAACTCGGGAGGCTGAACGCTCCCACGGCATACGAGGATCTGAACCCTTTCCCGATATTCATCTAATCATCACGACCGGGAGTCCGAAGTGGAACGCGAATCCGTCTGCTATCGCCTCTGTTCGCTGCGCGAGGAGGTGTTGGTGGAGACCGATGGCGAGGGCAGGCAGCTGGTGCTGACCGGCATGTGGGGCGACATCACGGTGGCCGATCCCGATCCTGCGGTTCGGGAAGCCCTCGAACGCATGAGCATGGGTCCGGTACTGCTGGAAAACATCGTCCCCCAGGGCCGCAGCGAACGCGCCCGCGTCCATCGCGTGCTCGACCTCATCAGCGGGTGCGTCGTGCACACGCTCGGGCAGGAGAACAACGCCGGTCCTCTGCTGTCGGTGGTGCCCATCGCCCGGTGGGCCACCTTCCGGCCGCCGAGGATCGAGCGGCATCGACCGCTGCGGCTGTCGCGGTTCGCCACGCTGCGCGCCAACGAGGGCGAACTGCTCATCGAGTCGCCCCTGGCCCGGCATCGGGTGGTCGTGCACCGGCCACTCGCCGCCCAGGTGGCCACGCAGCTGAGCAAGGCGTCGGTGATCCCCGACGTCGCTGAGACGCTGGACGTTCCCCAGGCTCTGGTCCAGGAGATCGTGGCCTATCTGGCCGCGGCGGGCATGGTGCTCGTCGGGGTCGGCGACTCACCGGCCACGGCGCTGTTCGCCGAGGACCACGACCCGCTGCTGGCCCCGTGGACGCACCACGAGTTGCTGTTCCACAGCCGCAGCCGGGTCGGGCGGCACGACAATCCACTGGGGATGGTCGCGCTGGAGAGCCAGAAGGTCGAGGTGGCCCCGGCGGTCAAGCCGGTGCCCGACGGCCCGCGGTATGCGCTTTACCGGCCGGCGCTGGCCGAACTGGCCGGCGCCGACCCCCGGCTCACCGAGGTCATCGAGGCGAACCAACACGTTCGCGACTTCTCGGGCGGTGCGCCCACCGTCAAACAGTTGGGAGAGTTGTTGTTCCGGGCCGCGAGGATACGGTCGACCCGGGTCACCGGCGAGGGGCGGTTCGCGTACACGGTCACCGACCGTCCATATCCGAGTGTCGCCAATCGCTACGAATTGGACCTGTACCTGTCGGTCGATCGATGCATCGGCCTGGACCGCGGGATCTACCACTACGATCCGCAGGGGCACGCCCTCACGCTGATCAATAACTCGGATCAGCACCTGCGCGAGCTGCTCGACATGGCGATGGTCGCGGCCGGTTCGCCGCAGCTGCCGCCGGTGCTCATCACGATGACGGCGCGCATGGCCCGGTTCGCTTGCGCGTATGGCGGCATCGCGTACTCCACCGTGCTGGAACACGTTGGCGTGCTTCAGCAAACGCTTCATTTGGTCGCCACCGCAATGGGTTTGGCGCCGTGCGCGCTCGCGTTCGGTGACAGCGAAGTGGCCAACGACGCCTTCTTCATCGACTGGCCAGCCGAGGTCAGTGTCGGCGAACTCGCCCTTGGCGTGCGGCCGTCAAGCCATGCCGACATCGGCCGTTTGGTGGAGTCCAGTCGCGTCATCGATGCGAAGCGTCACGTCAGGGTGACCGATAGACTGTTGCCCTGATCTGAGCAGGCAGGAGCGGGACCTTCCACGACGCGCCGGCCGAAGATAAACAGTTCGTCGGGGTCTGGATCGGATAGGTCGAAGGGGGTGCCGTGGCCCGACACTGGGAAGCGAGTGGCGATCTCGGGGTGCGGTTCGCGCCCCGGCTCGCCAAAACGATCGTCTGGGTGGTGTTCACCTGCTTCTTCGTCCTCGGCTGTCTTTACCTGGTGACGGCGGACATGCCGCTGTGGCAGGACGCCCTCAGCGCCCTCGACATGTTCGCGCTGTACTGCTTCCAGCTGGTGCTGGCGGGACGGCACGCGTGGCGCTTCCGGCAGACCCGCCTGGGCTACCTTTGCCTTGCGGCGCAGGCGGTTCTGGGGTTCGGGCCGATGCTCCTGCTCCAGGATCAGTGGCTGGGATTGCCGCATTTCGTTGCGGGGAGCGCGCTTTTGATCCTGCGGCCATATTGGAACTGGGTAGGTTTCGCCGTCACGGTGGCCGCGGTCGGCGTCGTGGAGGTCGCCATGGCAGGGCCCACCGACAACATGTTCTACCTGCTGCCATACTCGATGATCTCAATAATCGTCACGGGCATCATCGTCTATGGGATGTCGACGCTGTCCAGCGTGGTGACCGCGATGGACGCCGCACGCACCGAGCTGGCCAAAATGGCGGTCGCGCAGGAACGCCTGCGCTTCGCCCGGGATCTGCATGACCTGCTCGGTTACAGCCTGTCCGCGATATCGATGAAGACCGAGCTCACCCACCGGCTGGTGACCAAAAACCCGGTCCGGGCGGAAGAGGAGCTCACCCAGATCATCGAGATCTCGCGCCAGGCCCTGTCCGATGTGCGCTCCGTCGCGAGCGGATATCGCGAGCTGTCGCTGGACGACGAGGCCGTGTCCGCGCGCTCGGTGCTCTCGGCGGCCGACGTCGACGTTCGCATGGACATCAGCCACCACGACCTGCCCACACCCGTGCGCACGGTGCTGGCGACGGTCCTGCGCGAGGGCGTCACCAACATCCTGCGGCACAGCAAGGCCGAGCGGTGCGACATCACGCTGCGTCAGACCGACACCGACGTCACCATCATCATCACCAACGACGGTGTCTCGCACGAGCCGCCGACGCAGGTCTCCGAGGGCGGCGGCAGCGGAATCCGAAACCTGTCCAACCGGGTGGCCAACCTCGACGGCACGCTCACCACGAGCACCGACCCCGACGGCCGGTTCCGCCTGCGCGCGACAATCCCGACCGGCCGGGTGCACAGCCAGGCCGACGCGTGAACGCTGGCGGAAGAAGGAGGGCACGCTGAGACGTGACCACGCCTGCTGTGGTCACGCTCAGCTCTCTCAACCCACCACAGCGGACCCAGGCGTCACGCTCCAGCGGGGAGCACTGAGGAATTCGAGCACCGCCGCCCCCCACGTGTAGCCGGCCCCGATGCCGACCAGTAGGCAGGTCTGGCCCGGCCGGGCCCGACCGCTGTCGACGAGATACCCCAGGCCGGCATATTGATCGCCCGCCCCAAGGTGACCGACCGTGCGGCTCCACTCCCATGTGGTGCGCGCCGGGTCGATGCCGAACTCCCTAAAGTACAGCGATTCAAGTCGTCTATACCCAAAATGGGGTAGCACAATCCAGTCCACCTCGGCCAATTCGAGATCGGCATCGGCGAGGGCCTGTTTGATGGTGAAGCGCTGACCCCCGTTGACCCGGTTGATGGCGAAGGACAGCCCGTGCCGCTTGGTGAACGTCTGCTTGGCCGCCTCGAAGTCGACCGGGATGCGGTGGGTGAATGGGGCCGGGCTGAACGGCTCGTCGCCCCGATGCAGCTCCTCCAGGTCGGAGTCGGCATACATCACTATTGAGTGTAGCCGGGCGTAACCCCCGCGGCGGGAGAGAACGATCGCCGTCCCACCATCGGCATACGGTGTGCCAGGGTCGGTGCTCCACCGGTTGATGCCGGGCTCGCAGAACCGGTCCGACGTGGTGAGCAGCGCGTCCATCCGGTTCGGCGCGGCCGTCAGGTAGGCGGTCGCCAGGTCGAGCGCGGCCATCCCACCGCACGACATCTGCCGGATCTCCAGCGCCGAGCACGTGTTGCGCAGCGTCTGAGCCTGCACGTAGGACGCCACCGCCCACAGATCCTGCCCCTGGTGGTAGGTGTCGGCGTGCAGGATGAGGTCGACGTCCTGACCGGCCGACTCAGCCCGCTCCAACGCCACCCGGGCGGCAGCCACGGCCATCTCGGCCGCCGACTCGCCCTCCGACACGGACACCGATTCGACGTCCGTGCGGGCGACCAGCCGCGGCTGGCACTGGCCCATCGCGACCGCATCGTCGACCCGGAGCCGGGCCGGGAGCCGCATCCCGTGGCCCCGCACGAAAACGTCCCGATCCAATCTCACGTGTCGATCCTCGGCCCGCACCCTCGAGAGGCGTTCGGGTAGGCCTCAAGGCGCGGGCCGCACGCTGTGGCGCATGGACAGGCCTGTGTCATTTCTGTTGCCCGGACAGGGTTCCCAGTTTGCCGGCATGGCGACCGAATACTACGGCACCGACCCGGTGTTCACGTCCACAATGGACGCGTTCTTCGAGCTCGCGGGCGACCCCGCGATAAAGAGCGATTGGCTGGGCGAGACGGACCACGTGCACATCGACGATGTGCGGCGCGCTCAACCGCTGCTGTTCGCCGTGGACTACGCGCTGGCGAAGATGCTGCACAGCCGGGGCATCCAGCAAAGCGCGATGCTCGGGCACAGCGCGGGCGAGCTCGTGGCCGGGACGCTGGCAGGCGTGTTCAGCTTCTCCGACGGGGTGGCCTCGCAGATGGAGCGGGTCCGGCAGGCGGTGCTGATCCCGCCCGGCGGCATGCTCGCCGTCGCGGGCACCGAGCAGCAGTTGCGCCCGTACCTCATCGGTGACGTCGCGATCGCCGCGGTCAACGCCGCCCGCCAGGTCATGCTCGCCGGGCCGGTCGACGAGCTCCAACAGGTCGAGAAGGCGTTGCAGCGCGACGACTTCATCGTCGCGGTGGTGCCGGCGACGAGCCCGTTCCACTGCGCGGCAATGGCTCCGGCTGCGGTCGAGTGCGAGCGCCAGCTGTCCGCGATCCGGCTGAACCCTCCACAAGCGACGGTGTACTCCGGCTACACCGCCGAGCTGCTCACCGAGAAGGACGCGGTGCGGCCGGAGTTCTGGGCATGGCAGATCGTTGACACCGTCTACTTTGGACCGGCGCTGGACCGCATGCTGAGCACCGGCCCGCAGATCCTGGTCGAGGTCGGGCCGGGACAGACGCTGTCCTCGTTTGCCCGCCGCCACCGCGCCGTGCGCACCGGCGAGAGCCGGGTGGTGTCCATAAAGGAGCTCATCCCTTGACCGCCCTGCGCGAAGCCGGCGCCACCGCCTTCGCACCGGCCCGAACCAGGACGCGCCCGCGTGAGGAGCTCATCCCTTGACCGCGCCCTGGGTGAAGCCGGCGATGAAGCGGTCCAGGAACAGGTTGAACACCAGGGCCAGCGGCACGGCCACGAGCACCGTCGCGGCCTGAAGCGACTGCCAGAAGAACACGTCGCCGCGGATAAGCTCGGTCGGCACGCCCGTCGAGATGACCTTCTCGGTGGACGGGGACACGAACGACAGCGCGTAGATGAACTCGCTCGCGGTGAGCGTGAACGCGAACACGATGACCGCGACGATGCCGGGGAAGGTGAGCGGCACGACGGCCCGCCAGAACGCGCCCAGGCGGCTGTATCCGTCGACCATCGCCTGCTCCTCGATGTCGCGCGGCACGGCCTTGAGGAACCCGATCAGCAGCCAGATCGAGACCGGTATGGTGATCGTCGGATAGATCAGAACCAGTGACCAGGTGGAATCCTGCAGGCCCAGGGCCACGACAATGCGAGACAGCGAAAGAAAGAGCAGGCTCGGCGGTACCAGATAAATCAAGAAGATGGCAATGCCGAACCAGCCCGCCCAGGGACGGTCGAGCCGCGCCAGGGCGTATGCGGCGGGCAGCCCCAGCGCCAGCGTGATGAGCACGACCAGGACCCCCACCCACACCGTGTTCCACGCGAAGGTGCCGAACGCCGCCCGGTCGAACAGATAGATGATGTGGTCGGAGGTGGCCGGCCGGTTGTAAAGGAACGGGTTGTTGTTGGGGTTGTACAGGTCGCGGTTCTGCTTGAACGCGGTGATCAGGCTCCACAGGAACGGCGCGGCGCAGAAGAAGGCCGCCCCAATGGCCAGCAGATAAACACCCACTCGCCTCATTTCAAACCCCGGCCCTCGTCGTGGTGGAGCGGCAGTGAGCGCGAAGCTCCGGTTCGACTCATCGGACCTCCAACTTGCGAACTGCCCGCAGGATCGCGATCGCGGCCGCGAGCAGCAGCGGGAACAGGAACAGCGCCACGGCGGCGCCCTGGCCCACGTCACCACCGTCGATGCCGCGGAAGAACGCCCAGCTGGTGAGCACCTGCGTGGCGTTGTTGGGCCCGCCGTTGGTGAGCACATCGACCACGGCCATGTCGGTGAACGTGAAGATCGCTCCGAACAGCGCGGACACGGCGATGACCGGCAGCGTGAGCGGGATCGTCACCTCGAACATGCGCCGCCAGAAGCCCGCTCCGTCGACCCGCGCCGCCTCGTCCATGTCGCGCGGGATCGCCACCAGCCCGGCCATCATGATGACCGCGGCCAGCGGGGTCAGCCGCCACACGTGCACCGCGATCACCGAGCCCATGGCCAGCTGCGGCTCGCCCAGCCAGTACATGTTGCCGTCGATGAACCCGAGCTTGCGCAGGACCCAGTCGATGGGCGAGAAGATCGAATCGAGCAGCCACAGCCAGGCGATCGCGCCGAGGGTGGCGGGTGTGGTCCACGGCAGCAGCACGAGGAAACGCACGATCCACTTGCCCTTGAAGTCGGCCACGAGGATGTTCGCCAGAATCTTGCCGAAGATGACGATGAAGATCATGGACACGCCGGTGAACAGGAAGGTGTTGCCCAGCGAGCGCCAGAAGACCGGGTCATCGAAGATCGCCCGGAAGTTGGCCAGGCCCACGAAGTCGAACGAGGGATCGCCCGCCGTCACGTCGGACACCGCGAAGCCCACGGCCAGGACGAACGGGACGCCCACGAGTGCGATGATGTAGACGACGCTTGGCATTAAGAAAAGCCAGGCGAGGGTACCTTCCCGGTCCGCGAGTTTCCGGCCGCCGCTACTATGGCGTCCCTCCGCTGCGCTACGCGGCGCATGCCTGTCGATTCCCTCGGGCAGGCCCTCGCTACCATGGCGTCCCTCCGCTGCGCTACGCGGCGCATGCCTGTCGATTCCCTCGGGCAGGCCCTCGCTCATGACACGCTCCGCAGGCCGGTCGCCGCGTCGAAGTGCCGGAGGCGATCGCGGGACACGGCGAAGTCGTACTCGCGCCCGCTCTCGATGGGATCGCCCACGGTCGCCGGGAGCCGCGCGATCACCCGCGTGCGCTCGCCGACCCCGGTGACCGTGCCATAGACGTGCCTGTCGCCGGACAGGTATTCGAGCCGGTCCACCGTGAGCTTGACCGGTTGCGCGTCGCCCTTGACGTAGCTTGCGGGAAGGAGATGCTCCGGCCGGAACCCGACCAGCGTGTCGCCGCGCGCCACGAGGTTCATCGGCGGCGAACCGATGAACGTGGCCACGAACGTGTCGGCCGGGTCGTCGTACACATCGACGGGCCGCCCGATCTGGCGCACCTTGCCCTGGCTGAGCACCGCGATCCGGTCGCCGAGGCCCATCGCCTCGACCTGATCGTGCGTCACGTAGATCGTGGTCGTGCCGACCTCCTGCTGGAACCGCTTGAGCTCGTCCCGCGCCGACGCGCGCAGCTTGGCGTCCAAATTGGACAACGGCTCGTCGAGCAGGAACACGGCCGGCTCACGCACCAGCGCGCGAGCGAGCGCCACCCGCTGCCGCTCACCGCCGGAAAGCTGGCGCGGTTTGCGCTCCAACAGGTGCCGGATGCCCAGCAGCTCGGCCGCCCAGTTGGCCTTGCGCCTGCGATCCTCCAGCGGAAGTTTGGCCGCGCGCAAGGGAAACACGATGTTCGCCAGGACCGTCTTATGTGGATAGAGCGCGTAGCTCTGGAACACCATGGCGATTTTGCGTGCCCGCGGCGGCAGGTCGTTGACCACATTGCCGTCGATGAGGATGTCGCCGGACGTCGGCTGCTCCAGCCCGGCGATCGAGCGCAGCAGCGTCGTCTTGCCGCAGCCCGACGGGCCGAGCAGCACCAGGTATTCACCCTCCTTGGTGGCGAGGTCCACGCCGTCGACAGCGCGGACCTTGCCCCCATCGAACTCCTTGGTGAGGTTGCGCACCTCGACGATCGCCATTAGCCGCCCACCAGGCCCTGCGAGCGCCACTTCGCGAAGATCGGGGTGATCTGGGCCTCGGCGTCGAGCACCGCCTGCTTGGCGGTGACCTCGCCGCGGGCCGCGCGGGCGAACATGTTGGGGATGATGAACGTCGAGAACACCTCGCCCTCGGCGCCGTTGGACGGGCCGGGGTGGCCGATGTTGGTGCTCCACTTGGTCGCGTCGGCCAGCAACTTCAGCTTGTCGGCGGGCTTGCTGCCGAACGGGTCGCTGCCGAGCCACGTCGCCAGGTTGGGGGTGAGCTTGTCCCACGCGCAGAAGTCGTAGAGCTTCGACGCATAGGTCGCCGCGGCGTAGTTGGCGGTGTAGTGCAGCAGGAATTCCTTCGCCGCGTCAGGATTTTTGGCGTGCTTGGGGACGATCCAGTTGTACATCACGTGTTGCGCGGCGAGCGCCCCGCTCGGGCCGCGCAGCGCGGGCACGAAGCCGATGTCGTCGGCCACGTCGGGGCTCGAACCCTGCGCCGTCCGGTAGGCCGAGATGGAGTTGACCGCGTACGACAGCTTGCCCGCGACCAGGCCCTGGTTGTTGCTCGCGGCGTTCCAGGAGAACACCTCGTTGGTCATGGTCTGCTTGAACAGCTTGGTCATGTATTCGACCGCCGCCACGGTCTGATCCGAGTTGATCACGACCTTCTCGTTGGCGTCCTGAATGGACGATCCGAAGGACCACATCAACGCCCGCAGCACCATATTGGAGTCGATCTCCTGGGACATCCCCAGGCCCATCTGGACGTTCTTTTTATTCTTTATCTCTGTCCCGCCCGCGAGCAGCTCATCCCAGGTGGTAGGCCCGTTGGGCAGGCCGGCCTCCCGCCACAGCGAGGTGCGGAAGTTGCCCGGGTCGGGCACCCATCCGGGCGAGTACGCGTAAAACTTGCCGGTCTTCGGGTTGGAGCTGGACTTGCGGCACAGCTCCAGCTGGGTGCCCCAGCGCTTGACCGCCTCGTCGGTGACATCCTTGAGGTCGAGCACGCCCTGCTCCAGGTGCGACAGGGTCGCGATGAACTGGACGAGGTCGTGCCCCTGCCCGGCGGAGATCTCGGCCGCGATGCGGGTCGGGATGGTGGCCTGGTCGACGTGGTCGACCGCCACCTTGACCCCGGCCTTGGCACCCCAGTCGGCGGCGAACTTGTCGAACCACGTGTCGTGGCTCGGCACGAAGTGACTCCACAGCAGGATCTTCAAATCGCCGGAGAGCTTGCGCGTCGGCGGCGTGAAGGTCTCCTCCGGCGCACCCGTCGCGGGCACCCCGCCCGGCGGGTCCTCTTCGGACGCACAACCGGCAAGCGCTGCGCCAACACCCAGCGCGCCCGCTGTCTGCAGGACGCGGCGTCGGGTCATGTCGGCCATGTTTCCTCCCTGTTCCAGGCATCCGAAATGCTGCTTGGGATCTTAACCACGACCGGGTGGATTTATGCCTCATCGATGTCCAATTGGTACCGACGACGGCTCGCGCGCCTGCGGCGGGCTTCTGGTATGCGATAAGCGTGTGGGGTTTACGGCGTGACTGCCGGGTCGGCTGATGGCCGTGCACAGATGAGGCATCCGGCCTTGCCGTGATCACCTGGCGGGCTCGTGGCCCGCCCGCCCCTTGGCACCGCCCGCATGAAGCGGAGCCACGCCGAGGACACCCTGGGCACGGTGCCGTGAAAGCATGAAGTCATGCGCATCCGCTGCAGCCTGCTCGGCGTCGGCGCGATGAACTCCCCCCGCTTCGCGCCCGCCGGCCTGCTCGTGCGCTTCGCCCGGCGAGCGGTCGCCTTCGATGGCGGGCCGGCCGCCCTTCCGCCCGGCCGGATCGACGCGTGGCTGG
This sequence comes from Allorhizocola rhizosphaerae, assembly GCF_003426775.1. Classification (GTDB taxonomy): domain Bacteria; phylum Actinomycetota; class Actinomycetes; order Mycobacteriales; family Micromonosporaceae; genus Allorhizocola; species Allorhizocola rhizosphaerae. Next base: position 19,068 of record NZ_QJUG01000055.1, on the reverse strand, counting down.
TCTGTGACGAGCGCAGCGAATTGCGGACCAGCTTGCGCACACTGGCGGCCGAGCGCGGGTTGCGGCCCGTGATGGCGGACTTCACGGCGGGCGGTCTTAACGTGCGGGCCGAACCGGTGGTCCACACGTCGCACGACACGTGCGGCTACGCCATCCGCGCCGGGGATCGGTTGGTGGTGTGGGCGCCCGAGTTCCTGGAGTTCCCTGCATGGGCGGCAGGCGCCGATCTGATGTTCGCCGAGGCCGCCGGATGGAACCGGCCGATCCGCTTCCGGGGCGGCGTGGGCGGGCACGCGAGCGTGCTCTCGGTCGCGCAGGACGCGGCGGCCGCGGGCGTGCGCAGGCTCGTCTTCGCCCACATCGGCCGCCCCTCAATCCGGGCCATCGACGCCGGGGCGCAGCCGCCGTTCGGCAAGTGGGGCGTCGAAGGCCGCACCTACGCAGTCGGCCTTCCGTGATCGCCCTATGCGTGCGCGCCGACGGAGTCGCGGATCTGAGAGCCCATCTCGCGGTCGGCCGAGCGTGCGCAGTGCGCGCAACAGTAGAAGCTGCCCTCGACGTTCACGCCGTGGCCGATTATCTTGCAGCCGCAGTGCTCACACTCCGGAGCCATGCGGTGCACCGCGCACTCGAAGCAGTCGAAGACGTGCACCGCCCCGTCGGCCGTCTTGACCTCGAACGCCAGGTCGTATTGGTTGCCGCAAACCTCACAGGTGCCCATGGTGCCCATTGTTCACTGCTACCCCCCACGCGCGGGCCAAAACGCTTACGATCCCCGGAATGTCTACCCAGATCCCGGCCCAGTGGGCCGCGCAAGGCATCGCGATACCAACGGTTTGCGCCCGTCACGGCCTGCCGGAGGCGCGGCGCGTGCGGACCGCGATCAGCCAGCGCTCGCCATAGCGATCGCCGCCGCCATCGCCCTGCCCCTGGTGACCTGGTCGTGGCTTTCCGGTGCGCGGCCGTCTGCGGCAGCGAGACGATGATGCCGGGAGACGTGTGCGTGGACCAGCGCAACCGCGGGACGTTCACCTACGAGAGCCAGAAGGCGGGCGCCCTCAAGGGTTTGTGGTGGGCGATCGCCGGAGTCGTCGTCGCGCTCGGGGCCGGCATCCGGATCCGGCAGTGGAACCGGGAGCTGCGCATAGCGTGGGCTGCCCGGCAGCAGCACGGGCAGCCCACGCACAACGAAGCACAGCGACCGGACGCCACGCCGGCCGACCTGACGTAGCTCGCGCGTGGGCCGCCCGCAATGCTGGGCAGCCCACGGCTTGGAAAACCTTTACCTGTTGTACTCGCACACGACCATGGCCGAGTTGTAGCCGCCGCGGCCGCGCGAGAGCACCAGCGCGGCCCGCACGCGCTGGTGGCGCGGCTGGTCCAGCACGAGGTCGAGCTCGTACTCCTTGCTGGGGTTGTTGACGTTGATGGTGGGCGGGATGACCCCGTCCCACACCGACAGCAGCGCCGCCGCGACATCGAGCGAGGCGCCACCGGCGAACAGGCGGCCGGTCATCGTCTTGGGCGCGGTGACCGGCACCCCGAACGGGCCGAACAGGCCGACGATCGCCTCCGCCTCGGCCTTGTCCAGGTCGCGCTGCCCGGCCGCGTCGGCGAAGACCACGTCGATGTCCTTGGGCGTGAGGCCCGCGTCGGCGAGGGCCAGTTCCGCGCACCGCTTCAGGCCCGGCTCGCGACCCTCCACTTTGGAGTCGAACGTGGACGCGTACCCGGCGATCTCACCGTAGACCCGCACCGGGTAGCGCGCCGCGGCCGACTCGGCCGTCTCGAGCACCATGATGGCCCCGCCCTCGCCCGTGATGTATCCGCTGGCGTCGTTGTCGAACGGCAGGTACGCCCGCTCGGGCTGGTTGCTGTGCGAGAGCCCACCCGAAACCTGGTGTGCCACCCAGGCCCACGGGCACATCGAGCTGTCGATCCCGCCCGTGAGCGCCATGCGCACACCCTTGCGCAACTGCCGCCGCGCGTGCCCGATGGCGTCGATCCCGCCGCACTGCTCGGTCACGAGCACGGCACCCGGCCCCCGCATGCCGTGCCGGATCGAGATCTGCCCGGTGTTGACCGCGTAGAACCAGGCGAACGACTGGTACGCGGAAACGAAATCGGGGCCCTCGGCCCAGAGCTTTTGCAGCTCTCGCTGGCCGAACTCGTATCCGCCGGCCGTCGCGGCCGTGACCACGGCCATATCGTATTCGGGCACGTCGGTCGAGCGCAGTCCCGCGCCCCACAGCGCCCAGTCGGTCGCGACGAGCGCGAGCCGGGTCATGTGGTCGGTCTGCGGAAGCAGCCGGCTCTGCAGGTGCTCGGCCGGTTCGAACCCGGGCACCTCGCCGCCGATCTTCGACCAGTACTTGGACGTGTCGAAGCGCGTGATCTTGCCGATCCCGCTCTGCCCTCGCAGGGTGTTCTTCCAATACGCAGTGGGACCGAGGCCGTTGGGGGCACACAACCCGATCCCCGTCACGACGGTCCGCACCGCCTGCGCCGCAGTCACTTGCCGCCCTCCTCAGAACCTTGCGACGACACTCGCCGCAACACCATGGCGCTCTGGAATCCGCCGAAGCCACTGCCCACGGTGAGCACGCTGTCCACCTTCGCTTCGCGGGCGACCAGCGGCACGTAGTCCAGGTCGCACTCGGGGTCGGGCTCGTGCAGGTTGGCCGTCGGGGCGATGAGCCCGGCCTCGATGGCCATCAGGCTGCCGACGATCTCCAGCGAGCCGATGGCGCCCAGCGAGTGGCCGATCATCGATTTGAAGCCGCTCACCGGGATGGAGTAGGCCTGCTCGCCAAGGCTGCGCTTGAAGGCCGCCGTCTCGTGCCGGTCGTTCTGCTTGGTACCAGATCCATGTGCGTTGATGTAATGAATGTCTTCCGCCTCCACCCTGGCTCCGGCCATCGCCGCGTTGATCGCCTCGGCCATCTCCTTGCCGTCTGGGTGCAGGCCGGTCATGTGGTAGGCGTTGCATCGCGAGGCGAACCCGGCCACCTCGGCGTAGATGTGCGCGCCCCGCTTGCGGGCGTGCTCGTACTCCTCAAGCACGATGATGGCCGCGCCCTCACCGAGCACCAGCCCGTCGCGCGTCTTGTCGAACGGCCGGCACGCCGTTGTGGGGTCGTCGTTGCGCGTCGAGCTGGCCCGGATGACGTCGAAGCACACCACCGTGATCGGCGAGAGCGGTGCCTCGGTCGCGCCGGTCACGATCACGTCGGCCGTGCCCTCCACGATCAGCTCGGCGGCATATCCCACCGAGTCCAATCCGGATGTGCACCCGGTCGAGACCACGTTGACCGGTCCCTCGGCGCCGACGAGCCAGGCGATTTCGGCCGACATCGAGCAGGGCGTGAAGTAGTCGTACAGGTGCGGCACCGTGTAGTTCGGGTCCACCTCCCACTTCTTGCCCTCCGCGCTGCCGATGATGTACTCGCGCTCCAGGCTCGTGGTGCAGCCGACGGCGCTGCCGAGGGTGACGCCGATGCGGGTGGGATCGAGGCGCTCGAACTCCAGCCCGGAGTCGGAGACGGCCTCGCGCCCGGCGACGACGGCGAACTGCGCGGCCCGGTCGAGCCGCCGCTCCTCCTGCAGCGTGAGGCCCTCCTGTCTCGGGTCCCAGTCGACTTCTGCTGCCATGCGGGAGCGATACGGGGACGCGTCGAAGTGGGTGATGGACCGGGTCGCTGACCGCCCCGCGGCGAGAAGGTCCCAATATGCCTTCTTACCTATGCCACCCGGTGCGACCGCGCCCACCCCGGTGATGACCGCCCGGCGACTCATCGCCGGTCTCCGATCGCAAAGGCGGTACGTGATGACATCACATCTCCCATCAGTAAAAGGGCCACACCCCGATGCTGCTGCTGGAAACTCGAAGTGTCCTAGACGCCCGGTGTGGTCAGGACAAACCGCACGGCGTCCTGCAGCGCCCGCCACGTGGCGGTGACTCCGTCGGTATCCACACCGACTGTGCTGCAACGGTTATCGCCGTCTTTGAGGGTGACCGTCGCGCGGATGCCGAGCGTGCCCTCCAGCGTCCACGTCTGGCAGTGGTCCAGCCGCCAGGCCCCGATTTCGGGTCGCGCGGCGGCGAGTGCCCGCCACAGCGCCTCGATGGCGGTCTGGCCGGAGGCCCGCGTGATGGCTCCGTCGACCTCGACCGTGGCCTCGACCACCGCGTCGCCGACGGTGACCTGCCAGCCGTCCACGTCGAACGGCCGGTCCGCTCCGGTCTCGGCGCGCACGAGAAGCTCGAACGACGCGGTGGCCGCCTCGAACACGTATCCCTGGCTCTCCAGCTCTTTCACGCGCGTCGCCACGCGGGCCACGGCTTCGGGCGCGAGTTCGTAGCCGAGCTCGCGGGCCTTCATCTCGATGGAGGCCCGCCCGGCCATGTCGGAGACCAGCGTCCGGCGGGTATTGCCCACCATTGCCGGTTCGATGTGTTGGTACAGGCTGGGATCCACGCGAATCGCGGACGTGTGCAGACCGGCCTTGTGCGCGAACGCCGCCGCCCCCACATAGGGCGCGGATCGGTGTGCGGGCATCGACGTGATGTCTGTGATCGCCTGTGCCACCTCGGACAGGGTCGCAAGTTGCGAGTGCGCGATGACCGGCAGCCCGCGCTTGAGCACCAGATTGGCCGCGACGGTGAACAGATTGGCGTTGCCGCACCGCTCGCCATAGCCGTGCGCGGTCGCCTGCACGTGCGTGACCCCCGCGTCCACGGCCATCAGCGTGTTGGCCACGGCACAACCCGAGTCGTCGTGACAGTGGATGCCGAGGCGGTGTGACGCCAGCCGAGTCGTGTCCACAATGGAGGTCAGCTCGTGTGGCAGGGTGCCGCCGTTGGTGTCACACAGCACCACGACCTCCGCACCCGCCTCCATCGCCGTGTCCACAACGGACAGTGCATAGGCGCGGTCCGTGCGGAAGCCGTCGAAATAGTGCTCGGCGTCGACGAACACGCGCCTGCCCTGTCGTACCAGATGCCGCACAGTATCGCGAATCATCGCGAGGTTTTCGGTATTCGTGGTGCGCAACGCCAGTTCGACGTGCCGGCTGTCGGCCTTGGCCACCAGCGTGACGAACGGCGTCTCGGCCTCAAGCAGCGCGGCCACCTGCGGGTCGTGATGCACCGCCACATCGGGCCGGCGCGTCGCGCCGAACGCGACCAGTTGCGCGTTCTTGAGCACCAGTTCCGTCTTGGCACGGCGGAAAAACTCGGTGTCCCGGGGGATCGCGCCGGGCCAGCCACCCTCGATGAAGGTGACGCCGAACTCGTCCAGGCGGCGGGCCACGGCCAGTTTGTCACCGACGGAGAGCACCAGGCCCTCCTGCTGTGTCCCGTCCCGCAGGGTGGTGTCGTAGAGCTGGAACTCGCTGGCCGGCATGTGCCCACGATCCGGGGGACTACTCGCCCTCCGGTCGAGTGTCGTTGGACCACACCGCGCCGGCACGCTCCAGTCGGGCGATCTCGTCCTGGGACAGTCCGCAGTCGGCGAGCAGGGCCAGCGTGTCGTCGCCAACCTCGGGCGCGGGCTTGGCCGGCATCGCGCGGGAGCGGGAAAACCTTGGCGCGCCCGCCGGCTGGCCTTCGACGTAGGTCTCACGCGCGACAAGGTGCGGGTGCTGTGCCGCCTCGGCAACCGTGAGGACCGGCGTGACGCACGCGTCGGTCTCGGCGAAAATCGCCGCCCACTCGTCGCGGGTGCGTGACGCGAAGCGGTCGGCGAACAGCCGCTTCAAGGCGGACCAGTTAACCGGGTCGGTCCGGTCGGGCAGCAGTTCGGGGTCCAGTCCGAGCCCGGTCACCAGCGCCAGGTAGAACTGGTCCTCGATGGCGCCGACCGCCACGTGACCGCCGCCGGCACACGCATAGACGTCGTAGAACGGCGCGCCGGTGTCGAGAATGTTGGTACCACGCTCATCTCGCCACTGCCCCGCCGCGCTCATCGACAGCAGCATCGACAGCAGCGAGGCCGTACCATCCACAATGGACACGTCGATCACCTGGCCGACGCCCGAGCGTTCCCGTTCGAGCAGGGCCGCGAGAACCCCGTTGACCAGCAGCATGCCGCCGGCCGCGAAGTCGCCCAACAGGTTCAGCGGCGGCACCGGACCGCCGCCCGCGCGGCCGATGGCATGCAGCGCACCGGACAGCGCGATGTAATTGATGTCGTGCCCGGCCGTGCGTGCCAACGGTCCGCTCTGCCCCCAGCCGGTCATGCGGGCGTAGACGAGCGCCGGATTGCGCCGGCGGCAGTCGATCGGCCCGATGCCGAGGCGTTCGGCGACACCGGGCCGGAAGCCCTCCACCATCACGTCGGCGCGCTCGGCCAGGCGCAGCACCACCTCCACGCCCGCCGGGTGCTTCAGGTCGAGCGAAATCGATCGCCGGCCGCGGTCGAGAATCCGGTGCCACGGCGCCAGCTGCCGCTCCCCTGGCCGGTCGACCCGGATCACGGTCGCGCCCAGGTCGGCCAGCAGCATGCAGCCGAACGGCGCCGGGCCGATGGCGGCGATCTCCAGGACAGTCACCCCGTGCAGAGGTCCGTGCATCACCACCCCACCGGCATTTCGAAGACGCTGTAGACCACGCTGCCGTCCTTGAACTGTAATTCGTTGCCGGGCTTGAGCAGATGCATATGCGGAATGCGGTGGAACAGCCTGGTGAACACGACATTGAGTTCGGCGCGGGCGAGCTCGGCGCCGATGCAGTGATGCGGGCCGTTGCCGAAGGACAGGTGTGCCCGGCTGCCCCGGGTGATGTCGAACCGGTCGGGCTCGGCGAACATGGCCGGGTCGCGGTTGGCCGACATTCCCAACAGGACGATGCCCTCGCCGGCGGGCACAATGACACCGCCGATGTAGATGTCCTTCTTCGCCACCCGGCACATCGCCAGATCGGCCGGCGTGATGAAGCGCAGCAGCTCCTCGACCGCGTTGTCGGCATGGGCCTCGGGATCGGACATGAGCAGGTCAAGCTGGTCCGGATGGTCGAGCAGGGTCATCACGCCCAGCGCGATCATCGCGGCCGTGGTCTCATGGCCGGCGTTGATCATCAAGCGCAGATTGTTCACCATGTCGCGCCGATTATAGATTTCTTCTTTCTGGTACCGGGAAATCATCCGGCTGATCAGGTCGTCGCGCGGTTGGCGTTCCCGGCGGGCCACCAGACCCTGCAGGTATGCGTTGACCTCCTCCATCGCCGCCAGGCGCTCCTGCGGCGAGGAGCCCCCGCCGAGCAGGATGTCGGTGTGGTCGTGCAGGAAATCGTGGTCGGACTCGGGGATGCCGAGGATGCCGCAGACGGCGGTGAGCGGGACGCGCAGGGCGAGCATGCGCACCAGGTCGACCGGTGGGCCGTGATCGATCATCTTGTCGATGCACCCGTCGACGATCTCGCGCAGGCGGGGCATGAGCGCGCGCACCCGGATTTTGGTGAACTCGCCGCTGACCACGGCGAGCCGCCTTTGGACGGTGTGCGCGGGTGGGTCCATGCCCAGGAAGCCCGAGTCGGTGCGGAAAGCCTGCGGGACGGGGATGTAGTACGGGTAGCCCGGGTGCGCCCGGTCGCTGCTGGCGCGGGTGTCGGCGAGCAGCTCGCGCACGTCGTCGTAGCGGGTCACAACGGTCGCGAAGATGCCCGTGCGCAGCCGGACCCGGCGCACCGGGGTCTCGCTCTCGCGCAAGCGTTGGTATTCGGGCGGTTCGGAGAGTGGATCCGGCCGGTGCCACGGGAAAAGCTCAGCCATTTGCTTCCTCCGCTTCGCTCCGGGAGCCCTGGCTGTTGATTCGCTCGGGCAAGCCCTCACCACTATGGCGTCCCTCCACTGCGCTACGCGGCGCATGCCCTCTGATTCGCTCGGGCAAGCCCTCACTCATGTATCTCCCCCTTCGTTTCACTGGGCTTGGGTAACCAGTAGCCGAGCATGAACGCGATCGCGATCATGCAGGCGGCGACGAGCGAGGTCCACCGGGCGGCCGCCACATAATCGGCGGGCGCGCCGAGGAGTCCGAAAAAGACGGAGCCGATCACCGCCACGCCCAGCGCCAGGCCGAGCTGCTGCACGGCCTTGAGCACGGCGGAGCCCGAGCCCATCTCGTGATTGCCCAGGCCGCCCAGGATGATGTCGAACATGGGCACGAAGACCATGCCCATGCCGGTGCCGCCGACCAGCAGCGGGAGGGCGAAGTCCCACGCGGTCGCGCCCGGCGCGATCACGGCGGTCAGCCACAGCAGGCCCCCGCCCATGAGCCCCAGCCCGAGATGGATGACGTTGCGGCCCATGCGGAACACGAGGGCCGCGCTGATGGTCGAGCCGAGGAAGGCGCCGCCGGCCCACGGGAGCGTGGCGATGCTCGCTCGCAGCGGGCTGTAGGACAATCCGAGTTGGACGAAGACGGAGAAGGTAAGCACGAATCCGCCCAGCGCCATGAGGAACGAGAGCGCGAACACAATGCCGGACAGGAATGAGCGGCGGCGGAACGGGCCGGGCTCGATCAGTGAGGGCCGACCGGATTGGCTGCGCTTTATCTGGTACCAAGCGAAAAGAAAAAGGATCGGGATGGCTCCGAGGAGCATGAGCCGATCGGTGGGAGTCGAGCCTTGCACGAGCGGCCGCACGAGCAGGAACATGCCCGTCCCGGCGAGCAGGATGCCAAGCAGGTCAAGCCGTTTGGACTCGATGGGCGGCGCGGTGCGCGGGATGAGCCACGCTCCAATGAGGAGCACGACCACACCGATGGGCAGGTTGATGAGGAAAATGGTGCGCCATCCCATGCCAAACAGGTTGAGGCTGATGAGCGCGCCGCCGACGATCGGCCCGGCGACGGTCGCGAGCCCGATGACGGGTCCTAACACGACCCACGCCTTGCGTTGGTGGGAGGGTGGAAAGATGTCGCGCACGAGCCCGAAAACTTGTGGCAGCATGACCGCCGCGAAGACGCCTTGCACGGCACGAAATCCGATGAGCATGGCCTGATTGACCGACAGTGCGCATAGGACAGACGCGGCGGTGAAGCCCGCGACGCCGAGCAGCAGGATGCGCTTGCGCCCGAACATGTCGCCCAGCCGCCCGCCGACGAGCAGTGTCACGGCCATCGCGAGGGTGTAGGCGGCGGCCGTCCACTGCAGATCGGCGAACGACCCGCCCAGGCTGGCCTGAATCGAGGGTGCCGCGACGTTGACAATCGTGGCGTCGAGCCGGTCAATCACCATCGCGGCGAGCGCGGCCGAGAACGCCACCCACCGCCAGCCGTGTTTCTCCCTGACAGTTTGCTGGGCTGGCGCAACCACAAGCTGCGTCATTTGCCGCCTCCGCTGCGCTGAAGGAGCCCTGGCTGTCTATTCACTCGGCGCAAGCCCTCGCTCATGATCTTCACTCCTCACTGCAAGGCGTTGAGGCAGGCGATCAGCGCCCGCGCGGGGAGGTTCACACAGTGAATGTGGCGGATGAGATCGGAAATCTGTCCTAACGCGACCCAGGCGAACTCGGGTGGGAGTTCGGCGGGCAGCCTGTCGTCGGCCTCCACGATAAGATTGCGGCAGGTAGGGTGGTAGAAGCGGGCGCCGTCGCCGGTTTGGACACTGTCGTAACGGATTTGGTCCTGGCGCGCCGAGAGGATGTAGTCGAGCAGGGCCGGGCGCGGCACGTTACCCTGCTTCTCGAAGTCCTTGGGCTGGCAAAAGACCGTCGGTCCAATCTCGACCGAGTCGCGCAGCCCGCTCTCCAGGCCGGCGCGGGCCAGCACATGCGGCACGCCGTCGAACTCCTTGACCACCAAGGCCGCCAGGCCCTGCCCCCGCACCTCCACCATCGGCTGGCTGATGGTTTCGTGGCGGCCGTGGGATTCCACGGCCATGATGCTGAGATAGCGGCCGTCGGCGCGGCAGATCTCCATCTCGGTGCGCTGCCAGCCGGACACGTGGTTCAGCGGGATCGGCGTAATCTCGACCTCGCGATAGGCCCGTTGTTCGGAAAGCCAGCCCAGCACCTCGGCACTGGTCATCACGGCGCGGCTCGCGGAGTCGTTGCGCGGGAGCAGGGACAGAAGCGAGCGCAGGCTCAGGCTGAGCACCTTGTTCCGCTTGAGGAGCGCGTTAAGCTGCCCCACGGTCAGCCATGCGAACCCCTCGCCCGCTTCGACGTCGCCCATCGCCTCAACGACCATGCAACGATTGCTCATGCGATAGAACCATTGGCCGTGCGAGGAGTGCAGCACGTCGGCGATGATGCGGCCACGGCGCGGGCCGATGAAACTCTCCAGGTGCCGGGTCGCGAAATCGCGCTGCGCGGTGGCATAGGCGTCACGGGTCGCCTGCACGGTCGGATACAGCTGGATGACCTCCGGGTGGCCGGGCTCGGCCTTGGCCTGCACCAGGCAGTGCAGCACCCCGGCATGCTCCTTGACCAGCAGCCCGTGGATGCCGACGCCGGGCTGGTTGACGATCGGCTGATACCACTCGCAGATCGGCCCGGTCCAGGCCAGGATCTTCATCCCCTCGACGCTGTAGTGGCCGCTGCCCGCATGCACCAGGTTGCCGGTGTCTTTGGCGAACGCCCACCCTTCGAGCGCGGCGAACGGCACCCGTTCCGACTCCAGCCCCCGCGGCCCCTTCTGCGCCAGGAACCACTCGTAGAATTGCTGCATCGTGAGCACGCCGTCAGCCGCCGCGCCGGAGACGGTGAGCCGGGAGACCAGATCCCGGTCGTCGCGCGGGGTCAGCAGCTTCGATGGCCGGACCGTGGCACCCATGGCACTCAGCCTGGCCATCCGCCCTCAAGCCCGGCCAGAGCCCCAGAACACATCCGCTCGCGGTGCGCGGCTCAGCCGGCCTGCAGACCCAGCAGCCGCTCCAGCTCCTCGAAGTCGGCCGCCACCACGTGCCATCCCTGCGGTCGTGCATGGATCACACGTGGCCGGTCGCGGCTTAACCGATAGTCCAGCGCTATTGCCGAGTCCGGGAACAGATCGCCGATCAGCACCGCAAGCTTCGGCTCGACACCAACCCCGGGAGCTTGCAGGCCTAGATATCTAGCACGTGATGAGCTTCGATGAGCTGCCAAGCATCGCTACTGGCCAGAGCGGCCGTTCGCCGGGCGTGCGTGCGGGGCTGGGTCAGCCCGTGGGGTCGGTGTCGACCAATCCGTATGGGGGCACCAGGAAGGTGCGGGCTCCGGGCGTCCCACCCAACACGACCTTGCGCAGCGACACGTTGTTGTGCGGGTTGCTCTCGTACAGCACATTGTCGGGGTTGGCGACGACCTGGATGTAGTAGGTGCCGTTGGGCAGGTCCTGGATGGTCACTGCCCGGCCGGGCGCCGAGTTCGGGTAGGTGTCGCCGTGCCCGGTGGCGAGCACCTGCCGTACCGTCTGCGAATCCGCATTGCCGCACGAAGTGTGCAGATCGGTGTTGTCCGGCTGCCAGTCGGCGTTCCGCACGAACAGGTTGATCGCATCAGTGTTGGCCAGGCAGAACGCCTCCTTCTGGGAGCGTACGACCTCGCGCAGGTCGCTGTCGAGCAGCCGGTAGCCGGCGAAATCCCGGAAATGCCAATGGCGGTGGCCGTCTTTGTCGTCCCACTCCATCGAGCCGACCGGGGCGTGACCGATCGCGTTGCCGTCGGCGTCGTAGAAGTACTGGTATGAGTCCATGACCGCCTCGTTGGGGCGGCGGAAGCCGTCGACCACGAGCGGGGAAGGTCCGGCGTTCCACACGTTGGCGGCGAACGTCAGCCGCTCGGGCTCCACCTGCGGGGTGCGCGGGTTGTCACCGAGGATGTCGATCGCCCACGCCGGCAGGGGTATCAGATCGGGGCGTGGCCCGTGCGGGCCGGCCGCCGGCCCGGTGGTTGCGGCAAGCGGTGAGGCGGCGCCGGGTGCCGCAGTCGGCAGCGGTACCGGCACGGTCCTCAGTGTGACCTCGACCGTCACCGTGTTCGCCGGGATCCGGAACACGTCGCGGTATCGTCCGGTCACGGTCAACCGGGCGGTATAGACCCCGTCCGGGACGCCCGCGGTGTTGACGCGCTCAGTGGCGCCACCGGTTGACGTGCCCCATCCACTTTGCACTCCCCACACCGAACCGAGTGTGAACGGATTGGTCGGACACGACGGTGGATAGGGCGAGGCGTGCGGAGCGGCCGGGCGCAGACGCATGGTGCGACCGTTCGGGCAGAATCCCTGTTCGGCGTTCAGCACCTGTTGCCCGGCCGCGTCCGTCAGGCTCAGGTGGAAGAAGTCGCGCAAGCCGTCGAAGCCGTTCACCACATCGCTGGCGACAGGCCTGACGTGCACCCGGCCGTGGTCCCGCACGATCTGTGTCGCGACGATCGGGTCGTGGTAGGACCGGCGCTTGACATGGATCTCGAATGGCGACCTGCCCGCGACCATGAACGCACCGAGGTCGAGCGTGACGAAGGGTCGGCCCTGCAGCCGCTCCACGATGACCGCAGAAGCAGTGCTCACGAGCTCCAACGGCGCCGGGGAGGCGACCTGTGCGGCCGCAGCCGAGAACCCGCTGACGGTCCAGACCGCGGTCAGCAACGCGGCGAGCGGGGCACCGACCCTTAAACCGATCCTTGCCAATTCGTGGCTCCTTCCTTCAGGCATGGTCGCGCGCCTGGCTTCCGCGCCCGCCACGCGGAAGCTAGACCGGCACGGAAATCCACCGTCCTACTCGCTGTAGACCACCCACAGCTCGTATTTGCCGTTGCGGTACTGGCAGCTGTAGTTGTTGATGAAGTTGTTGTCGTACAGGAGGTTTCCCATGTCCTTGCACGCCCGCAGCGAGTCGAAGGAGTCAAAGTAGTGCCAGCTCATCGGGGTGATGACGGGCGAGTCCCCGGAGACGGGAGCACCCTGATGGGAGGCGACGGCGGCCGTGCCCGGGGCGACGGCCGCGCCGGCCGGTGCCGCGAGCGCGATGGCCGGGGCGAGGATGATCGAGGCGGTCACCAGCAGTTTGGCCAGGCCTGTGCGTAGCATGCGATTTCCCCTTCTGGCTCAACGAAAATTCGTACCAGCAACAGATCAACTTCGATGCTATCGACGCGGTCCTGAGCTCAACACCCATACGCATGTCCGGATATGTTCGGGACCGTTCGGGACGGTTGCCACGAACGTTCGCCGCACGCGAAGGTCGATCGAAGGAGAGGTTCGCAGCGAAGGGAAGGTGACACGTTGAGGGGGACGCTAGCGCGACTGCTCACGGTATTTGCTCTCGTGGCGGCGACTGCCGCGGTGCCAACGGCCGCACACGCCATCGGCGACAACGGCAGCTGCAAGAGGCTGTATGGCATCAACGACGCGTGGGCTCAGGCATGCGGAGACTACTGGTCTGTTGGCGGCGGGCGATACGACGGTTGGGTGAGGATAGACATCAACAACCGATACGTGCAGGCTTCTTTCGACGGGATCGTATACAACCTTTACGGTCCAGGCGCCTACGGGACAGAGCAGTTTGTCAGTGCCCGCACCTACTACGTTCGCGTGTGCTATTACAGCAACGGCACGGGTTGCGGCGCCTGGTGGTGACGCGAAAGGGGTGGCCGCACCGGCTGGCACGGCCACCCCTTGAGCCGACTCACTCCTGTACCTTGATGTCGCTGCGGCGGATCAGCAGAGTCGCGAGCGCCGAGACGACTGCGGCTGCGGAGGCGTACCAGATGACGCCCGACGGGCGGCCGGAGGCGGCCAGCGACTGAGCCACGGCCGGAGTGGTGCCGCCGAAGACGGCCGCCGAGATGGTGTAGGGGATGCCGTACCCGATGACGCGAATACTCGTCGGGAACAGCTGGCTGAAGATGACGTTTGCTTGCGCCAGCACGAGCCCGAAGCACGACAGGTAGATGACCGCCGCGCCGATGAACGGGATGGCGCCGGTGCGCAGCGCGATCAGCAGCGGACCCGTGCCGACGGCCAGCAGCAGGAACCCGGTGCGGAACACGTTGAACGCGCCGAACCGGTCGGCCAGGCGGCCCGCGATGAGCATCACGACGAGCATGACCAGAAGCGCGGCGGGCATCATCCGCTCGGCGTTGGGGCGGGCGATGACCCCGTGCATGTCCGCGTAGACGGGAAGGTAAACCGTGCCAAGGTAGAACGCGACGGTCCCTCCCGCGCACGCGAAGAACGTCGCGATGACGAGGCGGGAATTGGCGCGCAGCACCGCCCAGCGGCGCACCGGCGTGCGGTTGTCCAGGAACGCGTTGCTCTCCCGCACACCGGTCCGGATCCACAGCGCGACCAGCCCGGCCGCCGCCGCCACGATGAACGCGACCCGCCAGCCACCGTTGGTGACACCCTCGGCCCCATATGTGCCAAGCAGGATAGCCAGCGTGATGAACGCCAGAATCGGCCCGATCACCCCACCGAGCGACGCGACCGCGCTGTAGCTGAACCGCCGCTTCGCGGGCGCTGTCTCCGTGACATACGCGGCCCCGCTTGGGATCTCGCCACCGAACGAGATGCCCATGAAAACACGCGCCAGCACGACGATAATCGCAGCCCCGACCCCGATCACCGCAGCGGTCGGTGTGAGGGCGATGACCAGATTCGCCAGCGCGATGGTCACCATGCTGAGCACGAGCGCCGACCGTCTCCCGCGCCGGTCGGCCCACCATCCGATGAGGATGCTTCCGAGTGGCCGCGCGACGAAGCCGACCGCGAATCCCACATACGCGGCAAGGAGCTTGGCCACCGGGCTGTCGCCCGGGAACAGCTGCACCGCGAGATAGGGCGCCATCACCGCGTAGATGGTCCAGTCGAATCCCTCGACGATCCCACCCACCGAGGCCGCGAGCAACTCCCGCCGGCCTTTGCCGTGGGAGGGAACGAAGCCCTCATCCGGTACCGTATGAGAAGTCTTTTCTAAGGTCGCAGTCATAGCATGCAGAGTTCGCCGCGCGGCTCGACTCGTGCTCGAGCGGTGCCGGGCAGGATGGCGCGGTGACTGATGGGGCGCTGCAAACCCTTGCTCCCGGCGTGTTCGCCTACGTCCAGCCCGACGGCGGCTGGTGCGTCAACAACGCGGGCATCATCGCCGGTCCAGAAACGACCGTCGTGATTGACACGGCCGCGACCGAGCGCCGCTCGAAGCAGTTGAAGCAGGCCGTGGCGACGGTCGCGCCCAACGGCGCCAATCTCGTCGTCAACACACACTTTCACGGCGACCACGTCTTCGGCAACGCGCAATTCGCGCCGGGGGCGGTCATCGTGGCGCACGAGCGTTGCCGCTCCGAGATGATTGAGGCCGGTCTCGGCCTCACCAACCTGTGGCCGGACGTGGAGTGGGGCGAAATCGTGCTCACACCGCCCGTGCTGACCTTCGAGGATCGGCTGACAATCCACAATGGAGATCGTAGAATCGAGCTGATTCACGTCGGGCCGGCCCACACCACCAATGACATTGTTATCTGGGTACCCGATGAGCGCATCCTTTTCGCGGGCGACGTCATCATGTCGGGCGTGACGCCGTTCTGCCTCATGGGTTCGGTGGCCGGATCGCTACGCGCGATCGAGCGCCTGCGCGCCCTCGACCCGGCGGTCATCGTCGCCGGGCACGGCGAGGTGGGCGGGCCCGAGCTGCTCGACGCCAACGAGTCATACCTGCGCTGGATCCAAGGCCTCGCCCATAATGGACAGTCCATCATGGACGCCGCGAGGCAAGCAGACCTCGGTGATTTCGGCAAGCTGCTGGACTCCGAGCGACTGATCGGCAACCTGCACCGCGCGTTCGCCGAACGCGACGGCTCCACCGACGTCAACGTGCTCAAGGCATTCCAGGACATGGTCGCGTTTCACGGGAGGCTGCCCGACTGCCAGGCCTAGCGTCCGATGACTCCCAACCGTTCGCCGAGCGTGATGGCGTAGACGGCGGCGGCTTCCACGAGATTGTCGATCGGGACGTGCTCGCCCGGGCCGTGCATCTCGGTGAACGGCCCGGGTCCAAACGCAACCGACGAAATGCCGACACTGCTGTAGACGCGGGTTTCGAGGCAGCCCGGACACATCGATGCCCGCACCTGCCGACCGCTCACCTCCAGTGCCGCCGCTTGGAGTGTGCGAATGAGTGGGCTGTCCTCGTCGGCGCTCGCGGGAAGCACGTCCTGCAGGACTTCCACCGTCACGCGGTGATCCTTGCCGAAGTCGTCAAGCAGATCGAGCAGTTCCCGGCGCGCGGCGGCGTAGTCCTCGTCGGGGTTGGGCCGGCGATCGATCGTGAAGCTGAACCGGTCGGGCACGATGTTGAAGTTCGTCCCACCGCCGACCTGGCCACCGATCAGCATGACCGACTCCCGCGCCGCCTCGGGCTCGATCTTCAAGCCGGTCTTGTGCTTGGCTATCCGGTCGCGGTACGCGAGCAGTCGGCCGATCAGGTGATAGCCCTCCTCGACGGCATTGACCCCGGTGTAGTGCAGCCCGATGTGCGCCGGACGGCCGTGCACGGTCACCCGCACGGTGAATGCGCCCCGAGCGGCGTACCACAGATCGGGGTAACTCGGCTCACCGACGATGGCCCCGACGCATCCCTCGGTGGCAATCAGTCCTCTTTGGACCATGCGCTCGGAACCGTTGGCACCGCCGGTTTCCTCGTCGGGCACGTAGACGAGGCGAATCCGGCCGAGGCCACCGAGATCACGGTGGACCAGCGCGCCCATCAGCATGGCCACCAGACCGCTCTTCATGTCCGAGGCGCCACGGCCGAACACCCGGCCGTCGCGCACCTCGGGCGAAAACTGCTCAGGACCGAAGGCGGGCACCACGTCGTAGTGGCCGTGCAGATACATCATCGGTCCGGAGTCGCCGATCGACCCGATGATCACCCGATGCTGGCCACCGGACTGCGCGGTGTCATGGCTTTCCGAACCGATGCCGTATTCGTGCAGCGTCTTCTCGATCCATCGCTGCGACTCCAGCAGGAACGTGCCGGGCGGGTTCTCCGCCGCAATGGCGCAGAAGTCGGTGAGCAGCCGGACCATCTCGTCCTGTCGCTCGGCGACGGTGAGGCGGACACGCTTGGCGTGAACGGAATCAAGCACCCGATCAGCATGTCAGGAAATTGGCTGGGGGCGCATTAGCCAATTGGAATACGATCGTGCGGGTGACGAGCGCGCCAATCGAGCAACTGCTGGACGGGTGGGTCCACATGGACGCCGAAAACCTCGCGGCACGCCTGGCGCTGGCGCTGCGGCAGCTCATCGCGGCCGGGATGCTCGCGCCCGGCGAGCAGTTGCCCCCCGAGCGGTTGATGGCACGCGCTCTGCACGTCAGCCGGCCCACCGTGTCCGCCGCGCTCAACCAGCTCCGCGCCTCAGCCAAGTGGGCCTGCCGACGGGCCCTGACCAGATCATCATCACGGCAGGCGGTCACCACGCCCTGCGGGTCGTGTTCGACGTGCTCGCCGTGCCGACCGCGCCGGTGCTCGTGGAGGAGTACACCTACGGGGCGGTCGTGGATCTCGCCGCCGCGCGGCGGGCAGGGTTGCTCATCGCGTCCGGGGAGGCCTTCCACCATCGCCGCGCCAGATCCGGACATGTGCGGATCTGTCATGACCGGCCGGAGGCGTTGCTCAGCACGGCAATCGCCAAGCTCGGCGCGCTCTAGCGGTGGCAACAGCCGTCGCCACCGGTGTTCCAACCGCTGCAGAGACCGCGCTCGCGCCGCCCGCACCTACGCCCGACACCCCCGGCCCGACGCCGAGTGATCGACGCTGTTCCGGAGTGACGAGTACCCATGTCTGCCCGGACGGCCAGTTCTCGTGGACGACCATCACGACGATCATCCATGCATGAAGATTCGTCAACCTCTAGCCGTGCTCGCCGTCGCCGCCCTCGCGATCGTGGCCGGCCCGGCACCCGCGGCGCGGGCCGAACCGTTGGACCGGGCGACACTCGAACAGCTGCGCGACACCGTCGCCGCCACGGCACCCGTGGGCAGCGTGACTTATGTGGACTCGCAACGCGGCGTCGTCGTCCTGGAGACGCCCGGCCCCGGCACGGCGGCGGCCAGGGCGGCCTCCGCCCGGTACCCGGGTCGCGTCCAGGTGACCGAGGGCGCCTCCGCCGTGAAGCCGCTGGCGCTGATCTACGGCGGCATGGCCATGGACACCGCCTACTTGGAACGGCGATGCAGCACCGGATTCCTCGCCCAGGGCGGCGGGTGGTATTTCCTGCTGACCGCCGGCCACTGCGTCGCCAACACCTCCGGCAGCGCCGCGGTCTGGTACACCGAAGGCGGATACAACAGCGGCGGGCTCATCGGCGTCCGCACCACCCGGCCGTACTACCCCGGTGACGACTTCGCCAACATCCAGATCAGCCGCATCACGCCGCACCAGTACGCGCCGTCCGTGCTGCACCACGGCTCGCCTCGGCCCGTGCGCGGGGTCGGCACGGCGCGCCCCCCGCAGGACTTCTTCCCCGGCTCGCCCGTCTGCAAGACCGGCCGCACCACCGGCACGACCTGCGGCTTCGTCACCCGGGTGAACGTCTCCGTCACCTACCACGACGGTGTCGTCAGTGGACTCATCGAGTCGAGCGTATGCGCCGGCCCAGGCGATTCGGGCGGGCCGCTGTACGGCAACGACGTCACCTACGCGTACGGCATCGTCTCCGGCGGCAACTCGTTTCCCTGCGGCACCTCCGGCTTCCGCTCGTACCATCAGCCTGTCCGGGAGGCGCTCACCGCATACGGGCTCACGCTCGTGGTCGCACCATAACCGACCCGTGAGCTAGGCGCGGGTGACGAACAGGCCCAGCCCCAACAGCGACGCCACCGCCTGCAGGCCGACTGCCAGCGGTGGCGGCAGCACGCCGGCGATCATCAGCAAGGTGGGCACGGAAAGCAGCACGCCCAGGTCGAGCCCGGTAACCAGCCAGTAGAGCAGGCCCGTGGGCACGTATCCCATGGGCGTCACGATCGGCGGGAACTCGTGCCGGACCCGCCCACGCCGGGCCGCGCGCATCGCGCCCGCCGCGAGCGCGAGCCCGGCCGCCGCTCCGACCGGCCCGATCGAGCAGAGCCCCCACACGACACCGAACACCGCCG
>NZ_QJUG01000054.1 GCF_003426775.1 Allorhizocola rhizosphaerae | reverse complement strand
GCGATCTGGCGACCGTGCTGGCGTGGCTCACCGGCGGGGTGCCCATCCTGATCGCGCTCGCGCTGTGGTTACCGTTTCGTGCCTTGTGGATCCGCGCGGCGTCGGCCGCGGCCCGGGTGCGCAGGCGGCCCGGCGGGCAGGAGCTGCTGGCGTTGCGCGCGCTGGCCAACGCCCCGCTGCGTCGGCTGTCCAATTTGGACGAGGACGTGGTGGCGGGCTGGCGCACCGGCGACCCGTCGTGCGTCGACGCGCTGGCCCGCCTGGAGCTCCGCCGGCTCGGGCTCAAACCTTCGCTCTAAGACCTTGTGCGGTGGCGTGCGCCTTTTCCAGCGGCAGCTCGCCGCCGTCGAGACGCCGCTACGGCGGCACCACCGACCGAGCCGAACAGACCCTCGCCGCCACCTGCCCTTGTTCACTGACTTAGCGGTTCACAGCCGGGTGGGGGTCGCCAGTCGGCGTGGCGGCTCATCGAGCGCAGCGCCAGCCGCGGTGGCGTCAGCCGCATGATGGTGTTGCGGGCGGCCACGGCGATGGGGTTTTCCAGTTGCTGCCCGAAGCGGCCGATCATGCGGGACGCCTTCGCGACCTGCTGGCTGCGCGGACGACGCTGCTGGTCATAGGCGGTGAGCCCGTCCGGCCGGCCGGCGAGGCAAGCCAGGACGATCGCGTCCTCGAGCGCCTGGTTGGCACCCTGGCCGAGATTGGGTGTCATCGCGTGCGCGGCGTCACCGAGCAGGGCGACCCGGCCCTTGACGTACGTCGTGAGTGGCTTGTCGAGACATGCGAGGTCGTCGCGCAGGACGGTGCTAGTCGCCGTGATGAGGGCGGGGATCGGGTCGTGCCAGTTGCCGAACCGGGCACGGACCCGGGCCATGTCGTCGCCGGCCGGTCCGCCGGCCGGGGCGTTGACGGCGGCGAACCAGTAGACGCGACCGTCGATGAGCGGCACCATGCCGAACTCTGCGCCCCGGCCCCAGCTGATCGCGACGGCAAGGTCGCCGTCCCAAACCGGCGTGACGCCGCGCCACGCGGTCACGCCGATGTGTGCCGGTGCGGCGGCCTCAGGCCAGAGCAGCTTGCGCACTGCGCTGTGGATGCCGTCGGCACCGACCACGAGATCGGCATTTACTTGAACTGCCATGTCCTTGTTTTGATAGGTGACGTCGCCGTCCGTGGTGACGGCACGCACCTCCGCGCCGGTCACGACGACACCGTCTGGCAGGGCTCCAAGCAGGATCTCGTGCAGGGCGGCGCGATGGATGCCGATCGCGGGTGTGCCCAGCATGCGTTCCAGCACGCCGGCCTCGATGCGGGCCAGCCACCTGCCGTCGCATCTGCGGGTGCCACCGGACACGTCGGCGTGGCCCTGCTTGCGCACGTCGGCGCCGAGGCCCAGCGCGTCGAGACAGCGCAGTCCGTTGGCCTGCAGGACCAAGCCCGCCCCGACGGGTGCAAAGGCGGCGGCACGTTCGAGGACGGTCACCTGCCAGCCCGTGCGATGTAGACCGATCGCCGCGGTCAGCCCACCGATGCCCGCCCCGATCACCACTGCCGTCCGTGTCATCACTCTCTCCTTCTACAAATGTAGAAGTCCATACTACAGCCGTAGAAAGGGGTGGCCAAACACCATGCCTACCGACCGCTTCGCGGCCCTGACCGACGCCGCGATCGCAGTACTCGCCGAGCGCGGGATGCGCGGCCTGACTCACCGTGCCGTCGACACGCGCGCCGCGCTGCCGCAGGGCACCACATCGGCGTATTTCCGTACTCGCAAGGCGCTCATCGAGGCGGTGGTGCGCCGGCTCGCCGACCTCGACCGGGCCGACTTGGACGAGGCCCGGCTGCCGACCGAAGCCGGTATGTCGGTGACGGCGATAGAAGACATCGACGCGTTCGCCGCGGGCATCGCCGCCCTCCTGGATCGATGGATGAGTACCGAACGCGACCGCGTCCTCGCCCGCTACGCGTGCCTGCTGGAGGCCACGCACCACCCCGAACTGCGGACCATCCTCCGGTATGGGGAAGCCTCACGCGCGCAATCGACGGCGATGTTGGCCGCCGCCGGTGCCCGGCATCCGGAGCAGGCCGGCGCTCACCTCGTTGCCTGCATCGACGGGCTGCTGTTCGACCGGCTGGCCGGAGCAGGCAGCAGCAGCGCGCCGGCACCCGGAACAGCCGCCAACCGTGCGGACCTGACCATCGCGATCGCCACACTGCTGCGGGCCTTCGCCGGTCAACGCCCCGAGGTGGCGACTTCCGGTTCATAATCGGCACCTCACGGCGCTCGAGGTCACGGTCCCGGGCTAAATGGACGCGCGAGCGCGTGCGGGCGGGGGCGGTGCGCGGCGGGCTGCTTACAGTAGTCGCCATGCGGCCCTGGGAGTGGACGCCGATGCGGCGCGACATGGTGCTGGCGGCGCTGATCCTCATCCTGGATGTCGTCACCGTGCTGAACGCGGACGCAGGCGGCCGTCCGCTGTTCCCGGTCGGTTGGGCTCTGCTGGTGCTCAGCGCCGGTGCGCTGGTCGTGCGCCAGCGCCACCCGATTCCGGTCCTGGTGGTGAGCAGCGTCTGCGCGCTGCTCTACTACCCGCTGGGCTTCCCGGACTCGCCGATGGCCCTCTCGTTCGTGCTGACGCTCTATGTCGTCGCCCGCGACTGCCGTCGCCCGGTGTCCATCTGCGCCGCCCTGGTAATGGCGATCGGCTTTCCGCTGGCGCCCGTCGTCGTCCACCGGCTGGCCGGTGAGCGGAGCGAGGCCGCGCAGGCGCAGACCGGCGTGGCCATCGGCGCTATCGTGCTCCTCACGATCGCCCTCGGCGAGATGGCCCGCGGCCGGCGTGACCGTGTCGCCGCCGCCGAGCAGCGGGCCGCTGAGGCGGAAGCGACGCGGGAGCACGAGGCGTGGCGGCGGGCCACGGCGGAACGCCTGCGCATCGCGCGGGAGTTGCACGACGTCATGGCGCACCAGATCTCACTGATCAACGTCCAGGCCGGTGCCGCCCTGCACACCCGCGACCCGGATGGGGCTTTCGCTGCGCTGGAGGCGATCCGCGCCGCAAGCAAGGAGGCGTTGCGCGAAGTCCGAGAGGTGCTGGGCGTGCTGCGCCAGGTTGACTCGCAGGACCCCGTGCGACCCGCACCGTCGTTGTCCCGGTTGCCGGAGCTGATTGCACAAACTGAGGCATCCGGTCTGCCGGTCCGGCTTACCGGTGCCGGCGCGGTGCCGGCCCTGCCCGCGCCGATCGACCTGGCGGCGTACCGGATCGTGCAGGAGGCGTTGACCAACGCCGTCCGGCACGCGCCGGCGAGCACGGTGCGGGTGGATCTCCGGCACACCGGCACGGACATGATCATCGAGGTCGAGAATGACCGGACGGCGCGGGGGGACACCGTCGCGATGCGACCCGGCAACGGTCTGCTGGGCATGAGGGAGCGGGCCGCGGCCGTCGGGGGAGAGCTGCACGCGTGTCCCACCGCCGGGGGAGGTTTCCGGGTGCGGGCACGGCTGCCGGTGGAGCCCGAGGACGGCACCGGTTGAGGCTGCTTGTGTTTGAACACGCACTGGAAATACACCTCCGGTCGTACCGGGCCGATTCGGTGTACCTCTGAGGTTGTACGTTGCAGCACAAGGAATCCGGGGACTTTTCGGGGACGCTCAGGCGATCGATTCGCGCCGGAGCCTGGAACCATCGTTGATATGAAGCGCAGAAGTGTTCTCCTCCTTGCGGGATTGTCCGGTGCGTCCGTCACCAGCCTGGCCGGTGCCTGCAGCGCCGGATCCGACAGGAACTCCGGCAACGAGAGCTCCTCCGGCGGCGCGGACGGCTTCGGCAACGCCCTGCGGATCCCGCCACTGCTCATGCCGGAGGTGGGCGCCGACGGGGTGAAGCAGTTCA
Source organism: Allorhizocola rhizosphaerae (assembly GCF_003426775.1). Lineage (GTDB taxonomy): Bacteria > Actinomycetota > Actinomycetes > Mycobacteriales > Micromonosporaceae > Allorhizocola > Allorhizocola rhizosphaerae. The sequence continues at coordinate 38,554 of NZ_QJUG01000054.1, read as the reverse complement.
CGATGACCATGCAGAGCGGGGGCCGCTCGGAGTTCCTGCCGGGCAAGACCACCCAGACCTGGGGCATCAATGGTGCCTACCTCGGTCCCACGCTGCGGGCATCCCGCGGCGACAAGGTGCGTATGCGGGTGACCAATCGGCTCGGCGAGACCACAACCCTGCACTGGCACGGGGTGCGCGTCCCCGCGAAGATGGACGGCGGCCCGCACCAGATGATCGAGCCCGGCGCCACCTGGAGTCCGGAGTGGACGATCGACCAGCCGGCCATGACCGGGTGGTACCACCCGCACCTTCACAAGAAGACAGCCATGCAGGTGTACCGCGGCCTGGCGGGCTTGATCATCCTTGACGACCCGGACGAGCCGGACCTGCCCGGCGAGTACGGCGTCGACGACGTCCCCCTGATCGTCCAGGACAAGAGATTCAAGCGCGACGGCCGGCTGGACGAGGGCGGCGTGGAGGACGGCACCTGGGGATTGCTCGGCGACAGCATCCTCGTCAACGGCACGCTCGGCGCGCATTTCCGCGTCACCACGCAGGCGGTGCGCCTCCGGATTCTCAACGCCTCCAACGCACGGATCTACCGCGTGGGGTTCGCCGACAACCGCACATTCCACGTGATCGGCACCGACGGCGGACTGCTGGAGCGACCCGCCGAAGTGGACCGGGTCAAGCTCAGCCCCGGCGAGCGCGCGCAGATCGTGGTGCGGTTCGCCCCCGGCGAGCAGGTCGTGCTCAACAGCATCGGCGAGACGGCGCGGGAGGCCGGCGACCCGGAGGAGGACGATTTCGCGCTGATGAAGTTCGTCGCGGCGCCGCAACTGGCCCCCTCGGCCGTGCTGCCCTCGGCCCTCGGCGGGGTACCCGCCACCCCACCGCCACCCGGTGCCCGCGTGCGCACCTTCAAACTCTCCGGTTCGGAGATCAATGACAAAGAGATGGACATGAACCGGATCGACGAGGTGGTACCCGCCGGGGCGCACGAAATCTGGGAGATCAACAATGCCTCGTACGCGCACAACTTCCACATCCACGAGGTGCATTTTCGAGTCCTGGAGATAAACGGCGCGCCGCCACCGGCGTACCAGCGGGGGCCCAAGGACACCGTCTTCATAGCCAAGGGCGTGAAGGCCCGGCTGGCGGTCTCGTTCGGCAGCTACGTCGACCCCGTGTCGCCGTACATGTACCACTGCCACATCCTGCGGCACGAGGACAAAGGCATGATGGGCCAGTTCGTCGTCGTCGAACCGGGGACCGAGGAGCAGGTCTCGCGGACGCTTTTGGCCAGGGCCACGCATCACCACCGTTGATGCTTTCGCCAAAGCCGCTCCGGGTGATTCGGTGTGCCCGGGCGGAAGCCCACGCCCCGCAATACGATGGGCATCATGCGCCGTACCGGGCTCACCTCACCGCACCTTAGCGCGCCGTGGTCCGTCCGGACGCCGACCGAGGGCGAGACCGCGTGATCAGGGTGGTCCTCGCTGACGATCAGACCCTGGTCCGGGCAGGTTTCCGCTCGATCCTGCAGGGTGAGGCCGACATGACCGTCGTTGCCGAGGCCGGTGACGGCCTCGAGGCGGTGCGACTCACCGCCGAACACCACCCCGACGTGGTATTCATGGACATCCGGATGCCCAACGTGGACGGGCTGGAGGCGACCCGGCGGATCGTCTCGGACAAGCGACTGGACGCCGTCAAGATCGTCATTCTCACCACCTTCGAACAGGACGAATACCTTTACGGCGCGATCCGCGCCGGCGCGAGTGGCTTCCTGGTCAAGGATGTGGAGCCAACCGAACTGGTCCACTGCGTGCGGGTGGTGGCCCGGGGCGACGCGTTGCTGGCCCCCTCGCTCACCCGCCGGCTCATCGCCGACGTGGCCGCCCGGATGGCCGCACCGGCACCGGCGGCCGAAGTGGCCAGCCTGACGGCCCGCGAGGCGGAAGTCCTGGACCTGGTGGCCGCCGGACTGTCCAATGACGAGATAGCGCAACGCCTAATGATCAACTATGCGACGGCCAAGACCCACGTGAGCCGGATCCTGTCCAAACTCGACCTCCGCGATCGCGCCCAGCTGGTCGTCTGGGCGTACGAGTCGGGCCGGATCCAGCCGCGCTGGATGCGCTGACCCGCTCCAGGGGGAAGCTGGCCGGGCGACGCCGATGGCGTGTACCCCGAAAGGCACACGCCACCAGCACACAAAAATCTACGTGAGCTTGCGTAAAAGGTTGGGCTCGGTGGACGGGCCGGGCTGCCAGTGGGTGACCCACTCCCCCTGCTGCAGGGGCGGCGGCACGATGCCCTGCTCGGTGAACGCGTAGCGGCCGTCGAGGAGCTTGCGCGCCAGCGCCACGTCGTCGGCGTCGGTGTTGTTCCACAGGGCGTGCTCGAGGATCACGACGCGCTGCCGCGCCTGGCGGCAGAACAGATCGGCGAGCTCGACCTCCTCGGCGCGCCCGCTGTGCCGCGCCCGCGAGCACACGGCCGCGATGGCGAACAGCTCCGCCCCGATGTCGACGATGCGCGCCAGGAACGCCTGCCGGTGCTCCAGGCGGCCCTGCCACCGGGCCATGCCCTTGAACGTCTGGCGGGCCAGGCGGCGCGCGGCCCGCTCGGCATAGCGGACGTGAGGGGCCAGCGCGCCGTAGCGACGGTATCCGCCGAAGAGTCCAGGACCGACGAAAAGCGTTGGCAGCCAACGGGCGTAGAATCCGGTCGCCTTGAGCAATGCCTTGGCCTTCTGGCCGGGCTTCGCCTTCGGGTTGATGATATCGCCGGCCACCGACAGGTGCTTGTCCACCGCTTCGCGCGCGATGAACAAATGCATGATCTCGGTCGATCCCTCGAAGATGCGGTTGATCCGCAGATCGCGCAGGATCTGTTCGATGCCAAGGGGTTTCTCGCCCCGGGCGGCCAGCGACTCGGCGGTCTCGTAGCCGCGCCCGCCGCGCACCTGCACCAGCTCATCGGCGACCGTCCACGCCTTCTCCGAGCCGAACAGCTTGACCAGCGCCGCCTCGATCCGGATGTCGTTACGGTCGTCGTCGGCGAGCAGGCAGCACAGCTCCAGCATGGTTTCGATGCCGTAGGACGTGGCGGCGATGAACCCGAGTTTGGTCGCCACCGCCTCGTGCTGGCCCACCGCGCGTCCCCATTGGACCCGCTCAGCGCTCCAGCCCCGGCCGACGGCCATGCACCACTTCGTTGCGGCGACACACATCGCGGGCAGCGAGAGCCGGCCCGTGTTGAGCGTGGTGAGCGCGATTTTGAGGCCCTGGCCCTCGCCGCCGATGACATTTTCGGCCGGCACGAACACGTCGTGAAAACGCGTCACGCTGTTTTCCAGGCCGCGCAGGCCCATGAACGCGTTGCGCCGCTCGACCGTCACGCCCTCGGCCGTGCCCTCGACCACGAATGCGGTGATCCCGCCACGGTGACCGTCGCTCTTCGGTACCTGTGCCATGACCACGAGAAGCGTTGACACGGAACCGTTTGTGGCCCAGAGCTTCACGCCGTTGAGCTTGTATCCGCCCTCGACCGGCACCGCGGTCGATGACAGCCGCGCCGGGTCGGAGCCCACGTCGGGCTCGGTGAGCAGGAACGCCGACACCTCGCCCGCGGCCAGGCGGGGCAGGAACTTCTGCTTCTGCTCCTCGGTGCCGAACAGCTTGAGCGGCTGCGGCACGCCGATCGACTGGTGGGCCGACAGCAGCGCGCCAATGGTCGGGCTGGCCGAACCGACGAGCGTCAGGGCGCGGCAGTAGTCGAGATTGGACAGCCCAAGACCGCCGTATTTCCTGTCGATTTTCATGCCGAAGCAGCCGAGCTCGGCCAACCCACGGAACACCTCGTCGGGGATGCGGGCGTCCCGCTCGATCTGCATCCCGTCGATGTGGTTGGCCGCATACTCCCCCAGCTGCTCCAGGAAGCGCTGGGCGTCCTCGCTCGTCTTCGCCTCCGGCCAGGGATCGATCAGATCCATCCGGAGCTTGCCGAGGAACAGCTGTTTGCCGAAGCTCGGCTTGCGCCACTCGGTCTCCCGCGCCGCCTCTGCCACGCTGCGGGCCTGCTCGGCGGTGACCTCTGCTCGCTGCGTCGTGGTCATACCACACACGCTAGCGCGATAGGTTACCGCGTGGTAGTAATCACTCGTATTGGTTTCGGGGCGGCTCGATCGGCTTCCACTCCAGGACGTCGATGAACGGGATGTCGTTGTTGCTCACCGGATCCTTGGCGGTGGTGGCCGTGTAGATCCCGACGACCTCGACCCACTGGTTCTCGCTCAGGCCCTCCGGCGGGCGGCCGGTCATGCCCACCTTGATCGCGCGGGCGTCGGCGGCGCAGCACGACAGCATCATGCGGGTGAGCACCTGCTTGCCGTCCGGGCCCTGCGAGATGAATCCGGAGATCTGCACCTTGCGATCCTTGCCCGCGCCGTCCTTCATGGACACGCCCTTGTCGAAGATCGCGCGGGTGGCGTAGTCGAGCACACTGATCTTCGCCGGGTCGCCCTCGGGCAGCGGCGGGTACAGGTCGGCCTCCTGCAGCTTGGCCGACCCGCTCTGCCCGGCCGCGAACGCGCCCAGCGCGGGTGGGGCGACCAGCAGCAGGCCCAGCACGGGCGCGATCAGCATCCAGCCGACGCGCGGCTCGTGGTGCTTCTCGTGGCCATGGTCGTGGCCGTGGTCGTGCTCCTCATGGTCGCTCTTGCGCAGGTCGTGATAGATGGTCATGAGTGCGGCGACGACCAGCAGCGCGCCCGCCGCGATCAGGAAGGGCTGCAACGACTCCTTGACGTAGCGCAGATACATGTCGGTGAGGCTGGCCTTGAGCACGGCCCCACCGAGGAGCAGCAGCACGACGCCTTGCGCTTGTCGGTTCATGAGAACACCAACCATCCGGTGAGAGTGGCGATGCCGGTCGCGACGACGAGGGTGGTCGGCGCGAACCGGAACGCGAAGCGGCGGCCGAACACGCCCGCCTGCATCGAGATCAGCTTGAGGTCGACCATCGGCCCGACGACAAGGAAGACCAATCGCGAGGTGAGGGAAAACTGGCTGAGCGACGCGGCGACGAAGGCGTCGGCTTCAGAGCAGATTGATAGCAGTACGGCGAGAATCGCCAGCGCTATGACGGACAACCACGGGTTGTCGGCGATGGCCTGCAGCCACTGGGCCGGCACGATCACGTTGATCGTGGCGGCGGCCATCGCGCCGAGCACGAGGAACCCGCCCGCGTGCACGACGTCGTGGCGCAGCGCGCCGAAGAACGCCCGCGTCTTGGACAGGCCGTCCAGCTCGGGCCGGTGCGGCAGCTTGATCCACTCGGTCTTGCCGAGCCGGAGCCACAGCCAACCCATGATCATGGCGACGACCAGGGACGCGAGCCCGCGCCCGACCACCATCTCTGGGTTGCGCGGGAACGCGACGGCCGTGGCGGTGAGCACGATCGGGTTGATCGCGGGCGCGGCGAGCAGGAACGCCAGCGCCGCGGCCGGGGTGACGCCGCGCCGGATGAGCGAGCCCGCGATCGGCACCGACCCGCACTCGCAGCCCGGCAGGACCACGCCCGCGCAGCTGGCCACCGGCACGGCCAGCGCCGGGTGCTTGGGCAGCGCCTTGGACCAGAACGAGCGGGGCACGTAGACGGCGATCACGGCCGACAGCGCCACACCGAACACGAGGAACGGCATCGCCTGCACCATGATCGAGACGAAGACGGTCGTCCATGTCTGGAGCAGCGGGAACTCGACGATCTTCTGTGCGATCGGCCCGCGGAAGACCACGAGAGCGATCAGCAGCAGGGCCAGAACCTCGACAGACCCGATCCGGCGCTCCTTTTTGGGACCCGGGGGTGTGTCGGCCGCTACGTCGGGGCGTTCGGTGACGGTCACGCGCATAGGTTAGCTGCTCCGGCCGGTGTAGTCTCTAGTCCACGACAGGGGAGCGTCCAAACGGACGCTGAGAGTGCATGTGCAGACCCTCGGACCTGAACTGGGTAATGCCAGCGTAGGGAGTCAGGAGTAGTGCTATGAACAGGTTCGCGTGGCGGACCGTCGATATAGTCGTCGCATCCGTGATCGCCGTCGCGTTCGGCGTCGTCTTCTGGGCCTGGAACCAGCTGTGGCTCGCGACCACACCCGCGTTCACGTTCTACCCGCCCGCCCAGGGCCTGATCTACGGGGTGTGGCTGGTGCCGGCCGTGCTCGGGGCGTGGATCATCCGCAAGCCGGGCGCCGCCCTGTACTGCGAGTGGCTCGCGGCCATCATCTCCGTTGCCCTGGGCAACGCGTGGGGCGGCAGCGTCATCTGGCAGGGGCTCGTGCAGGGCATCGGGGCCGAGCTGGTGTTCCTGATCGTGCTCTATCGCGTGTGGACGATGCCGGTGGCGCTGCTCGCCGCGGCGGCGAGCGGGATCGGCGCGGCGCTGTGGGACACGTTCGTCTGGTGGGCCACGGCCGACTGGGCCACATTCCGGCTCCCGCTCATCGTGGCGACGGTGGTCAGCGCGATCGTGATCGCCGGGTTCGGGTCGCCGTTACTGGCGCGCGCGCTGGCCGCCACCGGTGTGCTGGACCGGTTCCCGGCCGGGCGGAGCCGAGCGCTGGTTTGATCCGGCTACGGGGATTCGGCTGGCGGCACGCCGGGCGTCGCGCGTGGGCGGTGCGCGGGCTTGACCTGAGCATCGAGCGCGGTGAGCGGGTGCTGCTGCTCGGGCCATCCGGTGCGGGCAAGTCCACGCTCCTGCAGGCGATGGCCGGACTGCTGCCCCCGGACTCGGGCCAAGGCGAGGGCTCGATCCAGGTCGATGGCCGGGCCGGGATCGTGTTCCAGGACCCGCAGTCGCAGATCGTGATGTCGCGCGCCGGGGACGAGGTCGCGTTCGGCCTGGAAAACCTGGGCTGGCCGGCTTCGCGCATCTGGGCACGGGTCGATGAGGTGCTCGGCCGGGTGGGGTTCCCCCATGGTCGGGAGCGGGACACCTCCGCGCTGTCCGGGGGCGAACAGCAACGGCTGGTCCTCGCGGGCGCGCTCGCCGCGCGGCCCGACGTGCTGCTGCTGGACGAGCCCACGGCCAACCTCGACCCGGCGGGAGCTGCCATCGTGCGGGATGTGCTCGCGACCGTCGAGACCATGGTGCTTGTCGAACACCGCATCGCCGAGATGCTCCCGTTGGTGACTCGCGTGGTCGTGCTGACTCGCGACGGGGTCGTGGCCGACGGGCCGCCGTCGATTTTGGACGGTTCGCTTGGCGATGAGCTCGCGGCGGGAGGGGTGTGGGTGCCGGGACGGCCGCTGCCCCAAATCCGCGCCGTCAAAGCGCCCGGTGACCGTCTGGTGTGGACGGACACGCTTGAGTGCCGTGAAGGCGAGGTGGTCGCGCTCACCGGGCCCAACGGCTCGGGCAAGACGACACTCGCACTCGCGCTCGGCGGTCTCGCCCCGCCGCGCGGGGGTCGCGTGATGACTCCCGACGGCGATCCGTTGCGGTTCAAGCCCAGGGCGCTCGCGGCCCGAATCGGCTCGGTGTTCCAGAACCCGGAGCACCAGTTCGTCGCCGCAACCGTGCGCGAGGAGCTGGCGCTGGGCGGTGTGTCGCCAGGACGTGTCGAAGAACTGCTGGCGCGCCTGCATCTTGAGCGCCTGGCCGCGGCCAGCCCGTTCACCCTGTCGGGCGGTGAGGCGCGCAGGCTCAGCGTGGCAACGGCTCTGGCGCGGGCACCCCGGCTGCTGATCCTCGACGAGCCCACGTTCGGGCAGGACCGTCGCACATGGATCGAGCTTGTCAAACTGCTTGCGTCGCTGCGCGACGCGGGGCACGGAATCGTCGTGGCGACACATGATCCGGACGTGGTGGCGTGCCTGGCGGATCGCGAGGTGGCGCTGTGAAACACAGGGCTCCGGTGGCCAAGCTCGCGGCGGCACTCATCTTGCCGGTGATGCTGCTGTTCAGTCTCAATCCTCTGGTACCGGCGATCGCCCTGGCCGCTGAGCTGGCGTGCGTGCCGCTGTTTGGCCTGAGCTATCGCTCGCTGCTGCGCAAAGCCGCGCCGCTGTGGTTGTCGGCGGCCGCAATGCTTGTCATCTACACGGTTTTCGGCACCGCACGCGGTGGCGAAACCCTGTTGGCGCTCGGCCCGTTCACCGTCACCACCGAAACCCTCGCCACGGGCGGCGCGCTGGCGTTGCGGCTGCTGGCCGTCGCGCTCCCCGCGGTGGTCGTGTTCGCCACCACCGACCCGACCGATCTGGCCGACTCGCTGATCCAGCACGCCCGTGTGTCGCCCCGCTTCGCCATCGGCGCGCTGGCCGCGTTCCGCCTGGTTGGCATGCTGCGCGACGACTGGGCAATGATCACGATGGCGCGCCGGGCTCGCGGTGTGCGGCCCGGATTCGCCCGGATCGCGTTCGTGTTGCTGGTCGGCGCGATCCGGCGCGGTGTGCGCCTGTCGATCGCCATGGACGCCCGCGGTTTCGACTCCCGCACGCCCCGGACCGTCGCACGCCCCCAGTCGTTCACGATGGCTGACGCGATGCTCGTGGTCGGCGCGATAGTCCTTGGGGCGCTTGCGCTCTGGCTCGGTACCAAATGATAGAAATTTATGGATTCGTTGGTTAGAATCGCCGCATGAGGTGGCTCGCAGCCTTCACGGCCGGTCTGATGGTGGCGACGTATTCGAGCGCGGCTCCGGCATCCGCCGCCAATTATGGCGAGATCCTGGATTCCGGAGGGGCGACGGCGATCGCGGACAGCTACATCGTCGTGCTGAAGGACGCCGCCGACGTGCGATCGGTCGCCCAGTCCATCGCGAGCGAACACGGCGCAAAGGTGGGCCACGTCTACACGGCCGCGTTGCGCGGGTTCTCACTGACCGTGAGCGCGGCCGAGGCGAAGCGGATCGCCGCGCGCCCCGAGGTCGCGTATGTGTCGCAGGATCACCGGATGAGTCCTCAAGGCACGCAACCGAACCCACCATCGTGGGGGCTGGACCGCATCGATCAGCGCGCGCTCCCCTTGAGCCAAAGCTACACCTTCGCCAATATGGCGGGCGACGTCACCGCATACGTCATCGACTCCGGCATCTACATTGGACATCCCGACTTCGGTGGGCGGGCGCGGTACGGATGGGACTTCGTCGACAACGACGGCATCGCCAACGATTGCACCGGGCACGGGACTCACATCGCGGGCATCATCGGCGGCAGCGTCCACGGCGTGGCCAAGCAGGCGAAGCTGGTCGCCGTCCGAGTCCTGTCCGGAGGGGCATGCGGTGGCGCGAGCTCGTCGGTCGCCATCGTCATCGCCGGGATCGACTGGGTCACCCAAAACGCGATCCGCCCGGCCGTGGCAAACCTGAGCATCGCCACCGCTCCCCACACGGCCCTGGACAACGCCACGGCGAACTCCATCGCCAGCCGCATCACCTACACGGCCGCGGCCGGCAACAGCGCCACGAACGCGTGCAACTTCAGCCCGGCTCGGGTCCCGCTTGCGGTCACCGTGGCCGCCAGCACGATCACGGGCGGCTGGGACGCCAGGGCGTCGTTCTCGAATCACGGCACGTGTGTCGACCTGTTCGCGCCCGGCGTGAACATCGTCTCGACCTGGATCACGAGCGGGACCAACACGATGAGCGGCACCTCCAGCGCGGCCGCGCACGCCGCCGGGGTCGCCGCGCTCTACCTGCAGGTCTACCCCACCGCGACGCCGCAACAGGTGCGCGACGCGATGGTGGGCAACGCGACCGTGAACGCCATCGCGCCGGCGCCGCCGGCCGGGACCGCGAACCGCCTGCTCTACAGCGGCTTCATCCCCTAGGGATCTCCGACTTCGCGGGCGCGACCGGGTTGGGGATGGCCCCGCCGAAGCGGCGGTCGCGCTGGGCATACAGCTCGCACGCGTACCACAGGTGGCGGCGATCGAAGTCGGGCCACAGGGTGTCGAGATAAATGTGCTCCGCGTAGGCCGACTGCCACAGCAGGAAGTTGCTCGTCCGCTGCTCCCCGGATGGGCGCAGGAATAGGTCGACGTCGGGCACCTCGGGGTGGTAAAGGTACCGGCTGAAAAGCTTCTCGGTTATCTTCTCGGGTCGGATGCGGCCGGCGGCGACCTCGCGCCCGATGGCCGCGGCGGCATCGGCGATCTCGGCCTGACCGCCGTAGTTCACGCAGAACTGGAGCGTGAGCTTGGAGTTGCGCCGGCTCATCTGCTCGGCCGTTTCGAGCTCGTCGATGACGCTCTTCCACAACCGACCGCGCCGCCCCGACCACACGACCCGCACTCCGAGCTCGATGAGCTGATCGCGGCGGCGCCGAATCACGTCGCGGTTGAAGCCCATGAGGAAGCGCACCTCCTCGGGCGAGCGCTTCCAGTTCTCGGTGGAAAACGCGTAGGCGGACAGGAACGGCACCCCGATTTCGAGCGCACCCTCGATGGTGTCGAACAGCGAGAACTCGCCCCGCCGGTGTCCCTCGGTGCGCGGCAGGCCACGCTCCTTGGCCCAGCGGCCGTTGCCGTCCATGACGATGGCGACGTGATTGGGCAACACGGGCAGTCTGGGCGGCTTTGCCCCGGACGGGTGCGGGCTCGGCGGTCTCATCGGTTCTGGCTCTCTCTTCGATCAACTAGCGGCAGGGATCGTAACCCGCGTTCGAGGTGCCACTGCAGATGCGCCGCAACAAATCCACTGGATTCACCCCGGACCTTCACATCCGACGCGTCGGCCGCCACCCAGTCGCCCTCAAGCAGGGCGCACATGAGATCGAGCGAGGCCTGGCTCGGATGGGCGGCGCCGGGCGGGCGGCAGTTGGGGCACACGACCCCGCCCGCGGCGATGGAGAAGGCGCGGTGCGGGCCGGGGTTGGCGCAGACCGCGCAGTCGCGCAGGGCCGGTGCCCAGCCCGCGTGGGCCATGGCCCGCAGGAGATAGGCGTCGAGCACGAGCGTCGTCGCCCGCTCCCGCCCGGCGAGCGCGCGCAGCGCGCCCACGGTCAGCAGGTAGAGGCGTAATGCCGGTTCGCGCTCGACCGGCGTGAGCCGCTCGGCCGTCTCGGCGATCGCGTTGGCGGCCGTGTAGCGCGGATAGTCGTCCAGGAAGTGCCGGCCGAACAGATCCTTGCCCTCCACCTGGGTCACGGTGTCCAACGTGGACCCCTCACTGCACTGCACGTCGACCAGGCCGAACGGTTCGAGCCGACCGCCGAAGCGGGAGGTTGTCTTGCGTACCCCCTTGGCGACCGCCCGGACCCGGCCGTGCCGGCGGGTCAGCAGCGTGATGATCCGGTCCGCCTCGCCCAGCCGCTGCACCCGCAGCACGAGGGCGTCGTCGCGGTAGAGGGGTCGGCGCATGCCTAGAAGCCTAGTTTGCGTAACTGCTTCGGATCGCGCTGCCAGTCCTTGGCCACCCGGACGTGCAGGTCGAGGTAGACCTTCGTGCCGAGCAGCTCCTCGATCTGCGCCCGGGCCCGGGTGCCGACCTCTTTCAGACGGGTCGCGCGGGCCCCGATGACGATCGCCTTCTGCGACTGCCGCTCGACGTAGATGTCCGCGTAGACCTTCGTCAAACCGTTGGCAGGAATGATTTCCTCGACCAGTACCGCTATCGAGTGCGGCAACTCGTCACGCACACCTTCGAGCGCCGCCTCGCGGATCATCTCCGCGATCAGCACATGCTCCGGCTCGTCGGTGAGCATGCTGTCCGGGTACAGCTGAGGAGACTCGGGCAGATGGCTGATCATCACGTCGGTCAGCACATCGAGCTGGTCGGCGGTGACGGCGCTGACGGGAACGACGTCGGCGAAATCGCCCAGCCGGCTGACCGCCATCAGCTGCTCGGTCAGCTCCTTCTTGCCCACCAGGTCGGTCTTGGTCACGACCGCGACGAGCTTGGCCTTCAGCGCGGCGATCTCGGAGGCGATGAACGTGTCGCCCTTGCCCACCGGCTCATTCGCGGGAATGCACAACCCGATCACGTCGACCTCGCTCCACGTGGAGCGGACCAGATCGTTGAGCCGCTCGCCGAGCAGCGTGCGCGGGCGGTGCAGACCGGGCGTGTCGACGAGCACCAGCTGCGCCTCGGGGCGGTGCAGCACCCCGCGAATGATGTGCCGCGTGGTTTGGGGCTTGCTCGAGGTAATCGCGATCTTCTGACCGACGATGGCGTTGGTCAGGGTCGATTTGCCCGCGTTGGGGCGGCCAACGAAACAGGCGAAACCGGCGCGATACATCCCTGGAGGTTATCTCGACCGGGCCGTTATGCCTTGCCCTGACGCGCTTTCTTCGCCACGCGCCGCGCCTGCCTGGGTGTGAGCTCCTTGCGCCCGGTCTGCGCCTTGTAGGCGGCGACCCGCTGCTCGTTGGCCAGGTAACCGATCTTCTTGTCCGTTGCCATGGCACGAAGGCTAACACGCGACCTTGACTCTGCTGAGAGCAGAGTAGCTGTCAGCAGATTGCCTTGGATCGGGTCGCCGCGTGCACGACCGTTGAGGCCGAATCACCGACGGAATAGGAGATCGCCATGCACGCGGGAACGCTCGATGATCAGTTAGCCACACGCCTGCTCCACGAGCGCATCATCGTCCTGGGCTCCGATGTCGAGGACGAGATCGCCAACCGCATCTGCACCCAACTGTTGCTGCTGTCGGCGGAGGACCCGCGCCGCGACATCGGCCTTTACATCAACTCGCGCGGCGGTTCCGTGCTCGCCGGGCTGGCGATCTACGACGCCATGCGGCTGATCCCGAACGACGTCATCACGGTGGCGATGGGATTGGCGGGCAGCATGGGGCAGTTCCTGCTGTGCGCGGGGACGGCGGGCAAGCGGTTCGCGCTGCCGCACGCGCAGATCCTGATGCACCAGGGTTCGGCCGGGCTGGGCGGGACGGCCGCCGATGTCGAAATCTACGCCGGGCAGCTGGAGCGGCTCGGCAACCTGATGAGCGCACTGACGGCACAGCACACCGGGCAGACCGTGGAAACCATCAAGAACGACGGCAAGCGCGACCGCTGGTTCAGCGCACGGGAGGCGCTCGAATACGGGATCGTCGACCACATCGTGGAGCGGGTCGACGACGTGCGACCGCACGTCGCCAAGCGGAAAGTGGGGATCTGACAATGGGCCAGTACACGATACCGACGGTCATAGAAAGGACGTCGCGGGGCGAGCGAGCCTACGACATCTACTCGCGCTTACTGTCGGAAAGAATCGTCTTTCTTGGTACGGAGATCGACGACGGCGTTGCCAATGTCGTCATCGCACAATTGCTGCACCTGCAGGCCGAGAGCGCGGAGCTCGAAATCGGCTTCTACATCAACTCCCCCGGCGGCTCCTACAGTGCGCTGACGGCCATCTATGACACGATGCAGTACGTCCGCCCGGACATCGCCACCTTCTGCGTGGGCCAAGCCTCAAGCGCGGCCGCCGTGCTGCTGGCGGCGGGCACGCCCGGCAAGCGGTCCATGCTCCGGCACGCCAAAGTGGTCCTGCATCAGCCTTCTACGGAGGATGGTTGGTTCAACGTCGCCCAGGGCACACTTCCCGACCTGGCGATCCGGGCCAAAGACGTGGCCCGCATGCGAGCCGAGATGGACGAGATCCTGAGCCAGCACACCGGCCACCCTATGGACAAAATCCACCACGACATCGACCGCCAACGCACCTTCACCGCCCCCGAAGCCGTCGCCTACGGCCTCGCCGACCAGATCATCACCACCACGAAACTCAACACCCCGAGGTCGGCACAACTGGCGGCCGCCTGACACCCGGCGGCCGTTGAAGTTCTTCGCGGGGCTGCATCTCGGCGCCGAGTTACCGGTGCAGAGATGTAGCCCGCGCGACAGTTCATCCGACCCTTTTGATGCGGCAACCTTCACGACACCGCCACACACGGCCAGCCGGCTCAAACAGCCACACACCCGCGTCCCCGCGGCAGCACCACCACACCGCTACACACGACCGGCCGGCTCAGGCAGCCAACGCATACGCGTCGCCGCGGCGGCGCATCGGCGGCGCCACCACGCCGGGACCGTTGCCGGCCGCCGTGCCCAGCCCGTCAACGGCCACGCGGCGGCCCACGGCCAGCGATGCCACAATGCTCTCGCCGGCCACGCTTTCACCGTTGAGGTGAAGGACGACGGCGACCAGCAGATCGGACAGGTCGATGCCCAACGCGTCGCAGAGCGCGGCCAGGACCTCCGACGAGACCTCCTTGCGCCCACGCTCCACCTCGGACAGGTAGGGCAGCGAAATCCTCGCGGCCATCGCCACGTCGGCCAGTGTGCGCCCCTGCTCAAGCCGCTCCTGGCGCAGCGCCTCGCCCAGCACCGAGCGCAACAATGCTCGCGTGCGCCGACCCCTGCCCCACTCGGGGGCGGCCGGTATCACCGGATCCGCCATGATGTCCTCTCATCGCGCACGACTTAGCTTCGTCCTGTATAGCGGTTAACCGGCACGCAGGGGCAGCCCTTTCGCTCAAGGCGAACCCGGCGAGCTCGGCAGTAGACCCCCGGCGCACCCACCCGCTACGCCGCATCAGCCAAACACGGTCAACCCGCGCGGACCGCCGCCAGGCGGGGGGCACCCACCTCGACCACCCGCTGCGCCGCATCAGCCAAACACGGTCAACCCGCGCGGACCGCCGCTTGGCAGTGGGCGTCCAGCTCGACCACCCGCTGCGCGGCGGCGACGAGGGCACGGTCGGCGAAGCGGCCGTCGGGCAGGACCAGTGCGCCGGAGTCTTCCGTCACCGATGCGAGCAGAGCCTGCGCACGGCTCACCTCCTCGGCCGGTGGGCGGAAGCCGTCGACGATGGCCGGGAGTTGCTTGGGGTGCAATGCCGTCCGGCCGAGGAATCCGTGCCGCCGCCCCTGCGCACAGCTTGCCCGCAGACCGTCGAGATCGGACAGATCACTGTAGACGGACATAGCGGGCGGAGGCAGGCCCGCCGCGCGGGCCGCCACGACGATGCGGCTGCGCGCCCACAGCAGACCTTCGTCGCCCACGAGGCCGAGGTCTGAGCGCAAGTCTTCTTCCCCAAGCCCGATCGCACCGACGCCCGCGACCCGCGCGATGTCGAGCACCACCTCCAGCCCGAACGCCGACTCGATCAGGCAGTGCAGCGGCGCGTCGGTGAGGGCGGCGGCCGCGAGCACCTGCGCCCGCGACTCGACCTTGGGCAGCCGCCACCCTGCCACGCCTGGCGCGGTGAACAGGTCGTCGAGGGTGTTGATCCGCACGAAGGCCGGCACGTCGCAAGCGTCGGACAGGAATTCGCGCACCGCATCCCGGGCGTAGGCCTTGCGCCCCGAGGGCACACCGTCTTCGAGATCGAGTATCACCGCGTCGGCACCGGACGCGACGGCCTTGGCGAACCGCTCGGGCCGGTCGCCGGGCACATAAAGCCAGGTGAGCAACATCAGCCGCCCCCCGCTCCGGCGACAACCGCGTCACCGGACCCGCGCAAAGCGCGATCCCCGGGTGCCGCCGGCTCCGGACCGCCGCTCGTGTCACGCCACCCGAACACCATCAGATGACTCCCCTCTCCCGCAGGTCGTCCAATTCGGACGGTCCGAGGAATCCGAACACCTCGGCGGTATCCTGCCCATGCGCCCGCCCCGCGAACCGGATCTCGCCGGGCGTGGCCGACATCCGGAACGGGATGTTTTGCATCTTCACCGAGCCGAAGTCGTCATCGTGCACCTCGATCACGGTCGAAAGCGCCTGATATTGCGGGTCGGCCACGATGTCGCGCACGTCGTAGACGGGTGCGATGGCCGCCTGCGCCCGCTCGAACGCCGCGATCACCTCGTCGCGCCCCCGCACGCCGATCCAGTCGGCCACGGCCTTGTCGAGCAGCTCGCCGTGTGCCGCCCGCCCGGAACCGCTGGCAAACCACGGCTCCGCGATCACCTCCGGCCGCCCGACCAACCGCATCACCCGCTCGGCGATGCTGTGCGAGCTGGTCGACACGGCCACCCATCGCCCGTCCGCGCACCGATAGGTATTGCGCGGCGCGTTGTTGTTGGACCGGTTGCCCAGCCGCGGCTGGACGTAGCCGAGCTGATCGAGCCACGTGATCTGCGGACCGAGCATGGCCATGATGGGCTCGATGATGGCCAGATCGATCACCTGGCCGGACCCGCCGCGCGAACGGGCGGTCAGTGCGAGCATGACGGCGTATGCCGTGGCCAGCCCGCTGATCGAGTCGGCAAGCCCGAACGGGGGCAGGGTCGGCGGACCGTCCGGCTCGCCGGTGGCCGTGGCGAACCCGCTCATCGCCTCGGCCAGCGTGCCGAATCCGGGCCGCGAAGCGTAGGGCCCGAACTGGCCGAACCCCGAGATCCGCGCGATCACCAGGCCCGGGTTGGCCGCGTGCAGCTCGCTTGGCCCGACGCCCCAGCGCTCCAACGTCCCCGGGCGGAAATTCTCGATCAGCACATCGGTCTCGGCGGCCAAGCGAAGCAGCAGGGCCGCACCGTCCGGGTGGGACAGGTTGAGCGTCGCCGTGCGTTTGTTGCGCCCCAACACCTTCCACCACAGCCCGATGCCGTCCTTGGCCGGTCCGTGCCAGCGCGCCGGGTCGGGCTTGGCCGGGTGTTCAAGCTTGATAACGTCGGCGCCGAAGTCGCCCAGGAACGCGCCCGCCATCGGCCCGGCGAAGATGGTCGCCAGCTCCAGCACTCGCACACCCTCTAACGGCTTCATCACACCCCAACCCCACTCGGCACGGCGGCACATCCCCATGGCGTCACGGCAACCCCACCTCGCCGAAGAACACGTCGCCGTCGCCCGAAAGCCCGGTCACGAGCAGCCTGCCGATGCTGGAGTAGGCCGCGTATAGGTTTTCCTCGCTGAACGCGTCGGCGCCGTCGGCCCGCCCCGTGCCGAACTGCAGCACCGATGTCTGCCGCCCGCGCCGGTCGAGCCGGATCACCACCACGTCGTGGGCGCCCGCCGGCACGGTCCACACCGCGTCGCTGAACCCGGCCACCGCCACGCCGCCATCGGGCAGCGCCACGACGTCGGCCCCGGTCCCCCGGCCCAACGCCGCGCGCCACACCTCCTTGCCGCTCGCGTCGTAGGCGATCGTCGTGAGATCCGCGCCGGTCGCCACGGCCCGCCCGGACCCATCGATCGCCACCCCGGCGAGCATGCCGCCGGGCGCGGCCCACCGCCGCGCCCCATCAGGCGCGTACGCCGCGATCCCGAACGTGCCCACCACGTAGACCTCGCTCGCTGTTGCCGCGACCGCGAACCCCTTGTCTTCGCTCGTGGCCTCACCAAACGTCGTCTGCCACACGATCTCGCCGCTGCCTGCCACCCGCGCCAGCACGACCTGCTTCTCCGACCCCGTGTAACCGGTGACGTAAACGCCGTCGCCACCCGGCACCGCGGTCAGCCCATAGATCCGGTCCGGCTGCGCCGGATCCCCAAACGTCTTGCGCCACAGAACTTCACCGGTCGCCGACACCCGCGCCAGGAGCATGTCGCGCCCGCTGTATCCGCCCGTGACGACCCCGCCGTCGGGCAGGGCCACCACGCCGTAGAGCCGGTCGGCCACCCCGTCCGCGCCGAACGTGACCGTCCAGCCGCCCACGCGTTTGACCACCGCGTCCTGCCCACCCAGCGCGAGCGTGACGGACCCGTCCGGGTGGGCGGCGACTCCCCCGGCCCGGTTGGCCGTCGGGCTGCCGTAAAGCGCGCCCGGCAACCCCATCGGCGGGGTGATGCTCAACGTCCGTCCCAGGTGACTCAGGCCTTCGGCGAACCCGGCCCGCCACACGCTCCAGTCATGCCCGCCGTCGAGCACGCGGAACTGCGCGGCGATGCCCGGCACCCGCCGGACCGCGTTGTATAACTTGGCCGCCTCGAAGTCCAGGTCGTGCTGCGGCTCCGGCCCGGCCCACTCGTCGTCGCCCACCGCGATGAACAGGCGCACCGGCAGGTCATCGTCCACTTGCGACAGCAGCGCGGGGTAGTTGAGCCGCGCATAGACCGCCTCGTCGAACAGCACGTCGCCGTTGCCGAACGCCCCGAACCCGCGCGCCGACGAGTCGGCCGGTGGTTGTGGCGTATACACAGCCGGGCTCAGCACCAGCGCATGGGCGAACAGGTCCGGGTGGGCCAGCGCGTATCGGATCGCGCCGAACCCGCCCATCGAATAACCGCCGATGAGCCGGGCCTGCCGGTGGGCCGCCGTCCGATAGGTGGCGTCGACGTGCGCGACCAGATCGCGGGTCAGCGCGGTCTCCACGGCGAACCCGTCGACGTGCTGCGAGTCCACGTAGTAGTTGCCACGCTCGCTCCACGGCGCGTCCGGCATGACCGCGATGACCGCCGGCACCGTGCCCTTCGCGATGAGCGCGTCGAGATCGGACTTCACCTGCGTCCACGCCTGCATGGTGTCGCCCCGCCCGTGCAGCAGATAGAGCACGGGATAGCGCTGGTCTCCGCGCTCATACCCATGCGGCAGATAAACGTTGTAGGTCTGCGTCGCGTGCAGCGTGCCCTCCTGCACCCGCTTCGCCGGAGCCGCGCCCGGCAGCACGGCGACCAAAGCCAGCGCCACGACCGTGGCAGCGAACCACCTCATGCTCACTCCAGATCTATTGCACAGCGGAAACCGATGGAGGGCGAGCGGGTCAGGCCCGCTCCGAGTAGGAGTAACTTTGCGGACACACAAGGCGCTTGCGGGCCCCCGTCGAAGTACCACTCCGACCCACTGGCCCGAAATTCGCTGCCGCCCTTGACAATACAGAACCGGGTGCGCCCATCGGAGTGTTCGCTCTCGGTGAGGTTCCACACGTGAGGTTTGGCTCGGCTGACCAGACCCGCCCCGAACGCGATCTGCCACTCATCCTCCGTCGGCAGCCGCATCCCGGCCCAGCGCGCGTAGGCACGCGCATCCTCCAGGTCGACACCCGTTGCGGGCGCATCATCCTCACCAAGGTGGCCGGGATCAAACTCGCGATACTGCGCGTTCGTCACTTCGCGCACACCGATGGCAAACCGTCCAATCTCGACCGTGCGCCGCATCGTCGCCCGGTTGTGCAGCCTCGGTGGCAACGGCTTCCACTCGTCGACATACGGAGTCTCGCCATACAGCCCGGTTTCGCGCTGCCTGTACTCCACCGTCAGTTCGAATCTTCCACCCTCAACGGCTACCATCCCTTGCGGCACTTCAGACCTACGCACGACGGGCGTCGGCCTTCGCACCGCCATGCGCGCCGGAAATGCTGGATCACCAAGCTCGATCCGTTCCGGAGAAATCGGCTCCAGCGCTGGAAACACGGCGGCCACGCCCCCCGCCGGAATCCGGCCACCGATCTCCACGAAGCCACCGCCCAACGCGGTCACAGTCAGCGCGATCCCGGCGGCCGGATCGACCCAGTGCCGTCCGGGCACGTCCTCGGTGATCAGCCAAGGCCCGTCATACACATCGGAATGTCGATTCACGACAGTCCAAAGCGGAAGGCCATTGTGGACCCATCGAGAAGAGAAGACCTTTTCTCCGGTACCGGATAACGGCGTCCACGATTCCGATCGCAGCCACTCCGGATAGGCCTTCTGCACGCGGCGCATCGCCCGCAGCACCGACCGGTCGCGCTCGTTCCAGCCCACCCACACCCCGAAAACGCTCTCCCACACGAGCATGCCGCACCCGTTGAGCCACGCCGAGTGCAACTCCTCAAGATGGTCGCGGTGCCAGCGGCGCGTGTGGTGCATCATGTGCCGCCGCTCGAACCACTTGGCGCGCAACACACCCGGCACCGCCGAGTCGGCAAACCACT
This sequence comes from Allorhizocola rhizosphaerae, assembly GCF_003426775.1. Classification (GTDB taxonomy): domain Bacteria; phylum Actinomycetota; class Actinomycetes; order Mycobacteriales; family Micromonosporaceae; genus Allorhizocola; species Allorhizocola rhizosphaerae. The sequence goes on along the minus strand of NZ_QJUG01000054.1, from coordinate 18,766 downwards.
GTGCCCACGACATCGCATGGTCCCCGACGCGGGCCAGCGGAACGCGCGATTCGCCCTCCAGCACGACCCGCTCCGGAAGTGCACCCCGCAGATCGCTCTCCTTGAGCGTGTCGAGGAAGACGCCGTCCACACCGAGCTGTTCGACCAGCTTGGCGAGCTCTTCGGCGTGCGGCCCGCCGGGCAGGGTGTCCCACGGGTTGTAGTCCACAAAGACCCGAACACCCCTGCGCTGGAAGGCCTCCACCACTGCGGGCAGATCTGGTACCTCATGATAGAAATCGAATTGATTCCGGCTGTCGATTCCTATCACCGGGTACGCGTGCCAGAGCACAACGCCGTCGAACCCACCGAAGTCACGGTCGGCCGCGTCCAGGAAGCTGTCCACAGTGAACACTTTGCGCCGGTGGTCGTAGAGTGTCTCGTCCCACAGCCACGCCAAGCAGATGGTGAAGCAGTCCAACGGGATGGAGTCGTAGTGCGATCCGTCGTAGGCGATCCGGTCGCGTGCCTCGGCCCGCCAACGCGCCAGCTGGTCCCTCCACAGAGGCCAGTCAGCGGGATTGTCGGGTGCAGCAAAGACTTTCGCCTCGTCCAATGCGGACAGATCGGCGCCCGGCACGAGCGGCAACGGCGTCGGCAGGTCGATCGGCCGTGGCACATAGGGATTCATCGGATCGCCGCCTCGATCTCCTCGCGGGTGGGCGGTGACGCCCCTCGCTTCATCGTGGACAGCGCACCGGCGGCACACGCCCGATGCAGCGCTTGCACGATCTTCCGGCCCTCCGCCCAGGCGACGGCGAGCGCTCCCGCGAACGCGTCACCGGCACCCGTCGTGTCCACGGCCGGCACGCGAGGCGCGGGCACGGTGATGCCCGCGCCCGTGCGGGAGTAATAGGCGGCACCGCGCGCACCCAACGTCATGACCACGTGCGGCACCGTCTCCAGGATGCCGGGCATCGACGCCGCCTCATGCTCATTCACGATGAGCACGTCGACCGCGGCAAGCAATTCGGGCGGCAGCGGCCGGGCCGGTGCGGCGTTGAGCATCACGATCGTGCCCGCCGAACGGGCCGCGGTGGCGGCCTGTGCGACCGTCGGGAGTGGAATCTCCAGCTGGCACAGCAGCACATCCGCAGCCTCGATGACCATGCGATCCTGCACGTCCAGGCGGGTGAGCGTGGCATTGGCGCCGGGCGCGACCACAATCAAGTTCTCCGCGTTGGCGTCGACCGCGATCAGCGCCACACCTGACGGGCCGGGCACAGTCCTCAGCCGAGCCACATCGACCCCGGCATCGATCAGGTGGTCGCGCAACGCCTTCCCAAACACGTCCTGCCCGACCGCGCCCACAAACGCGCACCGCCCACCGGCCTTGGCCGCCGCGACCGCCTGATTCGCGCCCTTCCCACCCGGAATCGTCGCGAAACTGTCGCCCAGCACCGTCTCCCCCGGAGCCGGCAACGCCTCCGCCGTCACCACCAAATCCATGTTGGCACTACCGACAACCACAACCCTACTCAACGGCGTCCCTCCGCTTCGCTCCGCGGCGCATGCCTACCGATTCGCTCGGGCAAACCCTCACCACAATGGCGTCCCTCCGCTGCACATATCCTTTGGTTCGCTCGGGCAAGCCCTCACTCACGTCGCAAGCCTCCTCGTCCAGGCCGCGAGCTCGCTGAACGTCACTCCATCCAGGCCCGCTATGCTCGTGTGCAACGTGTCGCGCAACGGATCGGTCCACACTTTCGGAAGCGTCCCGGCGAGTGCACCCGTCACCGAGCCGACGGTCGCCCCGTTGGAGTCGGTGTCCCAGCCGCCGCTGACCACCGCGCAAATCGATGTGCTGAAGTCCCCCTTGCCATGGGCCAACGCCGCGGCCACCAGGGCGGCGTTATTTCTCACGTGCACCCAATGAAGTTGCCCGTGCTCCCGATAGAGCTCGTCCACAATGCTCTCCCAGTCGCCCGTCAGCCCTCGGGCGCGCCGAATCACCTCCCGGAACCGTCCCGCCGGGAGCACACTGTCTCCGGCGTCCAAAACATCGTCCACGGTGGACGCTGTCAGCGCTGCGGCGGTCATGGCCGCGACCCAGCGGGCGCCAAGAATCCCGTCCCCCACATGGCTCACGGCCGCGTCACGCGCCGCCATCTCCGCCGCGTCGCCCGGCCGGCCCGGATTCACCCACCCATACGCATCGGCCCGAATCTGCGCCCCGATCCACTCCCGGAACGGATTGTGGCGGTTCGCGGTCTCCGGCGGGGTCAATCCCAGCAGCATATTCCGATAGGCGACACGCTCCGCGGTGAACACGCGACCCGCCGGCAGCCAATCCAACCACGCCTGCGCCACGTCACTACTAGTGAAGTCCGGACCATACGTGGAAAGGATTTTCAGCGCGAGCACGGCAAAATTCAGGTCGTCGTCTTCCGGCATCCCGTCGATGTTCTCGGCCAGCGAGTTCGGCGCGCTGCGCCGGTTCCACGGCCAGCGCTCGGCCACCTCGTCCGGCAGGCCGACCGCGGTAAAGTAGCCGTCCAGTGGCCACCGCCCGGTCACCTGCAAGATCTGCCGGATCCCCAGCCGCGGGATCTTCTCCACCGGCTTGCCCAACAAACACCCCACGGCGCGCCCAACCCACGCGCCGTGTAGCCTGCGCAGCTCATCGCCTGGCACACCACCCATTGCCACCGCACCGCTCGATGAACCGGCCACACCCGTCGCACCGCCGCTTTCGGCTGCTCGCAGCGCATCGCACGCGTCGAGCAGTTCGAGAGCAAGCGCACGGAGTCCTGGCGAGGCAGGCACGGGCGAGGCCCCGCTGACCGGGGGCTTGAGCGAGCCGCCCGCAGCCACCCATCGGCGCTCCAGCTCCGACACGTCGCGCCCCTCATCGCGAGACGTGCCGAACTCGTGCGGCAGCAGATCCTCCGGCTGCACCCACGTGAGCCTCACGTCGGCACCCCCTGCGCTTCGGTCACCATGCGCGACCCCGTTAGCGAGCCCATTGCCGCGGCCCGCTTGGCGAACCGGAGTTCGTCGCGCGCAAGGACTTCGGTCGCGACCTCCGCCAGCACGCGACCCGGCGCCGCGAGGTCCAGTTTAGAGGCGGCCGAAACCGTTGCCGCCCAATCCTCAGGGATTGGACTGACACCAAGCGCTCCCGCCAACGCACCGGCCATGGTCGCCGTCGAGTCCGCGTCCCGCCCGTAATTGACCGCGCCCAAAACCGCGCCCTCGAAGGAGCCCCGCGCCACCAACAGCATCCCCAACGCGATGGGCAGTTCCTCAATCGAGTGCAGCCGGCTTGGCCGCCGCGCACCGAGCCCGGGACTGCGATACGCCTCACCGACCGTGTCAAACGGCGCAATCGCCGCCCGCAACGGCCCGATCGCCTCCCGCCAGTCCTCATAGGACCGGGCGGCAGACACGACGGCGGCAATCGCCGCACGCGTCCCGTCCTTGGCCAACGCAAGGCACGCATCCACCACATCCGACGCCGCGGCACCCGGCGTCATCGCGGCCGCAACCCCCGCCGCGAAAACGGCCGCGGCCTCCCGCCCGTACGAGTGCTGATGCGCTCCGGCGATAGAAGCCGCCTCGTCATAAGCGCCCACCGGATCCCCCGCGTTCACGACCCCAACCGGAGCCATGTACATCGCCGCTCCGCAATTGCAGATGTTCCCGACCCCCGCCTCCCTCGGGTCGGCGTGCGCATGCCACAACCGTGTCACCAACCACCGCTCCGCGGCCGCGAGGCGATGGAAGGCCACCGCCTCGCGCCCCATGTCCGGGATGTGCACCACCTGCTCGATCAGGTCGGGCACCAGCAGCTCCGCCACGTCAAACGCGTCCAGGTGGTCGCGCTTGCGCGCATACACCCGCACCAGCGCATGCGTGAGCAGCGTGTCATCGGTGATGTGCCCGTCGCCCTTGTGATACGGGGCCAGCGGCCGCGCCGCCCAGTTCTCGTGGAACGGCGGCACGATGCCCGTGACCCAACCGCCGTACCGCGCGCGAATCTCCTCGGGCAGCGCGGTTTCGGTCGCACCGCCCAGCGCATCGCCCACGGCCGCGCCGACCAGGCACCCCACCGACCGGTCGAGCAGTTGCGTCATCCCCTGAAACCGTCCTCTAGCTGCTTCGCCAGCTGCTCCAACGTGATTTTGTCGGCGAAGTACTGTTGCAGCGCGGGCGTCGCGTGCTTGCTCTTCCACTCCGGATACCCATTGACCTTCTGGAATGCCGAGATGGTCAGATCCGCCGCACTGTCGGCAGCCACGTCCCAGCCCTGCTTGCCGCCCGTCAGCTTCACGAGCTCGTCATTGGCCTTCTTCCCCGTCGGCACGAGCCAGTCGCCCTTGGCCAGAGTCGCCATATTCGCGGGGTTCAAGAAATACTCGATGAATTGCATGGCCTGCTTCTTGGCCTTGCTGTCCTCCGAAATGGACAGTGTCTGCGGATTCGCCGCCTGCTGCGAAGAGGCACCCTTCAGCGGCGGAATCGTCACCCACTCAAACCCCGCCGGCGCCTGCTCGACCATCTGCTGCCGCAGCGACACCGATCCGGGCAGCATCGCGTATTTGCCACCGAAGAATCCGGGCAGACTGTCCGCCCCGCTCATCCCCAGCGCCGCCGGGGACGCCGTCTTCGAAACATAAAGCATGTCGTGTATCCGTTGCGGCACCGCCTTTTCGGCGTCCGTCACCTTGACGACGGTCTTACCGCCCTCCTCGTAGAAGAACTTGCCACCGAAGTTCAGCGACAGGTTCATCACCCGGTTGGTCGGTGACTTCAGCGCCCACGCCACGCCAAACGTCTCGCCGGCCGTCAGCTTCTGCGCGTTGGCCTGGAACTCGTCCCAGGTCCACCCGCCCGTCGCCGGCGGCACCGCGATCCCGGCCGCGTCGAGCAGCTTCTTGTTGGCGATCACCACCTGCGACTCCAGCAGGAACGGGACTCCGGTCACCTTCCCGTCGAACGTCGTGGTGTCCCACACTCCCGGGGCGATCTGCCCCTTCAGCTCGCTTGAGACAAGTGACGAAAGGTCGGCGAGGTATCCCTGCTTGCTGAACTCGCCGAGCGCCGCCGCCTCGTAGTGGAAGATGTCCGGTGCGTCGCCGCCCTCAAACGACGTGAGCAGCTGGTCGTGCACCGAATTCCAGTCGCCCTGCACATATTCGATCTGAATGTCCGGGTGTTCCGCGTTCCACTTCGTGACGATTTCCTTGTTGGCCGCCAACGACTCTTTCTGCCACGCGAGCGACAGGAAGCGCAGTTTCACCGGCCCGCTGGTCTCCTCCTGCGGCGCATTGCCACCACTGCACGCGGCCAGTCCTAACAGCAGCGCTGCCGCCACCGCGAGTCGACGTAACATGAATTCCAACCTCCTGTGTTTGTATGCCAGTTCAGCCTTTCACCGCTCCGGCTAGGGATCCGGAGGACAGACGGCGTTGCATGAAGGCGAAAAAGAGCAGGCTCGGGATGGTGGCCAGCAGCGATCCCGCGGCCAGCGGCCCGAGCCGGGCCGTTCCTTCGATTCCGACGAACCGCGCCAGGGTCACCGGCAGAGTCGCCAGGTCGGGGTTCTTGATGAGCACCAGCGCGAAGAAAAACTCGTTCCACGCCGAGATGAAGGCGAACAGAGCGGTCGCGACAACACCCGGCGCGAGCAACGGAAACACCACGCGCCACAGCACTTGCAAGCGCGTCGCACCGTCGACAGCGGCCGCCTCCTCCAGCTCCCGCGGGATGTTGCGCACGAACCCCTGCAGCATCCACAGCGCGAACGGCAGCGCCCACACCACGTAGATCAACACCAGCCCGGCGTGCGTGTTGGCGAGCCCGACCTCCCGCAGCACCAGGAAAATCGGGATGATCAGGAGCACGAACGGGAACAGCTGCGACAGCAGCACCCAGCCCAGCGCGGCCGTGCCGACCCGAGTCTTGAAGCGCGCCAACGCATAGGACGCGGGCAGCGCGACAATCACGGTCAACACAGCCGACCCGAGCGCGACCTTCAGACTGTTGAACGCGGCCCGGTCCAACTGCTGCTCGCTGAACGCCTGCACATAGTTCATCAGCGTCGGCGCGTCCGGCACGAGAGTCGGGTGCAGCTTCACCAGCTCCGGTGGCGGCTTCAATGAGGTCGAAAGCATCCACACCAAGGGAAAGCCGAGGAAGATGAGGTACCCCATCAAAGCCACGTATTGAAGGAAACGCTTCATCATTTCGCCTCCCTCAGCCGGCGCCGCAGGTAGATCGCGAGCAGCGCCACGATGATCAGGACCATCACGTTGCCGAGCGCGGCCGCGTAGCCGTAATTGCCATACCGGAACGCCTCCTCGTAGGCGAACAGCATGGGCAGCATGGTCTTACCGCCCGGCCCGCCCTGCGTGAGCACATACACCAGCCCGAAGGAATTGAAGTTCCAGATGAAGTCCAGCGACGTGATGGCCACGATGACCGGGGCAATCCCGGGCAGCGTCACGTTTCTGAAACGCTGCCACGCCGAGGCCCCATCGGTCGCCGCCGCCTCGTGCAGTTCCTTTGGCACGCCTTGCAACCCGGCCAGCAGCACGACCGTCGTCTGAGGCATGCCCGCCCACACACCGACGATGATGACCGCGGGCAGCGCGGTGGCGAAGTCGCCCAACCAGTTGCTGCGCAAGCCTTCCGCGCCCACGCGGTGCAGCGCCTCGTTGAGCAGCCCGGCGTCCGGGTGATAGACCAGCCGCCACAGGATGCCAACGACGACCGGCGGCATGGCCCACGGCACGAGCGCCAGAACCCTTGCCAGTCCACGGAATCGCAGCGGCTGGTTCAGCAGCAGTGCCAGCCCGAGCGCGAGCAGGAACTGCAGCACGGTCACGCCGAACGCCCACAGCAGTCCAATCCGGAATGAGCCCCAGAAGAGCTCGTCCTTCAGCAACTCCTGATAGTTGGCGAAGCCCGTGAAGTTGACCTCAACGTTGCGCCCGGCGCGCGCGTCGGTGAAGCCCAAGTACATCCCGCGCAGCAACGGAAACACCGACAGCGCGAGGATCGGTATGAGACTCGGCAGGAGCAGGAGATAGACCCCCGTGCGGTCGGAGCGCCTCATGAGCTCTCCCGCACGACGAGCTGCGGCGGCACGAGTTCGCGCCGCGCCTTGAGCGCCGGATCCTTGATCCGTTCGAGCAGGAGTTGTGCCGCGAGCCGCCCGCGGGCCGCCGAGCCCAGTGACACGCTTGAAATCTGCGGGTACGACATGCGCGCCAGCTCGGTGTCGTCCATGCCCACCAGCGCGACGTCTTGCGGGACCCGCACCCCGGCCACCAGCAGCGCGTGCAGCGCGCCCACCGCGATCAGGTCGTTGGCGCAGATGATCGCGTCTGGTTGTCCCGAACCGAGCAGCCGCTCGGCCGCGACCCGCCCCGCCTCATACTGAAACTCGCCGACCTCGATCCGATGCTCCAACCCATGCCGCCGCATGGCCTCCCGGTAACCGCTATCACGCGCCGCCCCCGGCACGGTGTCCAGCGGCCCGTTGATAAACGCGATCCGCTTGCGCCCACCCGATACAAGATGATCAACCGCAAGCGCAATGCCCGTCCGCGAATCGGTGCGCACATTGTCGACCTGCACCTCATCCGGCAACTGTCCAATCACGACCACCGGGGCGGGTGACGCCACCATCGCCGCAACATGAGCATCCGTCAGCCGGATCGGCGAAATGATCATGCCGTCCACATAGCGGTGAGCGAGCCGTTTGAGCAGGGCGGTCTCCTGCCCCACCTGCCCGCCCGTGGCGTGCACCACCAGCTGGCGCCCCGATTCGGCGACCACCGACTCGATGGCGCGCATCATCTCGACGTAAACCGGGTTGCCGATGTCCTCGACGGCGAACGCGATGAGGTCGGTCCGCTGGGATTGCAGCGAACGCGCGATCGCGTTGGGCACGTAGCCCACGGTCTCGGCCGCCTCGCGCACCTTCGCCACCGTCTCGGGACTCCCGCCGTGCCCATTGAGCACACGCGACGCCGACGCGATGGACACGCCCGCCAGCGCGGCGACCGTGTGCACGGTCGGCCTTTCGCCAGGTCGTAAACGTTTACGATCCACGATGCGCTGCTCCCGGTAGCTAGTTGTAAACGTTTCCGGCGAGTCTGCCCCCACAACCCCCACCCGTCAACCCCCTTTTCCGGTTGATCATGAACTTAAATCCATGCCCAGCGGCGTGTCGTCACGCCAACTTCATGATCAACCCTGGCGAATCGACCATGGAGTTGATGCCGCGACACACCGTCGAACATGGACGTGAGGTCGTGATCAACGCGGGGGGGGTGACGAGCGGCTAGGCTTCGGTGTCATGGGGAGTGAAGGCGGCGCCGTCGTCATCGGCGCGAGCGTGGCGGGTCTGACCGCCGCAACCGTTCTGGCCCAACGATTCGCACACGTCACCGTCATCGAGCGGGATTCGCTGGACGGCTCGGCCCTGCCGCGCCGGGGAGTCCCGCAGGGGCACCATCCGCACGTGCTGCTCGCCGCCGGCCAGCGCGCGCTGGAGGAACTCTTTCCGGGCATCTGCGACGAGATGATCGCCGAGGGCGCCGTCCCGTTCGACCCGGGCCTGGATCTGATCTTCCACCGTTTCGGCGGTGCGTGGCCCCGGGCGCGCATCGGCATGGAGCTCATCTCGTTCAGCCGCCCACTGCTGGACGCGTTGCTGTACAAGCGCATCAGCCAGCTGTCCAATGTGGTCGTCCGGCCCGGCACGGCGGTCAGCGGCCTGGCCGGCGACGCCAACCGGATCACCGGTGTCGTGCTCGGCGACGGCACCACCGTCGATGCGGGCCTCGTGGTCGACGCCTCCGGGCGCGGCGGCCGGTCCGGGCGGTGGCTGGCCGATCTCGGCTGCGCCGTACCGTCCACTGTGGAGGTGAACATCGGGGTCGGCTACGCGAGCCGGTTCCTCAAGCGCGAGCCCGGCGGCGAGGGCGAGGCACTCGGCTATTTCACACTCCCGACCGCGCCCGCCAAGCGGACCGGAATCCTCCTGCCGGTGGAGGGCGATCGCTGGCTGGTGTCGATGGGCGGCTGGCACGGCGACTTCCCGCGCGACGAGGCGCAGATGCTCGCGTTCGCGGCCGAGCTCCCGCTGCCTCAGATCCACACCGCGCTGCGCGAGGCCGAGCCGCTGACCGAGGTGATGAGCATGACGTTCCCGTCGAGCAAGCGGCGATACTTCGAGAAGCTGACCGCCGTGCCGGCGGGCTACGTGGCCGCGGGCGACGCGGTGTGCAGCTTCAACCCGATTTACGGGCAGGGCATGACGTGCGCGACGCTGGAGGCGCTCGCGCTCGGCCGGCTGCTCGACCGATACGGCGGCGCGTCGCCCGACCTGACCCGCGCCTACTACCGTGAGGTCGGCACCATTCTCACCACGCCGTGGCGGTTCGCGGTCGGCGGCGACTTCGTCTTCCCCGAGACCACGGGGCCGCGGCCGCGCGGCATCTCACTGCTCAACGGATACTCCAAGCGGGTGCAGCTGGCCGCCCGCGCCGACCCGGAGGTGCGCAAGGTCTTCACGGCCATACAACACCTGCTCATCCCGCCCAGCGCGCTGTTCAAACCGTCGTTCGTGTTGCGCGTGCTACGCGCCTCCAAGGGCGCGCAAACGCAGCAGGGCGCGCAAACGCAGCAAGGCCCCCAACCGCAGCAAGGCCCCCAACCGCAGCAGGGCATGCAGACGCGGCAATGACCGTCATCCTCGTCACCGGCATCCAGGCGGCCGGCAAGTCCACGGTCGCGCAGGCGCTGGCCGATCGGCTGGACAGGCGCCGCGCTCTCCCGGACCACCCACACGGCCTCCGGCGTCGCGTTTGGACAGAGAGACAGCTCGGCTAGCCGACAGGCGAGGTGCTCTCCCGGACCACCAACACGGCCTCGGCCGAGATGCTGCGGCCCGGCGGGTGGTCGGACAGCACGAGCTCCATCGCGCTCGCGCCGATGGCGTCAAGGTCCAGCCGGACGGTCGTCAGCGCGGGTGTGACGTCCACGGCCACCGGCAGGTCGTCGAAGCCCACCACCGACACACCCGTCCGCCCGAGCTCACGCAGCGCGGCCAGCGCCCCCACCGCCATCAGATCGTTGTGCGCGAATATCGCGGTGGGCCGGTGCTTGCGCAGCAACGTGACCGCCGCCGAGTGCCCGCCCTCCCGGGTGAAGTCGGACTCGGCCACCGCCACCGGCTTGACGACCGACGCGAACCCGTCGAGCCGCGACTGCGACGTGGCCAATGTGGACGGTCCGCAGATGACCCCGATCCGCTTGTGCCCCAGCGAAACCAGGTGCTGAGCCACCTGTTGCGCGCCGCCGAAGTTGTCCAGCGCCACGGTGTCGAACCCCGTGCCGTGCCCGCCGATCGCCGCGACCCGCCCACCGGACTCCGCGAACGCCGTCAGCTCCGCCGCCATCGAGAAATCGTTGAACGCCGATCCGGCGAGCAGCACCGCCCGCGCCCGCTGTGCCCGCAACCTGGCCACATAATCGCGCTCCAGCGAGGGGTCCCGAAAGGTGTTCGCTACGAGCACCATCAGGTCGTGCTCACGCGCGACCCGCATCGCCCCGGCCGCGATCGCCGCGAAATATGGATCGGCGATGTCGTGCACCAGCAGCCCGACCATCGTGCTGCGCGAGCGCGCCAGCGACTGGGCCGGCGCGTGGGCGACATAACGTAGCTGTGCCGCGGCATCGACGACGCGGGAGGTGAGTGACGGGTCCACGCGCCGCCCGCCGCTGCCGTGCAGGACGCGCGACGCGGTCGCGAGGGAGACCCCGGCCAGCGTGGCGACCTGCTGCAGCGTCGGACCGGTTGACGTCAGGCGAGCCATGTGCGTAGGGTACCGCATGGCCCGGAAAGCGCTTTCCAGACTCCGGGCCAAGGCGCGGACAGCGGAAGTAGGGACGTTATGGACCGCAAATCAATCGGCATCATCATGAACGGCGTGACCGGGCGGATGGGCTACCGTCAGCACCTCGTGCGCTCCATCCTGGCCATCCGGGAGCAGGGCGGGCTGGCGCTGCCCGACGGCACCCGGGTCTGGCCGGAGCCGATCCTCGTCGGCCGCAGCGCGGCGAAGCTCTCCCAGCTCGCCGAGCAGCACGGCCTGACCCGCTACACCACCGATCTCGAAGCGGCGCTCGACGACGAGGCCAACGAGATCTACTTCGACTCGCAGGTGACCACCGCCCGGACCAAGGCGCTGCGCAAGGCGATCGACAAGGGCAAGCACATCTACACCGAAAAGCCGGTCGCCGAATCCCTCGAAGACGCGCTCGACCTGGCCCGCCGCGCCGACGAGAAGGGCATCATCCACGGCGTGGTCGCCGACAAGCTGTACCTTCCCGGGCTGCGCAAGCTCAAGCGCCTGGTCGATTCCGGCTTCTTCGGGCGCATCCTGGCGGTGCGGGTCGACTTCGGGTACTGGGTGTTCGAGGGCGACTGGCAGCCCGCCCAGCGCCCCAGCTGGAACTACCGCGCCGAGGACGGCGGCGGCATCATCCTGGACATGTTCCCGCACTGGCGTTACGTGCTCGACCACATCATCGCTCCCGTCAAGTCCGTCTATGCGCATGCCAGCACGCACATCCCGCAGCGCTGGGACGAGGCCGGAAACGCCTACGCCGCAACGGCCGACGACGCCGCCTACGCGGTGCTCGAGCTCGAGGGCGGGATCGTCGCACAGGTCAACAGCTCCTGGGCGACCCGCGTGGACCGCACCGAGCTCGTGTCCTTCCACGTCGACGGCACCCTCGGCAGCGCGGTCGCCGGGCTGCGCGACTGCCGCATCCAGCACCGCAACACCACCCCCAAGCCGGTCTGGAACCCCGACCTTCCGGTCACCCACGACTTCCGTGCACAGTGGACAGACGTGCCCGACAACGACTCCTACGACAACGGTTTCAAGGCGCAGTGGGAGGAGTTCCTCGCGGCCGTCGTTACCGGCACCCCCTACGCACACGACCTGCGCAGCGGTGCCAAGGGCGTCCAGCTCGCCGAGCTCGGCCTGCGCTCGGCCCGGGAGGGCCGCCGCCTGGAGGTCCTCGCTTTATGAAAAAGCCCGCAGGTCGTCGCCTTATGAAAAACCCGGAGGTCCCCGCCCCATGAAACGGACCTTCTATGCCGCCGCACACGTCGTGGCGACGAGCGACACCGACATCGACTGGGACGCGACGCTCGCGTTCCGCCGTCACCTGTGGTCGCTCGGGCTCGGCGTGGCCGACGCCATGGACACCGCGCAGCGCGGCATGGGCCTTCCCTGGGACGCGACGCAGCAGCTGATCAAGCTGAGTGCCGCGGAGGCCGGGTCCGTTGGGGGCCTTCTCGCTTGCGGAGTGGGTACCGACCAACTGCCCGCCGGTTCCCATCCACTCGCGAAAATCGAGGCGGCATATCGCGCCCAGCTGGAGGTGGTGCAGTCCGCCGGAGCCGGCGCCATCCTCATGGCCTCCCGCGCGCTGGCCGCCTCCGCCAAGTCCGAAAAGGACTACCACACCGTCTACGGCAACCTGCTGTCGCAAGTGGACGCTCCGGTGATCCTGCACTGGCTCGGCGAGATGTTCGACCCGCAGCTGGAAGGCTACTGGGGCCCCAACCCCGATGAGTCGGTCCTGGAGCTCATCCACAATTACGCGTCCAAAGTAGACGGCGTCAAGGTGTCCGTTTTGGACGCGGACCGCGAGATAGCGTTGCGCAGCAAGCTTCCCGATGGCGTGAAGCTCTACACGGGCGACGACTTCAACTATCCGTCGCTCATCGAGTCCGGATCGCACGCCCTGCTCGGCATCTTCGACGCCATCGCCGTGCCCGCAGCGCGGGCACGCGAAGCGCTGGACGCCGGCGACACCGCGGGCTTCCGGGCCATCCTCGACCCGACGGTGCCGTTGGCCCGCCACATCTTCGAGGCGCCGACCTACAACTACAAGACCGGCATCGTCTACCTTGCCTGGCTCAACGGCCACCAGGAGCACTTCCACATGGTCGGCGGCCTGCAGACCGCGCGCTCCAAGGAGCACCTCGACAAGCTCTACCGCCTCGCGCTCGAAGCAGGCGTCATCACCGATCTCGACCTCGCGGCGGCCAGACATGCTTCTCTCGCTTAACACCGCCACGATCAAGCGGGCCACCCTCGCCGAGGCCGCCCGCCTGTGCGTGGAGCACGGCATCACGGGCATCGGCCCGTGGCGCGACGTTATTGAAGGTGCGGGCGGCGCGGCCGCCGCCCGCACCGTGCTCGACGACCACGGCCTGACCGTCACGACCCTGTGCCGGGGCGGGTTTTTCACCACGCCCGACGGGGTCGACGACACCCGGCGCGCCCTCGACGAGGCCGCCACACTGGGCACGCGCGAGCTCGTGCTCGTGGTCGGCGGCCTGCACGCGGGTTCCAAAGACCTGCCCGCAGCGCGCCAAACGGTCGCCGACGCACTGGAACAGCTTGTCCCACAAGCCAACGCAACGGGCGTGCGGCTGGCCATCGAGCCGCTGCACCCCATGTTCTGCGCCGACCGCGCGGTCGTCTCGACCCTCGGCCAGGCGCTCGACCTGGCCGAGCCGTTCGCGCCGCACGAGGTGGGCGTGGTCGTCGACACATACCACGTCTGGTGGGATCCCGACCTGTTCGCCCAACTCAAGAGGGCGCGCGGTCGCATCTCGTCCTATCAGGTGTGCGACTGGGTCGTACCGCTCCCGGCCGACATGCTGCTGGGCCGAGGCCACGTCGGCGACGGCCACATCGACTTCCCGCCCATCACCAGGGCCGTGCTCGACGCGGACTACGACGGCTACGTCGAGGTCGAAATCTTCAACCAGTCCATTTGGGACACCCCGCCCGCCGAGACCGTCGCCACAATGGTGGAGCGCCACCGCCTCATCGACTGATACGTTGCCGTCGCTAGCCGCGCCGCTCATAGAGCACGAGGGTCAGGTTCCCGATCACGGTCACGGTGATGCGCTCGTAACGTGACTGAAGCTCACCGGCCAACGGCGCGGGCGCCGGAGCCAGCGGATGCTCGCGCTGGTCGAACGGGCGGACCACCCACAGGCGCGCGGTGTCGCCAAGGCACGCGGGCATATCCGTGGCGGGCGATCCCCACAGGTGGTCGCGTTGCGGGCCGGTCTTGTCGCGGCACACCGTCCTGAGCCGTTCTTCGCCCAGACCGTGGTAGTCCAGCGCGGCATCGATCGCCATCCAGCTGTCGTCCTGCAGGTACAACCGCGCGTCGCCCGGCCGCACCTGCCCGCCAAGCCAGCCGATGGCTTCGCTGTAGCGCACGTTCCCCTGCCCCACCGACACGGGGCCTCTGATCGCTCGCTGGTCATCGATGCCCAGCACGGCTACCAACCCCAGCACAGCCACGGCTGCCCACGGCCGCGCTCGCGCCAGGGCCGTCGCCGCGAGGACGACCAGACCCACCAGGCTGAACGCCAGGTACCTCCCAAACCAATAGGACGAGTACTGGGAGATGAGCCATATCAGCAAGATTGGCGCCGCTGTCAGGCCGAGGCCCAAAGCCGTCGTTTTGGCATTGTCGAACAGGCCGATCGCCGCGAGCGTCACGGCCGCCGCGGCCACCAACCCGGACATGACGATCGATTGAGGCGCTTGGATCAGGTCACGCAGTCCCGGTTTGACGGTGAGCCAGTAAAGCTGGTCACCATGCTGCCGCATGGCCATGACGCCCACCGGCAGCGCGAGCATCAGCCCGGCCGGCGCCGCGACTAGCCATCGAAGCATTCGCCTGTCACGCTGCAACAGAAACCAAGCACCCACGGCGACCGCGTGGCCCGCCACGACCATCGCCGCGACGAGATGGAACATCGCCGTCGCGCCCACCGCGACCCCATACGGCACCCATCGCCGCCACTGCGGCCGCTGCAACGCGCGCACCAGAAGCCATGTGGCCACAGCGGTTCCGAGCGTGGCGAACGCATATGACCGCGCCTGCTGCGCAAAGTAGCTCATCACCGGCAGCAGGGCGAATAACAATCCGGCCAGTACCGCCTGCAGCCGCCCATACCACACCCGGACCAAGCAGGCCATGACCGCCGCCGCGGCCGCGATGGCCAGGGCCGACGGCGCACGCATCGCGACCGCCGAGTCGCCGAAGACGGCCATCCAGGCATGCAGCACGAGGTAGTACACGATCGACGTCGCGTCGATATTTTGCGCCAGCGCCAGCAGTTCGGGCAACGACCGGCCCGCCGCGCTCCACGACGCCAGCTCATCCCGCCACAGATCGGGCTCGCCGATCCGGAACGAGACCACGGCCAGGGTCACCAGGAACACCCACGCCCAGTACAGATCCGCGAGCCGCCCGGCCCAAGACCGCCGGCTCGCGGCAACGCCCGCGCCGTCGTGAATCACCGGGCGACGGTAACACCCGTGCCGGCGCTAGGGCACGACGACCAGAACGGGCGCGTCCGGCGTGAGGTCAGAAACCGGCGTCTCGTCCACTTTGGACTCCTCCGTCACGACCACCGCCGCTTCCAGCATCGTTGCCCCGGCCGCGATGGCGTTGGCCACCGCGAGCTGCAGCGCCGTGATCACGAACGTCGGCCGGGCCACGGTGACGCCCGTGTAGCTGCGCCCGTCGCCGTCGCGCACAGCCGCGCCCTCGGCCGCGCCCACCCGCGCCCGCGCCGACTTCGCCAGCGTCACCAACTTGGCGTCTTCCGCAGACAGGTCAGACATCGGCCAGATCCCTCTCGTTGTCGGCAACGGTGCGCTTGACCAGCACCGTGTCTATGTGGTTGCGCCGCCCGGTGGTGCCCTCCGCCACGAGCGACAGCCCGCCGATCGTGGCAGCCGAGCCGGGGATCGGCACCCGCCCCAGCGCCTGCGCGAGCAGCCCGCCCACGGTCTCGACCTCGTCGGCCGGAAGCTCCACGTCGAACAGCTCACCGAGGTCTTCAATGGGCAGCCGCGCGGTGACCCGGAACTCCTCCTCGGACAGGCGCTCGACCGGCGGCCGCTCGACGTCGTACTCATCGGTGATCTCGCCGACGATCTCCTCCAGGATGTCCTCGATCGTCACCAACCCCGCGGTCCCACCGTACTCATCAATGACAATCGCGATATGCGTCCGCGCCGCCTGCATCTCCGACAGCAAATCATCGACAGGCTTTGATTCTGGTACGAACACCGCCTCGCGCATCAGCACGGAGACGGCCGTGGATTTGGCGTTGCCCTGCTGCATGCGCCGGGCCAGATCCTTCAGATAGACGACCCCCAGCACGTCGTCGACCGACTCCCCGATCACCGGGATGCGCGAGAAGCCCGACCGCAGCGCCAGGGTGATCGCCTGCTCGACGGTCTTCGACGCCTCGATCCAGACCATCTCCGTGCGCGGCACCATCACCTCACGGGCGATCGTGTCACCGAGCGTGAACACCGAGTGGATCATCTCCCGCTCGCCGTGCTCCACCACGCCGCGCTGCTCGGCCAGGTCCACCAGCTCCCGCAGCTCGACCTGGGTGGCGAACGGCCCCTCCCGGAAACCGCGCCCCGGCGTCATCGCGTTACCGATGACGATCAGCAAGCGGGCCAACGGGTTCAGCGCGCGCCCGAGCCAGCGCACGATCGGCGCGCTGTATCGGCCCACCGCGTACGCATGCTGCCGCCCGATCGTCCGCGGCGCCACACCGACCACGATGAAGCTCAGCACGGTCATCGCGCCGGCCGTCACCACCGCCGCGATCCACGCCACCCCGCGAAACGTCTCGACCGCCACCAGCGTGACCAGCGTGGTGGCCGTCAGCTCGCACATTAGGCGCAGCAACAGCAGCAGGTTGATGTGCCGCACCGCGTCCTTGGCCACGGTGTGCAGGGCCATCGCGCCCCGCCACCCCTCGCGGGCCAGCTCCGCGGCGCGCGCGGGCGACACCGCGCCCAGCGCGGCCTCGCTCATCGCGAACAGGCCCGCCAGCACCACCAAACCGGCGGCCGTGCCCAACAGGGTGGCGTCGGGCAGGCCGCCTAAATCACCTGACATTGCCGTCCCACCTGTGTCCGCGGCTATGGTGACCGGTCACCGCCGGGCCTGCCAGGCGTCGAGCAGCTTGCCCTGCAGGGCGAACATCTCCCGCTCCTCCTCCGGCTCGGCGTGGTCGTAGCCGAGCAGGTGCAGCACCCCATGGATGGTCAGCATGGTCAGCTCGTCGGCCATGCCGTAGTTTCCATCCACGGGTTTGACTATCTCAGCCGAATCGGCACGCATGCGCGGGTCGGGACTGCCATATTTCGCCGCCTGCGCCTGCGCAACCTCCGGGCAAAGCACGATGTCACCCAAAAGCGTTGGCGCGCCCGTGTTTTCGGCCGGCCCATGGTCGATCGAGGTGTTTTCGTCCATGGGGAAGGCGAGCACGTCGGTCGGGCCGTCCTTGCCCATCCACTGGTGATTGAGCACCGCCATGTAGTCCGCGTCGACGAGCAGCACCGACAGCTCGGCTAACGGGTTGACGCCCATCTGTGCCAGGGTGTGCCGGGCGACCGCGACGATCGCGTCGGCATCCACGTCCACCCCGGACTCGTTGGCGATCTCAATCGACATCTATCTACCTTCGTCTGCCGCCACGGCGCCCCGGAACGGCGTGAACATTGGCGGTGGCCGGCGGTTCCTGCGCGGCGTCCCACTTCTCATACGCGTCAACGATCTCGCTCACCAGCCGGTGGCGCACCACGTCGGCGCTGCTCAGCCGCGCGAAGTGCACGTCCTCGACGCCGTCGAGGATGTCCTGCACCACCCGCAGGCCGCTCTTCGTCCCGCCGGGCAGATCGACCTGCGTGATATCACCGGTGACCACGATCTTCGACCCGAACCCGAGCCGCGTCAGAAACATCTTCATCTGCTCGGGCGTCGTGTTCTGCGCCTCGTCGAGAATGATGAACGCGTCGTTCAACGTCCTCCCCCGCATGTACGCCAGCGGCGCGACCTCGATGGTCCCCTGCGTCATCAGCCGCGGAATCGAATCCGGGTCGATCATGTCATGCAGAGCGTCATACAACGGCCGAAGATAAGGATCTATCTTTTCATTGAGAGTACCGGGCAGGAAGCCCAGCCGCTCACCCGCCTCCACCGCGGGCCGGGTCAGGATGATCCGGTTCATCTGCTTGGCCTGCAACGCCTGCACGGCCTTGGCCATGGCCAGGTAGGTCTTGCCGGTGCCGGCCGGCCCGATGCCGAACACGATGGTGTGCTGGTCGATGGCGTCGACGTAGCGCTTCTGCCCGAGCGTCTTGGGCCGAATGGTGCGGCCCCGCCGGGACAGGATGTTGAGCGTGAGCACCTCGGCCGGGCGCTCGGCCGTCCCTTGGTTGAGCATGTCGACAGTGCGGCGCACCGCGTCCTCGGTCAGAGTCTCCCCCTTGGAAATCAATTCCAGCAGCTCACCAAAGACGCGCTCAGCGAGCGCATTGTCGGCCGCGGGTCCACTGATGGTGATCTCGTTGCCCCGCACCATGATGTCGCTGGCCAGCGCCTTCTCGATGAGCCGGAGTGTCTTGTCCCCGGCACCAAGCAGCTGGACCATGACTCGCGGGTCGGCAACGGTGATTTTGGTTTGTGTGGAAGCAACGCTCATAACTCGGCCGCTTGGCCTCCCGCCACCCGCTCTCTCACTCGGCACAACTGTGGTGCGTCCATGGTAGTTCCTCTACCCACCTACGCCATACGGCTTTGCCGGGCCGCCGCCCTCTCGCCTCGGCCGCCGCCGCGATACCGGCCG
>NZ_QJUG01000053.1 GCF_003426775.1 Allorhizocola rhizosphaerae | reverse complement strand
GGTGGCGGTATGGGGGAGGGGTGGGATGGGTATGGGGCGTGCAGCGTCGGGGTGGAGCGGGAACTAAGGTGGAGTGGTGGCTGGGCGCGCGGCAAAGGTGTTGATGGTCGCGGGGTTGCTTATCAGCGGCTGCGGAGGGCCCGCCGAACCGGTGCCATGGGTGGAGCAGCCGGTGGCGCCGCCGAGTCCGTCGTTGAAGGTCAGGCCGGAGCCTCGGGCGGTGACAACGCCGTGCACGGCAAAGGATTTGGAGTCATTGTGGCCTGAGGGCGGCGATACCTTCGCGGAGAAGGAGTCCAACGGCTTTGCGATGCTGGTGCGCAATGTGGGGGCGGCGCCGTGCACGCTGGCCGGATATCCGAAGGCGCAAGGGCTGGATCGGGATGGCAAGCCGATCGGGGAGGTGGCGATCCCGGCGGAGCAGGGGAAGGATGTGCACGTCACCATCGAGCCGGCGGAGCCGGCGAAGGTGGTTCTGCGGACCCGGTCGCAGGGGTGCAGCGGGCCGGAGGTGACGTATCACGGCGCGGAATTGTTGCTGGACAATGGGTTTCATGTGGTGGCGCGCAACGCGTGGCTGCGTGGGTCGTGTCCGTTGCGGGTGAGCGGGTGGGAGCCGGTGGTCAACGTGGCGGAGCCGCTGTGGCCGCTGGAGGCCCGGTTGCAGGCGCCGTCGTGGGCCGAGGTGGGCACGGAGCTGACGTATGTGCTGGAGTTGGTGAACGTTACGCGGTCCACGGCGCGGTTGGACCCGTGCCCGGTGTTCACGCAGATTCTGACGCCAGAAGAAGGGTTCGACGAGCGCAAGCTGGATGAGCTTCAAGTGTCGGTGCGAGGCACGTACCAGCTGAACTGCGCGGTGAACGTCATCGGCCCGCGGGCGAAGGGCCGGTACCAGATGAAAGTCTTTATCCCCGAAGGGTTTCCGGAGGGCCGGACGGTGCTGTATTGGATGGTTGAGGGCGGGTCGCGGGTGTCCAGCACGACCGTGCTCAATGTGTCCAAACGGGATGGTTGACGGCTACTGGTCGATGGCGACGCCCGCGGCGCGCATTTCGGCGACGGCCCGCTCGGTGGTGCCGGGTGCGACGCCCGCTGTGAGGTCGAGCAGGACCTTGGTGTGGAAGCCCTCGCGGGCGGCGTCGATGGCCGTGGCGCGCACACAGTGGTCGGTGGCGATGCCCACGATGTCGACGGAGTCGACGTCGTGCATGCGCAGCCAGGCGGCTAGGCCGATGCTGCCGGTGGTGCCTTCGAAGCCGGAGTAGGCCGCCTTGTCGGCGCCTTTGAGGAAGACCGCCTCGATTTTGTCGGTGTCGAGGTCGGGGTGGAAGTCGGCGCCCGGCGTGCCGGCCACGCAGTGGACGGGCCAAGTGTCCACATAGTCTGGTGGGTTGCCGAAATGCGGGCCCGGGTCGACATGGTAGTCCTTGGTGGCCACCACGTGGTCCCAGTGGGTGGTCGAGAGGGTGGCGCTGATCCCGGCCGCGACGGCCGAGCCGCCGGTGACGGGGAGCGAACCGCCCTCGCAGAAGTCGTTTTGGACGTCGATGATGATGAGTGCGCGTGCCATGGCTACTCCTGTATCACTGGGATCGCGGGATCCCCTTGGGATAGTTTAAGCCCCTCCCAGGGGATGGAGATGAGGCACTCGCGTAGGTGCGCGCGCGATTCGTTGAGGGTGGGCAGGTCGGGCACGCGTGCCCCGTCGATGACGAACCGGTGCTGGAGCAGGCGGTCGTTGGGCTGGCGGGAAGGGGTGTGCTGCGAGGCGACGACTTCTTCGATGGCGGTGCCGGTGGGCTTGTGCCGGCGGATGGCCGTCTTGCGGCCGCCGATGGTGCGCTTGTTTTCTGAGCGCTTGACGACGGGGCGGCCATCGACCTCGACCAGTTTGTAGACCAGGCCCGCGGTGGGTGCGCCCGAGCCGGTGACGACCGCTGTGCCCGCTCCGTAGGCGTCGACGGGCTCGGCGCGCAGCGCGGCGATCGAGTATTCGTCGAGATCGCCGGAGACCACGATTTTGACGTCGGGCGCACCGAGCTCGTCGAGCAGCGCGCGGGATTGCGCGGCGAGGACCGACAGGTCGCCGGAGTCGATGCGGATGGCGCGCAGGCGGGGCCCCGCCACCTCGATGGCGTTGCGGATGCCCTGCGTGATGTCGTAGGTGTCGACGAGCAGCGTGGTGTCATGCCCGAGCGTGAGCAGTTGCGAGGCGAAGGCCGCTTGCTCGTCGTCATGCAGGAGCGTGTAGGCGTGCGCGGCCGTGCCCGCGGTCGGGATGCCGTAGCGCATGCCGGCCGCGAGGTTGGAGGTCGACGCGAACCCGGCCAGATAGGCCGCGCGCGCGGCGGCGACGGCCGCCTGCTCGTGCGTGCGGCGCGAGCCCATCTCGATCAGCGGGCGTCCCTTGGCGGCCGTGACCATGCGCGCGGCCGCCGCGGCGATCGCCGAGTCGTGGTTGAGCACGGACAGCACCAGCGTTTCGAGCACCACGCACTCGGCGAAGGATCCTTGAACGGTCAATATCGGGGAGTTGGGGAAATAGAGCTCCCCTTCGCGGTACCCCCAAATATCGCCTTTAAATTTGAATGATTCCAACCAACGGGCGGTCTCTTCATTGATCACCTTGGTTCCCGCCAGAAAACCGATCTCATCCGCGTCGAACCGGAAGTCGTCCAAAAGATCGAGCAGTCGGCCCGTCCCGGCCACCACGCCGTAGCGCCGACCTGGGGGAAGTCGCCGCGCGAAGACCTCGAACACGCAGCTGCGGGCGGCCGTCCCGTCGCGCAGCGCGGCACCGATCATCGTCAGTTCGTAGTGGTCGGTCAAAAGCCCCGGAGATCCCAACACGAGGACAGCTTATGCGGCCCGAGTGTCATTACTATGGGACGCGTGACCGCCGCCCCGCATACCGCGCCGCTTGAGAAGGTGCGTCCGGAGATCGACGAGGAGTCGGACTTCGCCCGGCCCTGGGTCACCATCGTGCACAACGATCCGGTGAACCTGATGAGTTATGTGACTTGGGTGTTCCAACAGCTGTTCGGTTACAGCAGGGACAAAGCGGAGCTGTTGATGCTCGACGTGCATAACAAGGGCAAGGCCGTCGTGAGCAGCGGGGCCCGCGAGCGGATGGAATACGACGCATCGCGCCTGCACTCCTACGGGTTGTGGGCGACGGTGAACAAGCAGTGAGGCTTATCCATGACCTTGTTTAAGCGGCGCAATGGGCTTTGTGTGGCCACGTTCCGCGAAGACGAGGTCAGAGTACTGCGCAAGGTGGCCGAGGAGGTCGTCGGGCTGCTCACCGAGGGCTTCGACCATGAGGACCCGGTCGTGGGCCGTCTTTTTCCCGATGTGTACCCGGACCTGCCCCGCGAGTCGGCCGAGTTCCGCCGGTTCACCGAGGGCGACCTCAAGACCTCGAAAATCGATCAGGCGGGCGCGATCCTGGCCGGCCTGCCCGAGGACGGCGAGGGCGAGGTGCGGCTCGACCCCGAGGCGGCCGAGGCGTGGCTGCGCGCGCTCAACGATGCCCGCCTGGCGCTGGGCATCCGGCTGGAGATCACCGACGACACCGACCTGGAACGAGAGCTTGATCACGCCATCGCCGAGGATCCGAGCTCGGCCAGGGTGTTTCAGCTCAGCGTCTACTCATATCTGGGATATTTGCAAGATTCCCTGTTGGCCGCGCACACCGCGTAGGATCGCGCATGTGTTGACCATTCAACAGGCGATCCTGGACGCGATCGTCGCTCACGCTCGCCGGGACCACCCGGACGAGGCGTGCGGTGTGGTCGCCGGACCGATCGGCTCGGACACGCCGACCCGGCACATCCCGATGGACAATGCCGCGCGTTCCATGACCTTCTACCAGTTCGACTCGATGGAGCAGCTGCGCGTGTGGCGCGAGATGGACGACCGGGACGAGGAGCCCATCGTCATTTATCACTCGCATACCGCGACCGAGGCCTACCCGAGCCGCACCGATGTGGCCTACGCGGGGGAGCCCAACGCGCACTACGTTCTCGTCTCAACCCGTGAGCCTGATTCGACCGAGATTAGGTCGTTCCGTATTCTGGACGGCGTGGTTAAGGAAGAGCCGGTTAACGCCGTGCAGTCATACATGTTTGGGCAGACCCCAAACAGCGTTGACTACGAGTGTCAGGCCTAGCTCGAACTCGCCCTGGCATCCGTTAACCCATTCTCGTTCTTCCTTAGGAGTCTGATAATCATGGCTATCGATGTTCGCATCCCGACGATCCTGCGTTCCCACACCGGCGGCGCGAAGGCGGTCTCCGGCTCGGGTGACACCCTGCTGCAGCTGCTGGACAACCTCGACGCCCAGCACCCCGGGCTCAAGCAGCGCCTGGTCACGCCGGAGGGTGGGCTGCACCGCTTCGTCAACATCTACATCAACGACGAAGACGTGCGCTTCCAGGGCTCGCTGGACGCGAAGGTCAACGACGGCGACACGGTGACCATCCTGCCCGCCGTGGCCGGTGGCGCGTTCGGGTTCGCCGCGGCTTCCGCGCTTCGGGGATAACCGCCATGGCTCGCTTTGAGTCGCTTTTGGACACGTGCGGCAACACGCCGCTGATCGGGCTGCCCAGACTCTCGCCTTCGGAAAAGGTGAGGATCTGGGCCAAGCTCGAAGACCGCAACCCGACAGGCTCGGTCAAAGATCGTGCGGCGCTGTATATGGTGCGCACCGCGGAAGAGCACGGCCGGCTGAAGCCGGGTGCCACGATTCTTGAGCCGACGAGCGGCAACACGGGCATCGCGCTGGCGATGGTCGCGAAGCTGCGCGGTTATCGGCTGGTGTGCGTCATGCCGGAAAACGTGTCCAGCGAACGGGTCCAGCTGCTGCGCATGTACGGTGCCGAGATCATTTTTTCGCCCGCGGCCGGTGGGTCCAACCAGGCAGTCGCGACCGCGAAGCAGATCGCCACCGAGCATCCCGACTGGGTCATGCTCTACCAATACGGCAACGAGGCCAACGCGCGGGCGCACTACGAGACCACGGGGCCGGAGCTGCTGCGCGACCTGCCGACCATCACGCACTTCGTGGCCGGGTTGGGTACGACGGGCACGCTCATGGGCACCGGCCGATACCTGCGGGAGAAGAACCCCGACATCCAGATCGTGGCGGCCGAGCCGCGCTACGGCGAGCTGGTCTACGGGCTGCGCAATATCGACGAGGGTTACGTGCCGGAGCTCTACGACGCGAGCGTGCTGAGCCGGCGGTTCTCGGTGGGCACGCGCGACGCCGTGCTGCGCACGCGCCAGCTGGTCGAGGTCGAGGGGCTGTTCGTGGGCTTCTCGACGGGCGCGGTGTTCCATGCCGCGCTCGCCATGGCGCACGAGGCGGTGCGCGAGGGGCGCGCGGCCGACGTGGCCTTCCTGGTGGCCGACGCGGGCTGGAAATACCTGTCCACCGGGGCCTACACGGGCACCCTGGCCGACGCCGAGTCCTCTTTGGAGGGCCAACTGTGGGCTTAGCCGCTTCCCCGGGTTCATCGCGAGGCGTTGAACCCGGGGAGCCACAACGGGATGCGGCCTAGACCACGTAGACCAGTGCCACGTTGGCGGCTAGCAGAAGCACTGCGACGCCCACGAGGTACCAAGGCAAAAGGGCACGGTGAATCGCGGCGAAGGCGGCCACGATGAGACCGCAGCCGATCACGCCCAGGGTCACGGTCAGCATCGGGTACCACCACGGTCCATCGATGGCGATGGAGGCCGCCAGGCGGACCGCCGGAATCAGGCCCACGAAGACGCAGACCGCGGCGATGAGGGTCAGCCCGAGCAGGCGGCCGCTGCCGGGCGGGGCGTGCTCGTCGGTGTGCAGCCGGAAACGCATCCGCATCCCCCTGATCAGGCGTTGCGCAAGAGGGGCCGGCGGCGCGGCGGCGGTGGTCGGCTCGGCGGCCGTCCGCGCGTGGGGGACTCCCTCTTGCGTGGTTTCGTCCGTTGACTTGGACGGACTGTGCACGTGCGTCACACTCTGTGTAACGCACGCACCGTGACCCCGTGACGCTGTCGCGTTGGTGACATGTATGACCTGATCCTTCGCCGGACAGGGGGTTGGCCAAGTAGGCTGCGCAGCGTGACGGCCGACGATTCCTTAGCGGTTTCCCGAGGCGGGCGCTCTGCCCGGCCGGTCGGGATCTTCGACTCGGGGGTCGGCGGGCTCACGGTGGCCCGCGCCATCCTGGACCAGCTGCCCAACGAGCAGATCATCTATCTCGGCGACACGGCCCACATGCCATACGGGCCCAAGCCGATCGCCGACGTGCGCGCCTACGCGCTCAGGTGCCTCGACGAGCTCGTCGAGCGCGGCGTCAAGGTGCTCGTGATCGCGTGCAACTCGGCCGCCGCCGCGTGCCTGCACGACGCCCGCGAGCGTTACCGGATCCCCGTGATCGAGGTGATCCGGCCGGCCGTCCGCCGCGCCGTCGCCGCGACCCGCAACCGCCGGGTCGGCGTCATCGGCACCAGGGCCACCATCGCCTCAGGTGCTTACCAGGATTCCTTCGCCGCTGCGCCAGACCTGACCGTGACCGCGGTGGCATGCCCGCAGTTTGCCGAGTTCGTCGAGCGGGGGATTACCTCTGGGAGAGCGCTTCTGGGACTGGCGAGTGGCTACCTCGAACCGTTGCAACGGGCCGAGGTGGACACGCTGGTGCTCGGTTGCACCCACTATCCGCTGCTGACCGGTGTGATCAGCCTGGTGATGGGAGAGCAGGTGACGTTGGTGTCCAGTGCGGACGAGACCGCGCGTGACGTCTATCGGACGCTGGTCGAAAAGGACCTGCTTCGACTGTCTGCCGACCCACCGAGGCACGAACTGCGCACGACGGGCGATCAGGAGATCTTCCGGCGACTGGCCGGACGATTCCTCGGTGAGGTGCATCTGACCAGCGGGGCCGCCGTATGAGACTCACGGTTCTGGGGTGCGCCGGGAGCTTTCCCGGCCCGGAGTCGGCGTGCTCGGCCTACCTCGTGGAGGCCGAGGGGTTCCGGCTGCTGCTCGACTTCGGATCCGGGGCGATGTCGGCGCTGCAGCGCTATGCCAGCCTCAAGTCGATCGACGCGATCGTGCTGAGCCACCTGCACTGTGATCACATGGCGGACGCCGCGACCTATGTGGTGGTGCGCAGATACGGGCCGGACGGGCCGTTGCCGCCGATCCCGGTCTACGCGCCGGCGGGCGCGCCGGAGCGGATCGCGGCCGCCTACAGCCTCGACGAGGGGCCGCTCGACGACGTCTACACGTTTTACGCGCTTCAGCCGGGCAGTTTCCCGATCGGGCCGTTCCATGTGGCCGTCGACCGCGTGGTGCACCCGGTCGAGACCTATGGCGTGCGCATCGAGCACAGCGGCAGGGTGCTGGCGTACTCGGGGGACACGGCCCCGTGCGATGCCCTGCTGCGCCTGGCGCACAACGCGGACGTGTTCCTGTGCGAGGCGAGCTACCTCGACGGCGTGGACAACCCGCCGGGGCTGCACCTGACCGGGCGTGAGGCGGGCGAGATGGCCACGAAGGCGGGCGTGAGCAGCCTGTTGCTCACGCATCTCGTGGCCGCGTGGGGGTCGGAATCGGAAACCTACCAGCATGCGGCCGAGGCGTTTTCCGGGCCGGTGGAGGTAGTGCGCCCGGGGTGCCGGTACGAAATCTAGTTCCGGGTAGGGTGTGGCGCATGGCGCGTCCAGACCAACGCAATCCCGAAGACCTCCGCCCGGTGAAGCTCGTGCGCGGCTGGAGCCGCCACCCCGAGGGATCGGTGCTGGTGGAGTTCGGCGACACCAGGGTGCTGTGCACCGCGAGCGTGACCGAGGGCGTGCCCAGGTGGCGCAAGGGCAGTGGGCATGGCTGGGTGACCGCGGAATATTCGATGCTCCCGCGCTCGACGACCACCCGCTCGGACCGCGAGAGCGTCAAGGGCAAGATCGGTGGGCGGACGCATGAGATCTCGCGGCTCATCGGCCGCGCGTTGCGGGCGTGCATCGAGCTGAAGGCCATCGGGGAAAACTCGATCGTGATCGACTGCGATGTGCTGCAGGCCGACGGGGGCACGAGGACGGCCGCGATCACGGGTGCCTACGTGGCCCTGCACGACGCCGTGAGCTGGATGGCGGGCAAGAACATGCTGACCCGCAAGCAGACCGTGGAGACCACGCTGCACCGGTCGGTGGCGGCGGTCAGTGTGGGCATCGTCGACGGCGAGGCCCGGCTGGACCTGTGCTACGAGGAGGACGTCAAGGCGCAGGTGGATATGAACATCGTGTGCACCGGGCTCGGGGACTTCGTGGAGGTGCAGGGGACGGGGGAGGACGGCATCTTCGACCGGGCGCAGCTCAACGCGCTGCTCGATCTGGGTGTCGCCGGGTGCGAGCGGCTGACCACACTGCAGCGCGAGGCGCTCGGACTGCCCACATTGGACGCTGCGGGACTCCTGGCGGTGTTCCGGAAATGAGGCTCCTGCTCGCCACGCGCAACAAGAAGAAGCTGGAAGAGCTGCGCCGGATCCTGGTGCCCCTGGCACAGGTCGAGCTGGTGGGGCTCGACGACGTGCCGGAATATCCGGAGGCGCCCGAGACCGGCCTGACGTTCGCGGAGAACGCGTTGCTCAAGGCGCGCGAGGGGGTCAAATACACGGGTCTGCCCACGGTCGCCGACGACTCGGGGCTTGCGGTCGACGCGCTCAACGGCATGCCGGGCGTGTTTTCGGCGCGGTGGTGCGGGCGGCACGGCGACGACCAGGCCAACCTGGAGCTCGTGCTGGCCCAGGTGTCCGACGTGGAGGACGCGCATCGCGGGGCCTCGTTCGTATGCGCGGCGGCGCTCGTCCTGCCTGAGGGTAAAGAACATCTCGTGCACGGCACGATGCCGGGCATGCTGCTGCGGGCGCCGCGCGGCGAGGGCGGGTTCGGGTACGATCCGATTTTCCTGGCCGAGGGCCAGACCCGCTCCAACGCCGAGCTTTCACCGTCTGAAAAGGACGCCATCAGCCACCGCGGCAAAGCCTTCCGTGCGCTCGCCGCGGTGATCGCCAAATCCTTGTAGTGCGTCAGGCGGCTCGAAAAGCCGCTACCGGATCCGATACGCGTGGATGATCGTTTGCTGGACGGTGTTGCCGCGGTCGTCCGCCGCGCTCGCGCGCAGCGAAACGTAGCCGCTGCGCGGGTGCTTGAGCAGGATGACACCCGTGCCGTGCCGGTGCCACACCGACGCCCTGACCCAGGTCCGACCGTCGTCATAGGACACTTCGACGGTCAAGTCGGTGATTTTCCCGGCGGCGGAGCCGGGATTGGGCGCAACGGCGACGGGGACGACCTGGTAGCCGGACGTGGCGGTTCCCTCGTCGTCCAGCCGGGGAGTGTATCGGACGACGTGGATGGGCAGGTGGGTTCGCCCGCCCTCCGGTGGCGGGGTGCCGTCCGAGGTCCATTCCCATACGGCGCTCACCGTTGTGGACGCTCCCGTCCAGCTTCTGGTGGATTCCGTGCGCATCCGGTAACGCCCGGGTGCGGGTGCGGCCGGGGCATAACACCTGCCCGCCTGCTGCGCCTCGCAGATGACCGTGCCGTCTCGGGTGATGACCGTGCTGGCCGCGTCACGGGCGGAATATCCGCTGCGCTGCGGGTTGTCGGAGTACAGGCCGATGTCGGCGACGATCGCGTCTGTGGTCTGCACGGCGCTCGGGTACAGGTCGGCCGGACCCGGTAGCGACGGGCCGATGACGGTCGCGCCGCCCCAGGTTTCCCGATAGCTGTGGCCCGCCCGCAGGCCGGTCACGAACGGGGCGGTGATCGACGCATCGACCACCAGGCTTGACCCTTCGATTCTCGGGTTGACCTGTAGCGTCCGCTGCCAGGCGACACCGTCGGTCACATTGAACAGGTGGGTTCGTTCCCCCGGCAGAGAAAGCGCGATGGGCGCGTCGGCGGTGCCCGCGCCACGGTGCCTGGTCGACATGGCGTGTACTTCAGTCTCCCCGGGTTTGGCCGTGCCCTGGGCGAGGTAACGGGTGTGTACCGTGGCGAGCTCACGGTCGCGGACGGCTCGTGGCCCCGTGAGCACGCGCCCAGGCGTGAACCAGGCCAGGTTGTAGGTGTAGGAGCCGCCGGCGGACGGGTCGGCCAGGATGGCGTGGAACATGTCCTCGAAACGCTCGCGGGGCGCGTCACCGCCGATCTGCGCCCGGTAGAACTTGCTCAGGTCGGCGACGACCGAGCCCAGCAGGATTCCTCGGTAGCCGTTGACAGGCGCGGGGTACTCGACGAGGTAGCCGACGTAAGCCGATGCCGACGTGGCGTCCTTGCGGTCGACGGTGATGCGTGAAGCGGTCGTCGTGCGGGCGTCGAAATCGATGGTGGTGTCACGAGTGAGGGCAAGCATCGGCTGCACTATCTGATAGTCGTTGCCGTCAGCGTCCGCCATCGTGGCGGACAGGCTGTAGTCGCCGCGGGGCAGGCGCACGCTTCCGGTGGACTGGCCGTAGTAACGCCGGTTGACGGGGCCGGTGTGCGAGTCGATCGCCAGCGAGCTGTGCTCGCGTGCGGGCTGTCCGTCCCGGCCGGTGAGCGTGAACGTGATGGTGTAGCTTTCCCTTTCCCTGACGACGGCGGTGGCCGTGACCACACGCGTGCCCGGACCCGTCGCGGTGACGTGGGCGCTGTAGTTGCCGTCCGGCATGTCGCCACGGGTGTTCGCGGTCAGGATCACGGTCGCGCTGCCGCCGGCGGGAATCGTGACCCGGTGGGCGCTGAGGGTGAACATCGACGCCGGAGCCGGTGCGCCGCCGGGGCCGATGGCGGTGACCGCCAGGTCCAAGGTGACGTCGGTGCTCCCGCTGTTGTGGTACGTCAGCGTTTTGGATTCCGGTGTGTCATCCGTGTGCGGCCATTCGGCTCGCGCGAACGACAGGCTGGGCGGGCTCGCCGTCACGGTTTGGCCGATGGCGCGCCTCAGGTCGACCCGGCCGGCACCCTGATCGTAGGCGTTCACCCCGTTTTTCGGCTGTGCGGCTCCCATGAGGACGGCTTTGATCTGTCGCGGTGTCCAATCAGGATGCTGCTGGGCCAGCAGCACGGCGGCGCCGGCCATGTGCGGGGTCGCCATCGAGGTACCGTCGAGCGCAACGTGGCTCTGGCCCGGGTCACCGATCACGCCGTCTTTGCCGCGGGCGGCCACAATCGCCACACCGGGCGCCGTGGCGTCCGGCTTGATGGCGTCGTCGCCTTGGCGGGGGCCGCGGCTGGAAAAGACTGCCAGCGCGTCTTGTTTGTCGACCGCGCCGACCGACAGCGCCTCGTCGGCCGTCGACGGCGAGCCCACGGTCGACTCCCCGTTCGCGCCGGAGTTGCCGGCGGCGATGACGAACAGCGTGCCGTACTGCGCGGTGAGGGTGTTGACCGCCTCCTCCAGAAGGTCCACCTCCGGGGTGTCAGGACCGCCGAGGCTCATGTTGACGACCTTGGCGCGCTTGACCGCAGCGGCCCAGTGCATGCCGGCCAGGATCGCGTCGAACGAGCAGTCGGTTATGGTGCATACCTTTCCGGACACGAGGGTGGCGTCAGGTGCGACACCCCGGTAGCGGCCGTTGTCGGAGGCGATCGTCGCGGCAACGTGGGTGCCGTGGCCCACGCGGTCGACGAGATCGCCGTCCATGGTGAAGTCCTGCGCATCGGCGATCTTGCCGGCCAGGTCCGGGTGGCCGGCGTCGACACCGGTGTCAAGGACTGCGGCGACGACGCCCTTGCCGGTGTAACCGGCCTGCCACGCTTCGGGCCCGCCGATCTGCGGCACGCTCACGTCGAGCAGCGGCTTGATTTTCCGGTTGAGCCACACCCGCGGCGTGCTACCGGTGCGCGCCGCCGGCGCAGACTGCGCTCCGGTCAGGTACTCCCAGAAAGCCGGGTTGTTCTTGCCGACGCGCATCGCGGTGGCGTTGACCGCCGGCAGATCCCGGCCCAGGTCCGCGCCGGGAATCCGTGAGGCGGCAGCCCGCCCGCCCGCCTGCCGCACGATGACCGGCAGGTCCGAGCGTTCCGCGTCGCCGTATCCCGCCTCCAGCAGCCCGGTCACGTCGAACAGCGCGGAGTCCAGCACACCGCGGGCGATGAGGCCGGCCGCATCCGCCGGGACCACATGGGTGTGCCCGCCGATCGCCCGCATCTGGAAGGTGACCCTCTCACGGCCCTTGGCGCGCCGGATGCTGACCCGTCCGGAGGGCGACACGCCCACCCGGTCTCCGGTGATCAGGGTGACGATCCGGGCCGCCTTCGTGCTGTCCGGATTGGACGGAACTGATGCCGACGCTGCCGTGGCGATGGCGGCACCGGCCAGCAGCATTGCCGAGACAACCGAGACGGCCAGCATCGGGACCGCACGTGAGCGGTTCCGGTTGGGCAATCGCATGGGTTCCTCCGGGAATCGGTCGTAGCGGCGCCCTCATGACGCCGCCCGAACGACACCCTTCTCTCGCGCTCATAAAACTCTCATAACCACGAGCTCAGCCCGGCCGCGAAGGGCAGCGTGGGTGTCACGCTCCCGGGCGAGCGGGCTCGGGCGGGTCAAACTCGCGTCCGGGCGTCTTGAGGTCGAACCTGAGGATCATGAAGCGGAAGAGGAAGTAGTACACGAGCCCGAACACCGGCCCCACGACCCAGACGAGCCAAGGCTTTTCGTGATTGCTGCCCAGAAAGTTGAGCGCCCAATCGGTGAAGCCCGCCGAGAAGGTGAACCCGTCGCGCGCGCCCAGCGCGTTCATCACGACCATCGACACGCCCGTCAGCAGGGCGTGCACCACGTAGAGCACGGGCGCCACGAACACGAACGCGAACTCGATCGGCTCGGTGATACCGGTCAGGAACGACGTGAGCGCGGCCGAGCCCATGATGCCCGCGATCGCCTTGCGCCGCTCGGGCCGCGCCGTCTGGATGATCGCCAGGCACGCGGCCGGCAGCGCGAACATCATGATGGGGAAGAAGCCGGTCATGAACCCGCCCGCGGTGGGGTCGCCGGCGAAGAACCGGCCCACGTCTCCCCGGGCGCCGTGGTATTCGCCGAAGGTGAACCAGGCAAACGAATTCGGGATGTGGTGCAGCCCGACGGGTACCAGAAGCCGGTTTATCACGCCGTAAACGCCCGCACCCCACGTGTCGTTGGCGACGATCCAATTGCCCATCGCGTTGAAGCCCCGCCCGATCGCGGGCCACAACAGTCCAAACACGACACCGTTGAGCACGCCGACCACGCCCGCCACGATCGGCACGAGCCGGCGGCCACCGAAAAACGCGAGGTATGAGGGAAGTTTGGTGCGGGAGAACCGCTCGAACAGCAGGGCCGTCGTCACGCCCATGAGAATCCCGCCCAGCACGCCCATCTCGACGAGTCCGCCGTCGTGCAGCCGATAGCCCGAGGCGGACGCGAGCACGTCGTAGACCGCCTGGAACACCAGATAACCCACCACGGCGGCCAGGCCGGTCGAGCCGTCGGCCTTGCGGGCGAAGCCGATGGCCACGCCGACCGCGAAAAGCAGTGGCAGGTGGTCGAACACGGCTTCGCCGGCCTCCAGCAGCACGCGTGACACGGGGTTGTCGCCCGCCGCGCCCAGCCACAGCGCCACGTCGGGCCTGCCGAAGCGCACGAACAACCCGGCGACCGGCAGCACGGCGATCGGCATCATCAAGCTACGCCCAATGCGTTGCAGGACACCGAGACCCGTCATGCGTGGCTCACCTACGCGGATTGTGGATCGGCGGCTGGGGCCGTGCCAACGGAACCCAGAGCTTATAGCGATCCGCGCGGTAGAACGACACCGAATAGGACACGAGCGTCTGCCCGGCGTATGAGTGCCGCTCGATCTGAAGTTGGGGTGCACCCGGCCGCACCCCCAGATAGCTGGCCACCTCGTGGTCGGCCGCGCCCGCCTCGATGGTGTCCTCGCCCCAGTCGGGCACGAGCCCATAGCGCTGGGCCAGCGTCTCGCAGAGCGACTCGGGCGGGGGCCGGTCGATGAGGCCGGGGACGAGCCGGTGCGGCAGCCACGCCCGCTCGACCGCCATGGGCACGTCGTCGGCGAACCGGAGCTGCTTGAGGTGTACCAGGTCGTCGTTGACCTCGCAGGCGAGCTCACGGGCGAGGTGGGGGGTGGCGCGCATGCGGGTGAACGCGAGCACGGTCGAGCTGGGCTGCATGCCGCGCCGGGTCATCTCCTCGCTGAAGGAGGTGAGGCGCGCCTGCAGGTCGACCTTGGGCCCGGCGACGAACGTGCCCTTGCCCGTGACCTTGAACAGCCGGCCCTCGGCGACCAGTGACTCGACCGCCTGGCGCACGGTCATCCGGGCCACGCCGTAGCGCATGGCCAATTCGCGCTCGCTCGGGATAGGCTCCTCGGCCTGCGCGGTCGCGATGAGGTCGAGCAGGATCTCCCGCAGCTGCAGGTGCTTGGGTGCAGCTCCGGAGAGGAGGGGGCTGTGCTCGGTCATGTTGCTCACTTTAGGGTGCAGGATGTCTAGGCCGGACTAGACCAGATGAGGTTTACTGTTGTCAACGTTTACTAGTCGATCCACCGATCGGAGGGTCAGTGCCCATCACGGCTGAGCAGATCATCGCGGGGTTGGGCGGCGCCGACAACGTCGTCGAGCTCGAGCCCTGCATCACGCGCCTGCGCGCCGAGGTAGCCGACGGGGACTTGATCAACGAGGCGCTGCTGCGCGCCGCGGGGGTGCACGGCGTGATGCGCTCCGGCAACATCATCCAGGTGATCGTGGGCCCCGAGGCCGACACGCTCGCCAGTGACATCGAAGACCTTATTTGAGAGTCATGGTTGTCACCGCACCGCTGACCGGAGTGGCCGTGCCGCTGCAGGGGGTTCCCGATCCCGTGTTCGCGCAGTCGCTGGTCGGTCCCGGCGTCGCCATCACCCCGGTGGCGCGCGTCCAGACCGTCCTCGCGCCGATCGCGGGCCGGTTGGTCAAGCTCAAGCCGCATGCCTTTGTGGTCCAAGGCGAGACGGGGGCCGTCCTGGTACACCTTGGGATTGATACAATTCAATTAGACGGTACCGTGTCAGAGCCCATTGCCGCGGAGGGCCAGCTGCTCGCGGCCGGCGACCCGGTGGCGCGCTGGCATCCCGAGCTCGTGATCGAGGCCGGGCTCAATCCGGTGTGCCCGGTGATCGTGCTGGAGTCATCGTCCCGCGTCGTGCAGATTTTGGCAGAGGGACCGGTCGAGGCGGGAGCGCCGCTGTTCTCATGGACGTGATGGTGGTCGTGAAGGAGAGCCTGCACGCGCGGCCTGCGGCCGTGTTCGTCCAGGCCGTGCTCGACAGCGGGCAGGCGGTCGGGATCGCCCGGCCGGGCGGGGCCGCCGCGGACGCGCGCAGCATCCTTTCGGTGCTGGCGTTGGATATCCGCTCCGGTGAACGGGTCGTGTTGAGCGGGGGCTCGCGCGACGTGCTCGACCGGCTGGCGGGCGTGCTGGCATGATCATCGAGGGTCCGATCGTCCGGCTGCGCCGGGTCAGGCGTGCCCGGCCGCTTTCGCTCGCCGAGCTGGCCTCCTCTTTGGAGCGGCGGGCTTCGGCTTTCTCAGGTGACGCTGCGGCCATGCTCCGGGCTCAGGCCATGATGGCCCGCGATCCGGTTCTGCATGACCGCTTGGCGGGCCTCATCGCGGCGGGGCGGCCTTTCGAGCAGGCACTTGCGGAGGCGGCCGCGTCGTTCGGGGTTTCCCATCAGGATGTGGGCGAGCTCGTGCGGGACGCGCTGTATGAGCCTGCGTCGACGCCGCACCCCGGTTACGCCTATGTGCTGGTCGCCGACTCGCTGTCGGTCGCTGACATGATGCGGGTCGATCCGGCCGAGGTGCTCGGCGTTGTCACCGCCGAGGGCGGGCCCACGAGCCACGCGGCTATCCTCGCGCGTTCCATGGGCATCCCTTACTTAAGTGGTTATGCGGTGAGTCCAGAGCTGGACGTCATCCGGCTGGAGTTGCCCGATCCCTCGCCGGTGGGCATTGCGCCGCAACGGGTCCCGCTGCTGGCCAACATCTCCTCTCCCGCGGACCTCGCCCTCGCGCAGCAAACCGGTGCCGAAGGCGTGGGTCTGCTGCGCACCGAGTTCTACACTGATTACGCTTCGGTCGCGGCCGCTTTCGAGGGCAAGCCCATCGTGGTACGCGTGCTCGACTCCGGTGCACGCGACTTGGGTGGGCGCGACTTGGGTGGGCGCGACTTGGGTGGGCGCGACGAAAACCCTCTGGGTGTCCGGGGAATCCGCTATCTGCGGGCCCGTCCGTCGCTTTTGGATGCCCAGCTGGCCTCGCTGTCGGGCATGTCGGTGTCGGTGATGGCGCCGATGGTGTCCACAGTGGACGAGGCCCGCTGGTTCCGCGCCCGCTGCGCGCGTTTCGGCATCACCGACGTCGGTGTCATGATCGAGGTGCCGGCCGCAGCCTTGTGCGCCGACGAGATTTTGGCCGAGGTCGACTTCGCCAGCATCGGCACCAACGACCTGACCCAGTTCACCCTCGCCGCCGACCGGCAGATCGGCGCCCTGTCGTCCTATCAGGACGCCTCCCACCCGGCGGTGCTGCGCCTGGTCGAATTTGTCGCCGACGCCGGACGGCGACTCGGCAAGCCGGTCAGCGTGTGCGGTGAGGCCGCCGCCGATCCGGCTCTCGCCTCCGTCCTCATCGGACTGGGCGTCACGAGCATGTCCGTGGCCCCGGCGGCCATTCCCGCGATGCGACGCGCTCTGTGGGGTCTAGGGGCTCTCGGCGAGGGCGCGTAGCCGCTGCATGACCTCGGGCGCGGGCCACTGCCTGGCGCGGAAGCGCTCCAGCCGCAGCGGCGACTCCGGCTGGAGCCCCGCCTCGGCCATCGCCACATCGAACGGCACGAACCACGGACTGTCCTGTTCGGACGAGAACGCCACGTAGTCGGCCCGCGGCAGCAGCGTGTCGACATCGCGCGCCCAGCTCGCCACGGTGAACACGCCGCTGTGCGGCGACTCGGCGACCAGCAGGTTGGCCACATACACGTCCTCGTCCCGCATGAGGAACTCAGACTCCGACTGGTATTCGCCGGAGGCGAGCAGCGCGCACGCCCGGCGTGCCGAGGGGCCCGCCGTGTAGGGCACGACGGCGCCCGAGGACAGGTCGACGGTGTAGCCCACCGGCGACAGCGGGCGGGAGGCTTGCCTGTACTCCTCCTCGGCCAACGGGAACAGCTGCTCCAGCAGGCCCGGGTCGTCGGAGCCCACGAGCACGGTGTGATTGTCCGGGATGAACGCGACCGGTGTGCCGCCCACATGGGGCGCGAGCGAGGCGAGCCAGCCGGGCAGCATAAGCCTGGATATGAAGTACCCGTTGCCGTCGTCCACGAACCGGATGAGCGCCGGCTGGTCAGGGGTCTGCATTTCGCGGTCGCGGTCGAGCTCGGCAAGATTGGCGCGGGCCGCATCGTAGACGTCGAACGCGGTAACGCCCCACTCGTCGAGCTTGTCGAGCGTCACGTAGGCCAGCGCGGTGGGCATGTCGATGCCCACGAGCTCGATGAGGTAGGGCAGGGCCGGGCGCCACAGCAGCGGGCGGGCCGAGTCGGGCGCGCCGAGCCCATATGTCGCCACGCGCAACACCGTGCGCAGCAACGGTTTCACGCCCACCCAGTCCTGAGGCACCGGCGGCGTGTTCATTACCGCTTCGACCAGCCGGCCGATTCGCTCGTCTCGCTCGGCTCGATCGGCGCCCTGGCACTCGCGGAAGATGTTGCCCAGGAAGACCGAACCGCCCGGGTCGTCCGGGCCGCGCTGGAACTCGACGGTGAACTGTTCGGCGTCATACCAGGCTTTGGCCACGCCGTGCGCGCGCACGCGATCGAGCACCCGCCGCGCGAACCGGTCCCGGTCCGACCCACGAATTCGATCCAGCAGGCTCACTTTTCCTCCCGGTGCACAAGTAGAAAGAACGCCCGCGCGAAGGCGGCCCGCGCCGGTCTGGGCCACGGCAGGCCGGACAACCGCGCGCCGGCCGCCTCGCTGACCCGGCCGTCCACCCGCACCTCGCAGGTCTCGTCGCCCGCTGTCCCGCCAAAGAGGACCTTCACGCCCATCAGGTGATCACGGCGCAGGTCGGCCCGGATCGGCTCAGCGAGCGCGGGCATCAGCGGGTTGGCCAGGATCCACTGCTGCAACACGGACACATCGCCGCGGCCGAAGCCGACGATCGGGCCCTGTATCGCGTGCCAGTCCGGGAAACCGTCAGCGTCGCCGGCGCGAAGGTCGGCGTAACGTCCCTGGTGCGTCAGCAGCTCGATCGCGGTGGACGCGGTGACCGTCGCCCACGTGTCAACGCCCTGCCGCAACGCCTGCTCAGTGGTCGCGCCGAAGCATTGCACGCAGTCGCCGGGCCGGTCCACGTCGAGGACAAGGTCGATGTCGAGGTGCGTCGGCGATGGCGTGTGGTTGGGCGCGAGCCGGATCCCGACGCTGCCCGGACCCTTGACCAGATCACCGGTCACATCCCATCGCATGCCGTCGAATCGCGCCATGCGTCCGGCGATCATCGGCAGCACCTGTTGCCGTCGCGTGTCATCCTCGATCACTCGCGGCACGATAGCAGCAAAGCGCCGTGGCCGCCTGCTACCGCAGGATCGATTTGGTGCGGGATCCCGGATAGCGCAGTGGATTCCGCGCCCGCGAGCGACCGCATCCTGGATGTTGCGAGGGGGCAGGGTGCGCAACCGACCGGCGCGGGTGCAATGCGTGCGTGCCGCAGAAGGCGCGGCGACGGGCACCGTCTCTGCCCGCGACTCATGGCCGCTTCAGGTGCATGCCCCCTTCGCCGCCTTCCGCCTCCGCCACGACTTTCGCCGTGCCTTCTGCCTCCGCCACGACTTTCGCCGTGCCTTCTGCCTCCGCCACGACTTTCGCCGTGCCTTCTGCCTACCACGACCCTTCGGCTGCATGCGCTGCGCTGCGCCTGCCCTGTCGCGCCGCGCAGCCCCGCCTCTGTCCGCAATATCCGGGATGATGCCACGATCCACATGGGATGGGGCGACAACATCCGGGATGATGTCGCGGCGGGCGCGGAAACCGCAGCAATATCCGGGATCCTGCACTCGATCAACCAAGCGCGACGACGATATCCCGGATATTGCTGCCAGAGTCCCGCCTCGCATGAGCGGCCCCACGCCACGGCCGCTGCAGCGGCGAGATTGACCAGGAAGTTGGTGCGGCGACACGCCGTCGAACATGGACTTGGGTTCATGATCAACGCGAGGTGGGGCGCTCAAGGAGGGAACGGAGCGGTCAGGCTCGGGTGATTCGGACTGCGTCGGCGATGACGTAGCCGGTGGTTGAGGTCCAGCGGCTCACGGCCACCTTGTCCGCGTCTCCGGCGGCAAGTGTGAACACTCCGATCGACACCCAGCGGCCGCCGTTGGTGCGCTGGTTCACCCGTACCGTCTGATTGCCGGTCGTAGTGACCACGATGTAGGGCGTCGAATCGTTGTAGCCGGAGTTGGCCGCATACCAGACCTCGACCCGATAGGCCGCCGTCTCGGGGATGTTTATCCTGTACCAAGCGGGATCGCTCGCCGCCACCGGATCGGCGAACCGATAGTCCGTGCCGAACCGCTGGCTCGAATAGCTGGACGTGCCCCAGTTGTCGCTCGCCGTGAAGCGCCCCGCGGTCGTGTTGTCCACTGTGGAGCTCCAAGGCTGCGCGGTCGTGACGAACCCCAGCCCGTTGGGCACAGCTCGCTGCGTGCCATCCGACGGCGTGTTGCGCACCGAAACCGTGGTGTCCCCGGGCATCCGCGCGACCAAGGTGGTCGAGCCACCACCGTCCAGATTGAGCGCGTCGTCCGCGCCCAGCGACTTCATGTAGTTGGCCAACTCCACGTAGGTCATGCCCACGCTCGCCGTGGAGCGCCCATCGACCACGACCAACCACATTTTCGTGCCATCAGCGGAGAAGCCGACGGCGGTCCGCGGGTTCTTCGGATGCGAGACCGTGGTGACCACGCCGTCCCGGACCAGCACGAGGTTGCCGCCGATCGCGACCTGTGCGCCGTCGCCCCCACGCGGCGTGTAGTCGACCGTCACCGTGTCGCCAACCGCAAGCCCGGCAAGCGCATCGGCTCCCGTCCCAACCCCAAGCACAGCAACGGTTCCCGCAGCGACGCTGCCACCTGGGGCCGTGCTCACCTTGCTCACCCGGCCCCCCGTTACCTCGATCTCACGAGAGCGGGTGGCACCATCCAACACCTGGCTGCGCGCCTCGTTGCCCCACAGTGAGTTGTAGACGCCGATCCCGTTGGCCGCGATGTTGGGCGAGTTGAGGTTCGTCGCGGTCAGCACAGAGCCGCTGGGCAGCGTGATTTTGCCGTCGAGGAAGATGTCGGCGAGCCCGCCGCGCCCGCCGTACAACGCCGCGGTGTGGTTCCACCCGGAGGCAGGCCCGTGGATGAGCGCGCCGTTGTCGATGCCGATGCCGCGGGGCGCGCCGGTGGCACCGATGTCGAAGAAGTCGCCGTTGACCGCGGCCACGGCCCCGGCCCGATTCGCTTGCGTGGTAAGCGTCGCGGTCGCCCCGACGGTACCAGGATTGAGATATTTGGGTTTGAGCGTCGGCTCCGCAAGATTGGCCGTCAGGATGTTTATCCGATTAGGACCGCTGGCCGTGGTGTTGCTCAGGGTGAGCCCAGGCGCCAGTGTGGTGGTGGCGAGCGTGCCGACCTCGGCGGGCGCCACACCGGGCACCGCGAGCCCGAGGGTCAGGGACAGCAGGGCGAGAAGGACCGGTCGTCGCATCACGTGCTCCCGTCGGAAGAGTCAGACCTCGGCGATGACGAAAACACCGATGTCGTCGGCGCTGAGCGGACGATCTGTGAAACCCGTGGCCCGTCTGGACATTGCCGGGCGCGTTGGTCGGTTCCGCGGCTGTCGACGCGGGCACCGCCATCCTCGCGCCCATCAACGCCGTGACCACAGCGGCCCACATAGCCGTCTCCTTGGCAGTTTCCTTCACGAAACCAGGTGCTGTTGAAAACGGTTCACACTTTAGCCGGACCGATTGAAAATCGTCAACGATCAGCGTGGCTGCCGGTGATAGGCGTCCTCGAACTTCAGCACGACCAGATAAGGCCCCGGTCGGCCGGCCTGCTCCCACGCGACCGCCCACGGCGTGCCCGTGGTGGCCGAATAGTAGGTGCTGATGGGCTTTTCCGAGTTGACCTGATCGGCCGTGCCCAGGTGCGGATAGAACGTCTCCGGCGGTGCCGCGCTCGCCTGAAAGACGACCCACACCCGGCGCAACTCACCATCCTTGTAAAGCGAAGACGGGATCCGCCCGATGGACGCGTCCTGCTTGTCCCACACGTCGAACGACCCGGGCACGCCCATGCTCTCGGCCCACCCGCGCGCCTTGAGGCCCTCGTGGATCGCCGTCGCACGCTGCCTGAAGTCGCCGCCGAACGTGAACGCCACGGCCGTCTGCAGTTGGCACTCGCTCCGGAACGGCTCCTTGATCTTCCAGTCGTACTGCCCCTCGCGGCAGAAGTCGAGCTCGACGCGGGCCACCTCGCGCGCATCGCCCACCACCGACAGCGACGGCGCGACCCGCCCGCGTGCCTCGTCGCGCGCCTTGACGATCTCCTCGGCCTGCGGGTCGGCCCGCTCATGGGAGCACCCGGCCAGGCCCCATGCCACGACCGTCACCAACAACGCCGTCAAGTAGCGCGCCACGCCCACATCATCTCACTTCAATGCCCGACCGGCCCACGGCCGTGCACTGCAACAAACCTGCACACGCCAGCTCTTGTAAAGGGGAAAGCGCTTTCCATAATCTGTGTTCGCATCGATGTTTCGCTCCTTGACCGGGCCAAGCGACCGGAACACGAGACCGTAGCGGCGTGTCATCCGCGTCCCATGCCGCGCCGCGCTCTCAACCCTTGGAGATAGATGATGAGACTCAAACCGCTCATCGCCGGCACCGCAATGGTGGCGGTAGCGGGTGCGTTGGCGGTCATGGCCGCCGGCACGGCGAGTGCCGCCCCGACTCGCCACGAGGCCGAAACGTCACCGGCGGTCTGCACCGGCACCATCGACAGCGACCACACCGGCTTCTCCGGCAGCGGGTTCTGCAACGCCACCAACGCGGTCGGAGCGTATGCCCAGTTCACCGTCAACGCCGCGGCAGCCGGAACGGCGACGCTGGGCTTCCGGTTCGCCAACGGCACAACCACCGCCCGGCCGACGCAGCTGATCGTCAACGGCAGCACCGTCCAGACCCCCTCGTTCGAGGGTACGGGCACGTGGACCACCTGGATCACCAAGACCCTGAGCGTCGCGGTGAACGCGGGCAGCAACACCATCCGGCTCAACCCGACCACCGCCAACGGCCTGGCCAACATCGACTACCTCGACTTCGAGGTGGCCGGCACGCCGCCGTCCTCGTCGCCGCCGGTGTCCTCACCGCCGCCGACCGGCGCGATCTACGTGGCGCCGAACGGCAGCGCCAGCGCACCGGGGACGATCTCCTCCCCGACGACGTTGACGACGGCGATCACCCGTGTCGCTGCCGGTGGCACGATCTTCATGCGCGGCGGCACGTACAGCTTCTCGCAGACGGTCGCCATCGCGCCGGGCAACAACGGCACGTCGAGCGCCCGCAAGAACCTGTACGCCTACCAGGGCGAGACACCCATCCTCAACTTTGGGGCCCAGGCCGAGGACCCGGCCAACCGCGGTCTTGCCATCGGCGGGCACTACTGGCATCTCCGCGGGCTCATCATCGAGCGCGCCGGCGACAACGGGATCCTGCTCGGCGGCAACAACAACATCATCGAGCGGGTGACCACGCGGTACAACCGGGACACCGGGCTGCAGCTGTCGCGGTACACCGCCGGCGCCCCCGCGTCGGAGTGGCCGTCCCACAACCTCATCCTGAGCTCGCTGTCGCACGACAACGCCGACTCAGACGGAGAGGACGCCGACGGCTTCGCCGCCAAGCTCACCTCCGGCCCTGGCAACATCTTCCGCTACTGCGTGGCGCGCAACAACATCGACGACGGCTGGGACCTCTACACCAAGTCGGACACCGGGCCCATCGGCGCGGTGACGATTGAGGACTCGCTGTCGTACAACAACGGCACGCTGAGCAACGGCGGCCAGGCGGGCAACGGGGACCGCAACGGCTTCAAGCTCGGTGGCGAGGACATCGGGGTCAACCACATCATCCGGCGCAACATCGCCTTCGGCAACGGCAAGCACGGGTTCACCTACAACCGCAACCCGGGCACGATGCAGGTCTCGAACAACCTCAGCATCGACAACGCGTCGGGCAACCGCAACTACACCTTCGACGCCGGCAGCTCGGTGTTCCGCAACAACACCTCGTGCCGCTTCAATGTCAGCGGGTCGAACGACCGGATCGTGGGCAACTCCGACAGCACCAACCAGTGGTGGATGGGCTCCAACGGCTCCCGGTGCTCCAACTACAGCGGGTCCCTCGGTTGGTCGTTCGCCTCGGACGGCCGGCTCATCGTGACCCTCGGCGGCAGGCCGGTGACGCTATAACCAGGCGATATCACTGCATCACTGCGGGACCGGTCCATCGGGCCGGTCCCGCTCTTTTGGGAAACCGGACAACGGTGGCGTGGGCGTCGTCGCGGCGCGCGGTGGTCGTTCTTGCCCGTGCTTGCTGGTCGACACCTGACGATCGAAGTAACGTTTGCCCAGCGTATGGCCGTAATCAGGGCGGCCGTAATTAAGACGGGTATCTTCGCTCTTAGTAAGGGTTGACAACTATAGTGGGCGTCTGGTCTAGTCCGGTCTAGACGCGGTGTTCACCCGTCGTCAATCGACTCTTAAGGGCAGCGCAGCGCACACCAGCACCGGAAAGCCCGTGACCACTAACTTTCGAATGGAGACCACGATGTCGGATTCCGACCTCACGCGCCGCAGCGTGTTGCGGCGCACGGCAGCGGTCGGCCTGCTGGCCACGCCGGCCGCGGGCCTGCTGACGGCGTGTGTCGGCGCCAAGGACGACGGGCCGACTGACCAGGCCGAAGGCCAGGTCACCGCCGAAAACCCGTTGGGTGTCAAGGAGGACGCGCCGGTTGAGGTCGTCATCTTCAACGGCGGCCTGGGCACCAAGTACGCGACCGATGCGCACATACCGTCGTACAAGAAGAAATTTCCCAAGGCGGACGTGAAGTTCTCCCAGACCGAGGAGATCTCGACCATCCTCACGCCGCGGTTCTCCAGCAACACGCCGCCGGACATGGTGAACAACGCCGGCTCGAAGCTGATGGACCAGGGCAGGCTGGTCAGCGCCGGGCAGGTCGCCGAGCTGACCGACCTGTTCGACGCGCCGTCGCTCGACGTGCCGGGCAAGAAGGTCAAGGACACGCTGATCCCGGGCACCATCGAGGCGGGCACCTACAACGGCAAGCCCTATGTGCTCAACTACGCCTATACGGTGTTCGGCCTGTGGTACTCGGGCAAGTTGTTCGCCGAGAAGAAGTGGACGCCGCCGACGACGTGGTCGGAGTTCACGTCGCTGCTCGACGCCATGAGGGCCGCGGGCATCACGGCTCCCTACGCCTACGCGGGCGCGAACGCCGCGTACTACCAATACCTGGTCATCCTCACCACCGCCGCGAAGATCGGCGGGCCGGACGTGCTGAAGAACATCGACAACCTTGAGGCGGGCGCGTGGAAGGTCGACGCCGTGCGCACGGCCGCCCGCCTGTGGGGTGAGATCGGCGCCAAGTACACCGACAAGTCCCACCTGGGCCTCAAGCACACCGAGGTGCAGTTGCAGCAGAACCAGTACAAGGTGGGCTTCTACCCGTCGGGCTCCTGGCTGGAGAACGAACAGGCCAAGGACACCCCGCCGGACTTCAAGTACCAACTGGCCCCGCTGCCGTCGGCCACGAGCGCGGACAAGCTCAAGCCCACGGCACTCTACGCCGCGCCGGGCGAGATGTACTTCGTGGCGGCCAAGGGCAAGAACGTGCGCGGTGGCAAGGAATACCTGCGCCACATGCTGTCCAAGGAAGGCGCGCGCAAATTCACGGAACTCACCAAGGTGCTCACGGTGGTGCAGGGCTCGACCGAAGGACTGACGCTCTCGCCCGGTACCGAATCGGCGAACAAGGCATTGACCGCCGCGGGCACAGAGATTTTCAACTTCCGCTGGGACGCCTGGTACAAGAAGATGGACGACGAGTGCCGCACGGCGACGAATGAGCTGATGTTCCAGGGCGGCACGGCCGACAAATTCTGCGACCGCATGCAGGCGATCGCCGACGCCGTCAAGGCCGACTCGTCCATCGAGAAGTTCAACCGGTAACCCACTGGCTGGAGGGCTAACAGGCATGCGGCACGGTACGTACCGCTTCGTCATCGGCTTTTTGCTCGCGCCGATCGTGTTGTACGCGACGTTCGTGTTCTACCCGATCACGCAATTGGTTTACGTGTCGATGACCAACTGGACCGGCCTCTCGCCGAAGTTCAGATTCGTCGGTCTGGACAACTTCGCGAAAATCTGGACCGACGGCCTGTTCTGGAAGGCGGTGCAGCATCACCTGTTCCTGCTGATCCTGTTGCCCCTCATCACGATCGCCCTCGCCCTGTTCTTCGCGTTCCTGTTGAACATGGGCGGGGGCACCCGCGGTGGCGTGATGACCGGCGTGTGGGGGTCGAAGTTCTACCGTGTGGTGTTCTTCCTTCCCCAGGTGCTGGCCGTGGTCATCGTCGGGGTCATTTTCAGCCGGGTGTACGGCCCCGACCAGACCGGTGTGCTCAACCGCCTGCTGATCGACGTGTTCGGCATGGACAAGCCGATCGGATTCATGATCGATTATGGGATGTGGGCCATCCTGGGCG
Source organism: Allorhizocola rhizosphaerae (assembly GCF_003426775.1). Classification (GTDB taxonomy): domain Bacteria; phylum Actinomycetota; class Actinomycetes; order Mycobacteriales; family Micromonosporaceae; genus Allorhizocola; species Allorhizocola rhizosphaerae. Next base: position 16,720 of record NZ_QJUG01000053.1, on the reverse strand, counting down.
CGCTGGTGTGGCAGGCGGTCGGGTTCTATGTGGTGCTGTTTTCGGCGGGCATGTCGTCCATCCCGGCGGATCTGTATGAGGCGGCGGTGCTCGACGGGGCCTCGCGCGTCGTCATCTTCTTCCGGGTGACCATTCCCCTGCTGTGGGAGACCGTTCAAGTCGCTTGGGTGTACCTGGGAATCCTCGCATTCGACGCGTTCGCCCTCGTGATGCTGCTGTCCATCGAGCAGGGCGGGCCAGACGGGGCGACGGCCGTGTTGCCGGTGCTCATCTACAAGCAGGGCATCCGGGAGTCGGAGTACGGCTACGCGTCGGCGCTTGGTGTCTCACTGTTCCTGTTGACGATTACGTTCGCGGTGCTGGCGCTGCGGACGGGCCGGCGTGAAGCGGTGGAGCACTGATGAACTCGACTCAGACCAAGCGCGAAATCCGGCTGCTGTCCGGCTTCGGGCACCTGTCGCTGGCCCTGTGGACCATCATGATCCTGTTCCCGCTCGTCTTCGCGGTGCTGGCATCATTCAAGAGCAACACGGAAATCTTCATCGAGAACCCGTTCGGCTTTCCGTCCAATTGGGACTTCGCCTCGTTCGGGCGGGCGTGGACGCGGGCGAGCATCGGGACCTATTTCATCAACAGCGTGATAGTCGTGGTGGCGTCGACGTTCGGCACCATGCTGCTGGGCTCGATGGCCGCTTATGTGTTGGCACGCTATAGGTTTGTTGGCAATCGGGTTGTGTATTACTTCTTCGTTGCGGGACTGGCGTTCCCCGTCTACGTCGTGCTCACCCCGCTTTATCTCGTGGTCGACACGCTCGGGTTGCTCAACAGCCACATTGGACTGACCCTCGTCTACATCGCGTACTCGTTGCCGTTCACCGTGTTTTTCCTCGCGGCGTTCTTCAAGACCCTGCCCAACGCGGTCGCCGAGGCCGCGCTGATCGACGGCGCCTCGCACACCAAGCTGTTCTTCCGGGTCATGTTGCCCATGGCCAAGCCAGGCTTGGTGAGCATCACCATCTTCAACATCATCGGACAATGGAACCAGTACGTGCTGCCGCTGGCCCTGCTGCCCGCCGAAAAGGACAAGTGGCTGCTCACCCAGGGCATCGCGGCCATCTCCACGTCGGCCGGATACGAGGCCGACTGGGCCGCCCTGTTCGCCGCCCTCACCATCGCCATCATTCCAATGATCATCATGTACGCCTTCTTCCAACGCCAGATCCAGTCGGGCCTGACGGCCGGCGCGGTGAAGTAACCCTCACTTGCCGGGGACGCCAGGCACCGTCGTCCCCGGCACCACCACCACCGCACCCACAGACCTACCGCGGCTCACCCCCGCCCCCGGGGCTAGGGGAGGGGGCCGAGGTGGGATTCGATGGCTTGTAGGAGGTCGGGGCCGGCGATGCTGGCGCGGGCGTGCTCCAGGATCGGCGCGAGGTAGACGTCGGGGCCTGGCTCGCCGGCGTAGGTGGAAACGTGGGCGATGGCGGCCTGTCCGGCGGGCGAGGGGGTGAGGGGCGAGCGGAGTTGTAGGCCGCGGACAGCCGAGAGTAGCTCCACGGCAAGGATGCTGGTGAGATTGTCGAGTACCCGCCGCAGCTTCACGCAAGCCGCCCAGCCCATTGACACGTGGTCTTCCTGCATGCCGCTGGTCGGGATGGTGTCCACAGACGCGGGCGAGGACAGGCGCCGGTTTTCCGCGACGATGCCCGCGGCCGTGTACTGCGCGATCATCAGGCCCGAGTTGACCCCCGCATCGGGCGTGAGGAACGGCGGCAGGTCGCGCGATCGGGTCACGTCAAGCAAGCGGTCGATCCGGCGTTCGCTGATCGACCCGATCTCGCAGGCCCCGATCGCCAGGAAGTCGGCGGCGAAACCCAAGGGCGCGCCGTGGAAGTTGCCCGTGGACTCGACCCGCCCGTCGGGCAGCACGACCGGGTTGTCGGCCACCGACACGAGCTCCCGCGCCGCGACCGTCCGGGCGAACTCGAGCGTGTCCCGTGCCGCGCCGGCGACCTGCGGCGCGCACCGCATGGAGTATGCGTCCTGCACCGCGTGCGTCATGTCGTGCCGGTGACTGTCCATGATGGACGAGTTCTGCAGCAGCCGATAGATGTTGGCCGCGCTCACGATCTGCCCCGGATGCGGCCGGATCTCGTGCAGCGAAGGATGGAAGGGCCGATCGGAGCCGAGCATCGCCTCGATCGACAGGGCGGCCGTGATGTCGGCCATCGTGCACAGGTGGCCGAAGTCGTGGCAGGCCAACAGCAGCATGCCGAGCATGCCGTCGGTCCCGTTGATAAGGGCAAGACCCTCCTTGGAGGATAGTTCTATCGGGGCAAGGCCCGCCGCGTGCAGGGCGTCGCTTCCCGAAATCCTGTGGCCGTCCTTTCCGAGCACCCACCCCTCGCCCATCAACACCAGCGCGCAGTGTGCGAGCGGTGCCAGATCTCCCGACGCGCCAAGGGATCCGTGCTCGGGCACCCACGGCGTCACATCATGGTTGAGCAGATCCACGAACGCCTGCGCCACGAGTGGGCGTACCCCCGAATGTCCAAGACAGAGCGACCTCACCCGCAGCAGCATCATGGCGCGCACCACCTCGCGCGGCATTGGCGCGCCGATCCCGGCCGCATGCGAGCGGATGAGCGCATGCTGCAGCTCGGCCCGGCGCGACGGCGAGATGAACGTGTTGGCCAGCGCGCCGAATCCGGTGGAGATGCCATACACCGGCAGCCCGTCGCGCTCGATCTCGTCCACAATGGACCGGCTGCGTTCGAGTGCCGCGATTGATGAAGGAGCGATGCGCACTTGCGCGTCCCCGCGGGCGACGGCGAGCACGTCTTCTGGCTTGCATCCGGTGGGCGCTATCACAATCACTGCGGCACTCCTTTGTGCACAACGGTTTTGACAATCGGGACACCGGGCCGGTAGGCCAGGTGCACGAAGCTCGGGGCGTCGAGGATGATGAGGTCGGCTTGGGCGCCGATGCCCAGGTGACCGATGTCGTTGCGGCGCAGTGCCGCAGCGCCGCCCGCCGTCGCCGCCCACAGCGCTTCGTGCGGGGTCATGCGCATCTCGCGCACGGCGACGGCGATACAGAAAGGCATGGATGAGGTGTACGACGAACCGGGGTTGCAGTCGGTCGCGATGGCCACGGTCGCGCCCGCGTCGATGAGCCTGCGCGCGTCGGGATAGGGCGCGCGGGTGGAGAACTCGCATCCGGGCAGCAGCGTCGCGACGGTCTGCGAAGAAGCCAGGGCCGCGACATCGGCGTCACTGAGATATGTGCAGTGGTCGGCGCTGGCGCAGTCGAGGTCTACCGCGAGCTGCACGCCGCCGCCCGGCCCGAGCTGGTTGGCGTGGATGCGTGGCTGTAGGCCCGCCTTGACGCCCGCGGTCAGGATTTCCCGGGACTCGTCGACGTCGAACGCACCCCGCTCGCAGAACACGTCTATCCACTTGGCGTGCGGCGCGCATGCCGCCAGCATTTCGCCTACCACCAGCGACACGTAATCATCACCGGGTTTGATGTGCGCGCCGAGGAAGGTGGTCTCCTCGGTGAGGGTGCCCGCGATGCGCAGGCTGCGGGCCTCATCGTCGACCGTGAGCCCGTAGCCGCTCTTGATTTCGATGGTGGTCGTGCCCTGGCGGCGGGCCTCGGTGACGAGCCGGGTGGCGTTGGCCTCCAGCGCGCAGGAGGAGGCGGCGCGGGTTTGCTCGACCGTGTAACGGATCCCGCCGCCCGTGTAAGGCGAGCCGGCCATGCGGGCGGCGAACTCGAAGGCGCGGTCGCCCGCGAACACCAGATGGCTGTGGCTGTCGACAAATCCGGGGATGACCGCCCCGCCGCCCGCGTCCAAATAGGAGTCTGCGGCGGGCGCGTGCTTCGAAGACCCGATCCACTCGACGCGATCGCTGACGATGAGCGCGTCGCCTTCGCCGCCGGCGTGCGTGGTGAGCTCGCCGATATTGCCTATCAGTAGAGTGCGCACACGGCCTCCCGAAGCTCGCCGGCCACATCGAGAGAAACGTGCCGGCCATCGGCCACCACCTCACGCCCGTCGACGACCACGTGCGTGACGTCGGCGGCCGTGGCGGTGAACAGGATTCCGGCCGGGTCGCTGCCCGCCGTGCGCGGCGAGTCGAGCGACACGGTCACCAGGTCGGCCCGCTGGCCCACGGCGATGCGGCCCGCGTCTGTCCAACCCAGACTGTCGTGGCCCGCCTTGGTCGCCGCGAACAGCAGCTCGTCCGGGCTGAACCGGCCACGCTTCTGCGAGGCCAGCCGCTCGTTGAGTTCGAGTCCGCGCGACTCCTCGAACAGGTCGATCACCGCGTGGCTGTCGCTGCCGAGCGTGAGCTGCGCACCCGCCTCGTGCAGCGCGCGAGCCGGACCGATGCCGTCGCCCAGGTCGCGTTCGGTCGTGGGGCAGAAGCACGTGTACGCCTGGCTCAGCTGTGCGATGTCGCTTTCGGACAGATGGGTGGCGTGCACGGCCGTGAATCCCTGCTGCAGCACGCCCCGCTCGGCGAGCAGCTCGACCGGGCTGCAGTGGTGCAGCGCCTGGCACGCCTCGTTTTCGGCGCCCTGCTCGGAAACGTGGGCGTGGATCGGGCCGTCGAACTCTGCCACCGGGCGCATCTGGGACGGGGGCACGGCCCGTACCGAATGAATGGCCGCGCCGATCCGGGTGCCGACGATGCCCGCGACCCTTTCCGCCCACGCGTCGGCGTCGCCGTCGCTGAACCGGAGCTGCGTCTCGCTGAGCGGCTCGCCGTTGACCCCGGCCTGAAGGTACAGCGTGTCGATGAGGGTGATGCGGATGCCCGCGTCGTGCGCGGCCTGGATGACGGCGTGGCCCATGGCGTTGGGATCGCTGTAGCGCGCGCCGCCCGGCGCGTGATGCAGATAATGGAACTCGCCCACGGTCGTGACGCCTGCCAGGGCCATCTCCCCGTACACGGCACGGGCCAGGCGATAGTAGGAGTCCGGGTCGAGCTTGGCGGCCACGCGGTACATCTGTTCGCGCCAGGTCCAGAAGTCGCCGCCGCCGTTGTGCGTGCGCCCGCGCAAGGCCCGGTGGAACGCGTGCGAGTGGGCGTTGGCAAACCCCGGGATGGTCAGGCCGGCCCGTGCGATGCCGCCCGATGATGCGGGGGAGACCGCCGTGATGTAGCCGTTTTCGACCTGGATCGCCACGTCGCGCTCGATCCCGTCGGGCAGCCAGGCATACTCACAGCGGTAGATCGTCAACACGTCAGGTCCTGCAGCACATCGGCGAGCGCGGTGACACCCGCTTCGCAATCCTCATCGGCCGCATACTCCAATGGGGAGTGCGAAACTCCGGTCGGGTTGCGCACGAAAAGCATCGCGGTCGGCACGTAGGCGCTGAGCACGCCCGCGTCGTGGCCCGCACCGGTCGGCAGGATCGGCGCGTCCAGCAGGCGGGCCAACCGATCACGCAGTCCAATGTGGAATTCGATGGCGGGCGTGATCGACTCGGCGGTCATCGTCACGGTGGTCCCGTCGCGCGAGGCACGCTCGCTTGCCTTGGCGCGCAACGCCTCCACCAACTCGTCGACGATTTCGGGCGATGGCGCACGCGCGTCAAGCCATGCCCGCACGGAAGAGGGGATGGCGTTTGTCGCGTTTGGGGCGACCTGCACCCGGCCGATCGTCGCGTGTGCGTGCCGCAGCCGTGCCTCCTTGTTCGCCGCGAGCACGGTGAAGGCGAACGTCAGCATCGGGTCGCGGCGGTCGCCCATCTGGGTGGTGCCCGCGTGGTTGGGTTCGCCCGCGAAGTCCAGCCGCCACCGGCCGTGCGGCCAGATCGCGCTGGCCACCCCGACCGGGCGCTGCAGTGCCCGGCCCTGCTCGATGTGCAGCTCGACGAAGCAGCCGATGCGGTCGAGGATGTCCTGCCTGCGGCCGACGGGCTCGAACACGCCTTGAAGGTCGACCTGATCGGGAGCGACGGCACCGGTGAGCAGGCGCGACCCGAGGCACGCCAGCCCGAACCGGGAGCCCTCCTCCTCGGCGAAGACCGCGATCCCGATGGGCTTGGCGGGCTTGACTCCTCTTTGGCGAAGCTCGTCTATCGCCAGCAGTGCGCTGACCACGCCGAGCGGGCCGTCGTATGCGCCGCCGTGGGGCACGGAATCGAGATGGCTGCCCGTCAGCACGGCGTCCGGGCCCGATCCCCACCACGCGAAGATGTTGCCGTTGCCGTCGTCTTCCAGCGCCAGCCCGCGTTGGGTGGCCTGATCGCGGAACCAGTCCCGCAGCGCTAGCTCGGGCTCGGTCCATGCATACCGGACGTAACCGCCGCTGACCGGGTCGCGGCCGATGTCTGCGATCTCATCCAGTAGCTTCATAAGACTCGTCCATGGGTACTCGAACACCCTTCTCCTTGGCGACCTCGGCCGCCTGGTCATAACCGGCATCCACGTGCCTGATGACTCCCATACCCGGGTCGTTGGTGAGCACTCTTTCAATCTTCTGCGCCGCGAGTTGCGTCCCGTCGGCGACCGTCACCTGCCCCGCGTGGATCGAGCGGCCCATGCCGACGCCACCGCCGTGGTGGATGCTCACCCACGACGCGCCGCTGGCGGTGTTGACCAGCGCGTTGAGCAGGGGCCAGTCTGCGATTGCGTCGGAACCGTCCAACATGGACTCTGTCTCCCGGTGGGGCGAGGCCACGCTGCCGCAGTCGAGGTGATCGCGGCCGATCACGATGGGCGCGCGGAGCGTCCCGTCGGCGACCATCTCGTTGAAGCGAGCGCCCGCCCTGTCGCGTTCGCCATAGCCGAGCCAGCAGATGCGCGCCGGAAGCCCCTGGAACGCGACCCTCTCCGAGGCCAGGCGGATCCAGCGGGCCAGTGACTCGTTCTCCGGGAACAGGTCCAAGATCGCACGATCGGTCGCCGCGATGTCTTCTTTCGAGCCCGAAAGCGCCGCCCAGCGGAACGGGCCCTTGCCCTTGCAGAACAGCGGCCGGATGTAGGCGGGCACGAAACCCGGGAAGGCGAACGCCCGCGAGTATCCGCCGAGCTTCGCCTCGCCCCGAATCGAGTTGCCGTAGTCGAACACCTCGGCCCCATTGTCCATGAACCCGACCATGGCCTCCACGTGTTTGGCCATGCTCGCCCGCGCCCGGTCGGTGAATTCCTCCGGCTTCTTGGCCGCGTAGTCGGGGGCATCGCCGAGATCGACATCGAGCGGAAGGTAGGAAAGGGGATCGTGCGCGCTGGTCTGATCGGTGACGATGTCGATTTCCATACCCTTTTCCAGGAGGTACGGAAACAGCCACGCCGCGTTGGCGACCACACCGACACTGAGCGGACGCTTCTCCCGCTTGGCCTGCAAGGCCATGGCGACGGCTTCGTCCACATCGGACGCCACGACATCGAGGTAGCGCGTATTGACCCGCTTTTGCATGCGGAGCGGGTCGACATCGGCGACGATGCATGCGCCGCCGTTCATGGTGATGGCGAGCGGCTGTGCCCCGCCCATGCCGCCACACCCGGCCGTCAGGGTCAGGGTGCCCGCGAGGGTCCCGCCGAAGCGCTTGGCCGCCACGGCAGCGAACGTCTCATATGTGCCCTGCAGGATGCCTTGTGTGCCGATGTAGATCCATGAGCCGGCGGTCATCTGCCCATACATGGTCAGGCCTAGTTTTTCGAGGCGGCGAAACTCCGGCCAGGTGGCCCAGTCGCCCACCAGGTTGGAGTTGGCAAGGAGCACGCGCGGCGCCCACTCGTGCGTGCGGAACACGCCCACCGGGCGGCCCGACTGCACCAGCATCGTCTCGTCGTCCTTGAGCGTGGTCAGCGTCCGGACGAGTGCGTGAAAACTCGGCCAATCGCGGGCGGCTTTGCCGGTACCCCCATAGACAACAAGGTCTTCAGGTCTTTCGGCCACGTCCGGGTCGAGGTTGTTGCACAGCATGCGGATCGCTGCCTCCTGCGGCCAGGAGCGCGCGGTCAACTGGGTTCCGGTGGCGGCGCGGATGATCTGCTCCATTGAAGTCACTCCACGAAGAGATTGCGGCGGGCTGCGGACAGTTCGAATGCTTCGAGGCGGCGCTGCGTCGCGGTCGGGTCGGCGTCGCCCATGGCCTGCAGCAGCACCATGGCCAGCACCATGGGCGCGGTGTGCAGGTCGAACACGAGCTGCGACCCGACCGCGGCGGTGAGCGTGATGTCGGCGCGGTCGGCGGCCGGGCTGACGGGCGAGTCGGTGATGACGACGATGCGAAGGCCGAGCGCGCGGGCCTCGGCGAGCGCGTCGAGCAGCTCTCGCGGGTAGCGCGGCAGCGCGAAGGCCAGCACGGCGCTGGTGCCGGAGCTGGCGGCCTGTTCGAGCCGGTCGGCCAGCAGGCTGCCGCCGTGCTCCAGCACGCGCACCTCGGGGTGGATCTTCGCGGCGAAGTAGCCGAAGTAGTTGGCCAGCGGGGCGGCGGCGCGCAGCCCGAGCACGGGCAGCGGCCGGCTCGCGGCGAGCAGCGCGCCGGCATGCTGGATGGCGCTCAGGTCGGAAAGACCGTCCGCCAGACGCTCCAAATTGGACGCCTCGTCGCGGATCGCCTGCTGCAGCTCGTTTCCGGCCCGGTCGGGGCGGCCGTTGCGTCCGTTGAGGTCGCGCAGCCTTCTCCTGAGCGCCGGGTAGCCGTCGAAGCCCAGCGCCATCGCGAACCGGGTCACGGACGGCTGGCTCACCTGCGCGAGCTCGGCCAGCTCGGCAGCCGACAGGTAGGCCACCTCGTCTGCCCGGTTCACCAACTCCCGCGCTATGCGCCGCTGCGTCGGCGTCAAACGCGTGCTCAGCACAAGTTCGCGAACAGCCTCATTCACAACCTCAACCCTATGCAACCTTTCATTCAGTACGCAACCACACCCCAACCAGTCCGTTGATCATGCACTTACGTCCATGCTCGACGCGTGGCGTGACCCTAACTTCATGATCAATCCGAGGGATCCGGCGGTGCCGGGCGCTCGGCGAGTTCGCTTCAGGTTCAGCAACTGCCGCCGAGCCATGATCAGGTCACCGAGCGCGGTATCGGGACGGCGACCGGCGCACGGTTCGGCCATGTCCGCGAGGATGCCAGCGGCCGACATCAGCACTCGTGGATCGGTTGGCTCGCCGTGGGCCACGCCGTCGCCTGCAACGCCACCGGTCACGGTGGTCCAGGGGGACAGTCATCTCAGGCTCGCGACCGTGGCGCAGCTCGTTGCGCACGAACCGGCAGGTTGCCCGGCTACACCCATCGGGGTGCGCACGGAGACCGATGCGTGGCTCTGCCCGGTGATCTTGGGGTCGTGCTCGGCGTCGGTGACACAGGAAACGTGGGTGTGGCGGCTCCGCATGGCAACTGTTCGTCGCCGAGCACGATTGACGGCGCTTGGTTGCTTGAGTGCAGGATGCCGGGTACTGCACCGGTTTTCGCGCGTGCGGCGACGTTGTCCCGGATGTGGTGCCGAAAAAGCGGGAGCGGGTGTACCTACGGGAGCGCGGCGATCTCGGAGGCGGGCAGCGCGCGGGTGTAGATGCGCACGTCGTCCACGAGCCCGTTCAGGTATGGGTCGACCGAGTATTGGGAGCGGCCGATCCAGTTGCGCGACGTGCTGCCCAGCGAGGCGGGGGACAGCGTCATGCCCGTCGTCCGGCCCACCTCGGCCCGGTTGACGTAGAGGATGCCCACCCCATCGCGCAACGTCACCGCGACATGCGTCCACGTGCCCGTCGGGAGCGGTGCGGGCGCGTTGATCCGTTGCTCCCTGGAGTAGCCGCCGGTCGTGATAGCGAAGCGTGCCGTGCCCGCGTCGCTGCGCGCGGTCAGGAACATGTTGACGCTCGCGCTCGATCCGAAGTCGAAGACGCGCGACCAGGCGGAGTTGGAGTCGAGCCGTACCCACGCCGCGACGGTGAAATCCGTTGCGCCGCTGAGGATTCCGGAAGGGAGTGCCACGTACTGGCTCGATCCGTTGAGGTCGATCGCGTTGTCCAGCCGCCCGGAGACGAACCCGGCCCCGCCGGCGATCGTGGCGGTCCGGCCACCCCCGCTCGCGTCGGCGGACGACGTGCCGGACGACTCGTCGAACCGGTAATGCGCCAGGGGCGCGGGCGGCCCAGCCTGTGGGGCCGGGGACGGGGACGGCGGTGCGGGCGAAGTCTGGGCGGTGGTCGAAGGGCTCGGCGAAACGCGCGGGCTCGCTGATGGCGAAGGCTCTGCCGACGCCTCGCCGAACCCCTCGATGACCGAGTTGCCAGTGGTGTGCGAGCTGGTGCCGGGCGGCTGGAACAGGCGCGGCCCACCGGGCTGTCCGGAAAGGATCCAGGCACCGCCCCCGCCCGCCAGCACGACACCGGCCACGATGGCGGGTATGAGGAGCCGGCGCGCACCGCCCGGAGCAGGCACGAACTCGTCGGCGTCCGGCTCGATCGCCGCGAGCACGCGCGTCTCGGAGTCGTCAGCCGCAGCCGCCATCGCCAGGCGAGAGTCCGGTGCGGGTGGGGCCGCTGTGGGTGAGCCGGGTGACGAGGTGGTCGCCGCTGTGGGCGGGGTGGGTGACGGCAGGCTCGCCGCCGGCGAACTGGGCGAAGGCGTGGTGGCCGGTGTAGGCGGGGTGGGTGACGGCGTGGTCGCCGCTGTGGGCGAGCCGGGTGACGGCGGCGTCGCCGCCGGTGAGCCGGGCGAGGGCGCCGCTGGAGGTGCGGGTGGATCTGCGGGTTGGGCCGGATCCTCGTTGTCCCGCCGGTGCTTGCCCACGCCGAACCGCTCCTTCCACGAAAGTAGCAAAGCCGTAGTCGTCCAAACCCGAGCCCGCAGCCTATCGGGTTTGCCCGGGAAGCCAACCCGGCGATCGGGTCCTAAAAGGTCAACAAATCGCCGACCCGCACCTCGCCCGGCTCGACCGGCGTGAGGTGGACGCCGAACAGCAGCTGCTGTTCGACGTTGCGGTGCCGGGCCAGCGTGCGCAGCGGTTCGCGGCCCTTGGCGCCCGTGGCCTGGTCGGTGGTCGTGACGACGCAGCGGCCGCACGCCTGCGGCACCCGATAGGCGAGCTGTCCGATCTGGATGGTGCGGCCCACCCACTCGTCCTCCTGGAACGGCGCCGCGCCGTCGATGACCAGGTTGGGGCGGAACCGGTTCATGGGCAGTGGGCCTTCGTCGGGGCTGTCGCCCTCGGCGATCCAGTCGTTGAGGCGGCGCAACGATGCGGTGTTGGCCAGCAGCAACGGGGTCACGTCAGCGAAGCTGACCACGTCGCCCGGGATCCCGAAGTCGGGCACGACCGGCCGTGCCGTCGTGGGATCGTCCATCCAGACCAGCTGCGCGGGCACGCCGAGCACCTTGCTCACCCAGGCATCCGCGTCCGGGCCGGCCGACCTCGCGGGCACGACGGCACCGAAAATCTTGCTCGTCAAGGGGATGGTGAATGCCTCATTTGGTACCAGATAAGAATCTTTCGAATGGGTCAGGGCAAGGTGATCGCGGCCCGGCACCGCGCGGAGCTGGCCGAGCCCCGGGACCTCGCGCTGGGTGATCGCCACACCCTCCGGGCCGACCACCAGCCAGCGCCGGTCGCCCTCCAGACCCCACGGTTGCACGGCGGCCGCGTCATGCGCCAGCGCGCTGCATCCTTTGACCGGATATGTGTGTATCGCAATCACCCGCATGCTCAGACCTTATCCGCGCAGGCTTCCCGCTTGGGGTGTCGTGAAGTAGGCAATGCACGTCACCGCGCGCGAGCCTTGTTCCGATCCTGCTCGCGCGGATACATCAGGAAGATGTCGTCGCCCTCGTCCCCGTGGCTGGTGTCGCCGTCGAGCAGCAGTTCGCACTGCTCGGTTGCCCGCGCCGCGACCGCGTCCTCGCCCGGATACGACGAGCCCGACAGCTGGAACTGGCCCACCACCTCGCCGGTGTGCGGCTGCGTGCACGGCACGGCCGCCACCTCCGTCAGGGCCCGGCCCTCCTTCAGATCCTTTTGCTCATACGCCGGCGGGCCGTAAAGCGAGGGTGGCGGTGGTTGCGTCACGGCCCGCCGGCGTACCAACAAAATCACCAGCGGATGGTCCCCAACCGGATATGGCCGCCGTCGGGCTGGCGATCACCGGGCGAGTACCACGAGAACACAAACGACGTCGATGTGCTCAGCTGGGGATGGCCGTTGAACGCGTAACAACCGAACCCGCCGCCCTGGCAGTTGTCCGGCACGCGGCCGACCGGGCCCGCGGTCCACGGGCCGAGCGGGCTGCCGGCCGTGTAAATGCGCAAGTGCGGGCTGTCGTAGAAGCTGTCCTTCACCAGCATGGCCAGGCGCCTGCCGCCGCCCACGCCGCTGAAGTCGCCGACATACACGCCCCACGGCTCGACGCCCGACACGAGCGACACGACCGAGGCGTGGTCGGTGGTCCACTGTGGACTGGCCCCTCCGGGACGTCCCCACCACCGATAATTGGCCGGATCGCCCCACGCGTCGGGGTTCGCGCTCACGCGGGCGGTGAAGATGGCGTCTGGATTTCGTTTGGTGCCAAACAGATAGAGGTACCCATCATCGCCGAACACCGGGTTCGACGGCGTCAGCGTGCTGGGCAGCCCCGCCCGCATCGGGTTGGCCACAAACGGCGTGAAGAAGCGCACGAACCGGTTCGTGGCAGGGTCGTAGTCGGCCATGCGCCACCGTTCCACCGGCCAGCCTCGGCCATCGCCGATCGCCACGCAGATCTCGGCCCAGATCAGCAAGACCCGGTTGGTATTCGGGATGCGTGCGCCGCCCGAGATCCACGCCGCCGAATAGCTGTTGCTTCCCGTGCTGCCGCACGGTACGGGCGGATCGTCGGGAGTGACCAGACCCGTCGGGGCCGGGAAGAAGTTGGCCGGTGACGTGAGCCCCGGCTGGGGTGCCGCGGGCGGGCGGGGCAGCTCACTCAGCCCGGTCGGGGCGACGCCCACCTGGTACGGGCCCTTGGCGGCCGTGCCGTAGGCGAGGAACGCGGGGCCGTTGCGCTGCGCGGTGTCGCCGAACACCCACAGCGCTTCGGTGGACGAGTAAGCGATGCTGTGCCCACCGTCGCGCCCGATGGGGCGGTCCGTGGTGTCCGCCGTGGACAGCACGCGTCCAATGTCGACGGTCGCGACGGTGTTGGCCGACGCGGTACGGAAGTTTTGTGTGGCACTGTAATCGCGGGCGTCCGGCTGGACTCCCGGCCGCACCGCGCCCGTCCCGTGCGGGCCGATGCACAACCCGGGCTGGGCGATGTTGCGGTCGCCGTAGCCGCAGAATTGGGCGTGATACAACGTGTCCGGGGTCAGGCCGGACACCGTCTGGTTGAAGTCCACGAAACCGTTGGTGCGCACGTTGGCCGTGACGCGCGGCGTGGTCAGAATGTTCGTGCTGCCGTCGGCCCAATACTGGAACCAGCCCGTGCACGGGTTGTCGGTCGTCTCGGCCAGGCACTCGGTCTGCGCGTGCAAGACCGCACCGGTCTGCGTGATGTCGGTCGGCGCCGTGGCGCGCCCGTTGCAGGCCGCCAGCGTCACCGCCGTGAGCGCGATTGCCATATAGGAGCGATATTTCACGCATCGCATCACACCGCGCTTTGTCGATGCCCGTCGATGCTGCGGCCGTTTTCTTTACATAGATTTGTCTTTGGTACCCGGCACAGCCCCGCTCAGGCACAGACGGGCTCCAGATTGGCATGGTCAAAGGGCGGATGGCTCTCGCCGCCCATACGCTCGGCCGCGTCGCTGTAGCCGGCGAGCGCGGCGCGCCTGAGCTGAGCGGAAGCCGACGGCGGGTGAGGGCACCGGTCCGTGGTGCGGTTTAGCCGGAGCGCACGGGGGTACTCGCGCACTCATGCGAGAGGTCGAAGCCCTGCTCGACGAGGTCTTCACCCGGCAGGAACGGCTCAGCCGGGACGAAATCCACCGGCGCGCCGTCGCGGCGGACGCGCCGGTCGAGGTGATGAACGCGCTCGACGAGCTGCCCGAGGGCGAGTATGCCCAGGACGAGGTCGCCGACGCGGTCGGGCAGCTGAGCGGTGAGCCCGAACCGACGCCCGGCGCGGGTGTGCCGTCGAGCCAGCTCACCGACGAGGAACTGCTGCGCGAGCTGCGGACGCTGCACCGCACCCGGCATGACACGCTGCGGCACGGCTCGGATCAGGCGCTCGAAACCCACACCGAGCGCATGGCTGAGCTCGAAGCGGAATATCTGCGCCGCGTCCCGGAGCGCGAGGTCGACCCGGAGCGCCTGCGCGCGGGCGCCCGCGATCGCTGGGAGCTGCGCACCGGGGCCGACCAGCCTTGGGACCCGGAGGATTTCGCGGTCGCCGTGGGCCGCGACCCGACGCCGGAAAACGTCGAGTGGGCGCGCGGCTTTCTGGCCGAGCACGGTGCGTCGGCGATCGAGCGCATCGTGCCGTAGCGCCCTATGAGGTGAGCGAGAGCCACATCTGGATCTCGTCGCGGTTGTCGTCCGGCCCGACGCGCAGTGCGCCCGGCAACCGCCCGACCTCCTTGTATCCCAACGACTGGTAGAACCGCTCGATCCCGAGCCCGCCGCGCACGGTCAGAAACAGGCCATCCCACCCGATTTCGCGCGCCACCCGTTCGGCCTCGCGCATCAGCGCCGCACCGTAGCCCCGGCCCTGCGCGTCGGGCGAGACCATCACCCGCTTCACGGTGCGCCAGTGCTCGCAGAGGTGAAAGCGCCGGCTCACGAGCAGGAGCATGGCCGTGAGCCGGTCGCCCTCGTATCCCAGCAACAGCCGGTCGTCGCCGCTTTCGACGTCTTCGAACGCCTGGTGTGCCAGCGCCCCGACCTCGGCCCGGGTCACCGGTGCGACAAAACCCACAGCCCCGCCCGCGTTGGACACGTCGAGCCACAACGTCACGATCTCCTCGCGGCGGGCGGCGGTCAGCGGCGGGTCCAGTTCAAAACGCACCGGCCAAGATTATCCGCAGCGGCTGGGTCCGGACGCGAGGCGATCCGGACCCGGGCGCGCAAGAGCACGGCTTCGCCTGAGCGCAGTGGGATTATTACGACCCTGCCTCGACCTGTGCCGCGAGCTCCTCCGTGGACAGCTGGCGGGCGTTGGCCCCGGCGACCGCGAGCCAGGCCATGTGCAGGCTGCGGTCCGAGCTCACCGTCGCCGACCAGCGGGTGGCCGTGGGATGCGTGGCGATCACCGCGACGCCGACCCGGCGCAGCCCGGCCAGCTGGGCGTCGAGCTCGCGCAGCTGCTGCGAATGCTCACCCCACGGGTCGGCGATGAACAGCACATGCGTGGCCCAGAAGCCCTCGGTCAGGTTGTTGATGCGGGCCGACATGGTGTCGGGGGCCTGCGTCTCGTGCAGGATCGACGCGTTGCCCGCGGCCCGCTTGCTGATCCGGGCCAACGCCTCCGGGATCGAAGCGGTGGTGCGGACGCGGCTCGGGTTGAGCGCCGAGATGTGCCGCATGTCGAGCGGGTTCATGCCCGCCAGCAGCACGGATGCGCTGTCGGTCCACTGGGCGCTCGCGGCCTCGGCGGCCAGCGCGCGCAGCAGGTTCTCGCAGTTTTCCGGATCTCCGGTGATCGTGAGCAGGCCCGTGCGTTCGGTGTCGGCCAGCAGGTCGCCGCCCTGCGGCCAGGTCGCGAACGTCAGGAGTCCGGGCAGCAGCGCCGGGGCCCAGCTCGACTCCGGCAGCGGGGCGTTGGCGGTGAGCGACCACGTGTTCTGCCAACGCTCCTCGAACGGCTCGGGCGGCTCGGCGCACGGCGCCGTCAGGATCACCGCGATGTCACCGCCCGCCTGCCAGACGGCCGCGATGTCGGGCATGTCGGCGGGGGCCCGGCCGCGCAGGCCGATCGCCAGCGAGCGCAGGCACGCGTCGAGCCGGTCGACCGCGCGGTGCTTGGCCATCTGGCGCACGGCGGATTCGACCGTGGGCATGAATACCTTGGTGACGCGGCGCCTGCGGCGTACCCGGATCTGGGTCTGTTTGATCTGGCGGCGGTGCAGGATCACGTGCGCGGCGAGCACGCTGGCGGCGGCCAGCCCGGCACCGGCCGCGAGCGTCGTGGGCACTTTGCGGTCCGGCCCACCGGCCTCCTTCGCCGGTGTATCCACATTAGACGGTTTCGGGGTGGGGCTCTCCACCGGCGGGGCGGGCTTTTCGACGGGCGGGGCAGGCTTTTCCACGGGCGGCTGCGGCGCCTGCGTTTGTGGCGCCGGGGTTTGTGGCACCTGAGTCTGCGGCACCTGAGTCTGCGGCATGATGACCGAGCCGGTGGCGTGGCCCATGATGCCGCGGTCCCGCGCGTCGGCCGGCAGGATCAGGCGCCAGCCCGGCTCGATGTGGTGTGGATCCTTGATGAGCTTGGGGTTGAGCTTGACGATATCGTTGTAGCAGTTGAAGTCGCCGGTGAAGCGGAGCGCGATCCGGCCGAGCCAGTCGCCCTTGCGCACGATATAAACCATCTGCCCGGCTTGAACTTCGGCTTGAGCCTGGACTTCGGCTTGAGCCTGGACTCCAGTCTGAGCCAGGCCCGCCGGTGGCGGCGCGGCGTTCGCGGCCATCCGCGGCGCGGGGTTGGCGGTGACCTGCGGCGCGGGGTTGGCGGTGACCTGCGGCGCGGGGTTGGCGGTGACCTGCGGCGCGGGGTTGGCGGTGACCTGCGGCGCGGGGTTGGCAGTGGCCGGCGGCACGGCATTGGAAGCCACCC
>NZ_QJUG01000052.1 GCF_003426775.1 Allorhizocola rhizosphaerae | reverse complement strand
CGCGCCGGCCAGCTCGCGCGGATTGACGCCCACCTTCTTGGCGACCTGCAGGGCCAGGTTGGTGGCGTAGTCGCCGTGCTCCGGATTGCGCGGACGCTCGACGGTGACCGTGACGGGCAGCACGGACACGTCAAGATCACGCGCCGCGAACACGGCCTTGGCCGCGTCCAGGACAGCGTCGGCAAGATTCTCCGGAGTCACGCCAAGAATGGTATCCACCGCCTCCGACACTTCTCCGCCGCGTTACACCCCGCCCGGATGCATCCCCGCACACATCTAAGTCCGCCAGTCCGGATCGATACCGGGTAGAATCGGCGACCGACGCCCGGCCGGGCACACCCACCCCTCGATGTGACGGACATACACGATGAGCATCAGCACGCCAAGCGGCGAACAGAACAGCCCCTCCGTCGTGAAAGTCAGCGGCAAGCCCTCCGCCAAACCGGGTGCCAAGCCCGGAGGCAAGGGCGGCGGCAAGCCCGCAGCCGGCGGCAAAGGTGGCGGCCCGCGCCGGCCACAAGCGCCGGTCAAGGTCGGCCAGGGGCGCAACTGGGGCCCGATCGCCCTCTTCGTGGCGGTCGGCGTGATCGCCGTCGGCATCATCATCGCCGCCGCGTGGCCGTCGTTCGGGCCCGGCGGGTCGGCATACCCCTGGGAGCAGCGCGCCTCGCAGATCGAGGGCATCGTCAACTTCCGGGCCAACGGCACCGAGCTCAAGCGCGACCACGCCTGGGGCACGCAGACCTACGCGCAAAACCCGCCGGTCGGCGGCCCGCACAACGCCGTGTGGCAGCAGTGCATGGGCAACATCTACGACGCGCCGATCCCCAACGAGCACGCGGTGCACAGCCTCGAGCATGGCGCGGTCTGGGTGACCTACCGCAGTGGCCTGCCCGCCGACCAGGTCGAGGTGCTGGCCAACAAGGTCCGCGGCAAGCAGTTCACGATGCTGAGCCCGGTCGACAACCTGGACAAGCCCGTCTCCCTGCAGGCGTGGGGCTACCAGCTCAAGCTCGACGACGTCAATGACGCGCGCATCGACAAGTTCATCGAGGCGCTCGCCAAGAACGCCACGCTGGAGCCGCAGGTCGGCTGCGGTGAGGGCAACACGGCCACCGGCACGACACCGTTGACCGAGCAGCAGGTGCAGCAGAGGTTCGGCCAAGGCCAGTAGTTGACTGACCCTATGACCAGCACCAAGCCCACCTTCACCCTGTTCAGCACGACGGGCCTCAGCATCATGCTCATCCTGGGCCTGATGCTGGGGTTCGCGGCCGGCGTCGTCGTGCCCCGCGCGTTCGCCTCGTCGTCCACCCCGGGCGACGCGTCGGCCGAGGCGGGATTCGCGCGGGACATGTCCGACCACCACGCCCAAGCGGTGCACATGGCCATGCTGGCGCACCAGCGGGCCGCCAACGGCACCCTGCGCGTGATCGCGGGCGACATCGCGGTCACCCAACAGGGTCAGGTCGGCATGATGCAGCAGTGGCTGCGCGAGTGGGGCCTCAACACCAACCGCACCGGCAGCCCCATGGCGTGGATGCCCGACGGCGAGCAGTCCCTGCAGGATGGCCTCATGCCGGGCATGGCGACGCCAGCCGAGCTCACCCAGCTCGAGTCCGCCACCGGCCCCGACTTCGACCGCCTCTTCCTCAAGCTCATGATCAAGCACCACCTGGGCGGCATCCACATGGTCGACGGTGTCCTCAAGCAATCCACCAACCCCGACATCGTCTGGCTCGCCGGCAGCATGAAGTCCGGCCAGCAGGGCGAGATCACCGTCATGCAGCAGCTGCAACAGTCCATCGGCTAACCCATTTCAGCCCCGCCGACCAAACCTGTTACTCTTTGTCGGTCGCTGAGCCCCCGTAGCTCAGGGGATAGAGCACCGCCCTCCGGAGGCGGGTGCGCAGGTTCGAATCCTGCCGGGGGCACCAAGTTGTTCTTGTGCAAACCAAGCCGGACGATCTTCACGTCCGGCTTTTGTGTTCCCGACAGATACGCGAAGACCTTTTCGCCAGGTTCCGGTACTTCGATTCCGTTTTGCGACGGTGTCGCATCTGCCGGAGTTGACTTCTGTTCGCCTGCACCTTCCGCAGCTTCGCGCCCTTTTCTCTCCTCAGCCAGCTCATCAAGCAGATTCGGGTCGAGCACGGTACCAAATGGCTCGGTCATCTCGAACCGTTCGACTTCGCCGCTTTGGGAGATGTACAGCCGCCGGAACAGCCCTTGGTTGAACCGCCGCCGGATAGCAGGGGTGGCGTCTTCGCCAAGGTAGGCGTTAGCGCAGTTCCCGGCGATCTCCAGCGCCCTGTCTAGAGTCTGTTCCAGTTTGGCCATCGCTGTGCTTGCGGCCGCGATGCTCTTCTCGGCCTCGGCCATCTCCCGCGTCAGCCGATCCATCTCGACCTTCAGCATGTCCAGCGGCACCGCGCCCGCATAGTGGGCGTTGAGCAGCTTCTGGCGCTGTTCCTTGATATCCCGCACACGCTTCTCGGCCCGAGCCGCATCCTCCACCGCGACACCTTGTTCCCACGCGAGCTCGTCGTGGATACCGATGCGCAACCGCTCGACCTTCGCGGGACTGAGTTGGAAGCCCTCGTAGAAGTCGGCGATGCCGTCCTCAATCTTTTCCAGGCGCATCGGGCGGCGGGCACAGGGTTTGCGGCCGGTGCGCCGCGATAGGCAGGTGTAGTAGTCGTAAGCGCCGCCGTTGCCCTTGTTGCGGGAGAAGATGAGCCGTGATTTGCAGTCCCCACAATAGATAGAGCCCTTGAGGTAGTGGTTGTGGACGCGGTCTTTTTCGCCGGAGATGTTGTGCGCCGTCAACACATCCTGGACGCGCAGCCAAAGCTCAGGCCGGATCAGCGGCTCGTGCTTTCCCTCGTGGTAGACGCCCTGGTAGGGAACGACTCCCATGTAGTAAGGATTGCGAAGCATGTGGTGTAGGCCCGATATGGTAATGGGCTTCGCCGCGAGTTTCCGGGATGGCCTGGTACGCAGGCCCTTTTCGTTCAGAGCATCCACAAGTAGCCGGATCGGCCAGGTGCCAAGGGCGTATTGCTCGAACGCCCAGCGGATGAGCGGTGCTCGCTCTGGGTCGATGATGATCCAACTAACCCGCGCGCCATCAATGAATTCAGTCTTGTTCAGGTAGCCCAGCGGTGCGCGGTACGGCGTCCCGCCCCTTTTGGCTTTGGTCGTCATTCCCTTTAGGACCTCCACCGCCAGGTTGTCGGAGTAGTACTGCGCAACGCCAGCCATCATGTTGTAGAGCAGTTTGCCCGACGGAGTCTCGTCAACCGGCTCAGCGACTGACACGAGTTTTGCTCCCGCCCTCGCAATCGCAGCGTTGATCGCCACGTCGTCAGCGCGGTTACGTGCCAAGCGGTCGATCTTGTGGACGATAACGAAGTCAATGCGCTTGGCCTTCAGTTCCTTGAGCATCCGCTGCAGCTCAGGCCGATCGGCCGACTTCGCCGATTCGCCCGCGTCCACGTACTCCTCGACGAAGATGCCGCCAAGCTGGCGAACTTTGTCGAGGCAAACCTCACGCTGGAAGGGGATCGAAAAGCCCTCGGCCTCGCCGCCCTTCTTGGCTTGCTCCTCGGTGCTCACCCGGAGGTAGATCACCACTCGCGCGATACTTTGCGCGACACCAACCACATCCGAGCCGCCGCGCAGGTGGGTGACCATCTCCGCAAGTGTGGTGCCACCCTGTTGGAGCTGTGCCATAAGGGCTTCGCGCTTGCCGCCGTATCGTCCGGCACGGCTCATGCGTTCCGCCGTGCTCGCCGGAATGATCGCGTTGTCTTGATCGAATCCGTGTTCTTCTTTGGTGTATATCGGTGGTGACGTCCGCACGTTATCCCGCCCTTCTGGTTGGCCGTCTGTGCGCCGTTGCGCGCCAGGGCCAGGCAGGGTATCGCCGTATCCATCCTGGTACAAGCCATGCCGTTTCTCCATTACATTCGTGTCCTCCTATATTTTCTCAACTTTTTGATCATTTTGTGCTGCGGAATCGTCAGCACTCCCCACACGAGTTCAAATCTCGTCTGGGATTTGGGGCGAAGGAGCGGGCTACGCTCCTTCACCCTTGGCGCCTATGCGCCCGTGTCACCACCGCGCCGCGCCTTGCCCTTCGGCTCAGCTGCGGCGGCTGGTGTTTCACCGCCAAACAGCGCCTGGATCGCTCCGCGCCGTGCCGCCGCTTCCCGCTCGATCTCCTCGAGCTTGGCGGCAGCCTTGGCCGCGAAGTCAGGCTCTTGCTGCTTGGTCTTGACGTAGAGCGCTACGGCGCGGATCACCGCGTCGTTGAGGCTCAGCTCATCCAGTGCCGCCACCAGCGAAAACTGGCTGTGCAGCGCGTCATCGAGCTTGACGCCCAGCGTCTTGACGCCGTTGCCTTTGGGTTCCACCTGGAACCACCTCCTCGGTGCGAGCGGCCGGCCATCCCTCCACAAGGGATGACGACAATCGACCGCAGGGCACCGACGAGGCCCGGGAGCGCTACGGCTGGCTGGCCTTCTGTTCACGCCATTCAGCAAGGCGCTGGTTGGCCAGTTCGGCATACACCGGGTTGAGCTCGACGCCAATCCACCGCCGGCCGTGCATCTCGGCCGCTAGCGCCGTAGTCCCCGCGCCAAGAAACGGGTCGAGCACAACGCCGGGCTCAGCGTCAGCTGGGCACTCGCAGCGCGGCACAAGCACGCCGAGCACCGCGGGTTTCCGGGTGCGGTCCGCCGACCGCCGCTTCCATGGCGTCCCGCAAGCGGTGCAGACCTTCTCCGGACAGGTGGCAAGCAAAGGCTTCTCCACCAAGGCAATCGGGAATGTGGCGAAGTGGGCGCCGTGGTAGGCGGCGGTCGCCAAATGCCAGACGTCGCGCGGGTTGCCGCCGAGCGGATGCCCAACCAACCCCCGCGCCTTGAGCGCACCGAGCCCACGGTTGAGATCAATGAGCCCGCCCTCCGGCACGGCGTGCTTGGGCAGATACTGGTAACCCAAAGACTTCGGCCGCTTCGGTTGAGGCGGTGTGACGTGCGGCTCGCGCACGGCATCAAGGTCGAAGTGGTAGAAGCGCGAACGCACGCAAAACAGCATTACTTCGTAGCTTGAGGTAAAGCGGTCGGAAACGCTTGATGGCAAGGGGTTTTTCTTAGCCCAGATGATCTGATTCCGAATCACCCAGCCGCGCTTCGCCAGCTCCAAGGCCACCCGCTGTGGCCCGAGCAGCAGGCTCTTGAACGCCGCGCCCTGGCCTATGTGACTGGAGTACTGGTCGCCGACGTTGAGGAACAGTGCGCCGGTCGGCTTGAGCACACGGGCGATGTCCTCGCAGACGCCGGCCAGGTTGGCGGCCCAAGCGTCCACAGTGGATTCCAGACCCAGCTGCTCTTTCTGGCCGTAGTCGCGCAGCTGGTAGTACGGCGGGCTGGTAATACAGCAGTCAATGCTCTGAGGCGGCAGCTCCTTCAGTCGTGTGCGGGCATCCCCGATAAGGATCTGCCCAATCGGTAGTTCGGTTTTAGGCATTCATGTCGGCCTCCTTCGCCGCGAAAGTTAGGGATGAGGTGGCGTCGGCCAATAGGGCGACGCCGAATAAGTGTTGCGTGTCAAGGGGCAGGCTCTGCAGAACCCGCACAATGCGCTGGTGGGCGCGGGACGAATTGCCCAGCCACCAGACGCGAGGGAACACACCGTGGCGTTGTTGCTCGATGCCGGTTCGCCAGTACGCGATGTACGCCTGCATCTTCTTGCTGAGCGTGGCGGGGCTTTCCGTGCCCATGTCCACCTCGATGAAGCTGCTCAGCTCTAGGTCGGCCACGCCGAGCCGCACAAACGCATCCGGCTTGACGGTCAGCGGTTGCCCATGGCTGCTCGTGGACTGCCGCCAACACGCCGGTTCCGCCTGAAACTCCAGCAGTTCTAGGGTTTCGGTGCGCTCAGCCTCGCGTAAGCCGACGTAGATTTCTGCCACGGCCAGCACATGGTCGGTGAACTTGGGCTTGGTCTCCCAGATTTTTCGACGGCGGCCACCCATCGGGCCGTCGTTGTCGATGACCGCCTGGCCGTAGCCCGACAACCCGATGACGTAGCCCGCGCTTCCGGCGTGCATGCCGCCGATCCGCCGCCCGAGCCGGACGATAAGCTTCAGCTCGGCCAATCGCTTGAGCGCCGCCCGGCAGCGACGGCCGCGAGTAGCGGGCGAGCCCTCCACGAAATGGAGCCGTTCAATCTGGTTGCCGGTCATCAGCCGCAGGGCTCCAAGCGACTTTAGGATTTCTTCATCTCTGGGGCTTATCCGTTCCCGCAACCGCCCGATCCGCCCCCTGGCCCCGCCCAGCGGTCGAGGAGTAACAACACCCTTTGTGACAGGCTCGACCGTAGATGTGGTCTGCTGAGTATCCTCGCACGTGGGGTTCACCTCTGGCCCGAGGCGAAGGGTAGGGCGAACGGCGCTGCTTTCAGGGGTCATCTCGGCCTCCTCGGCTTCGCCCCGATGGGCTCCTCTGCCGATCCGCCGCCTGTGCCGTGCCAGCGCTCGGCCAAGGCTTTGTCTACTGCCGCGCCGTCCATCCCGTAGCGCTTGGCGCTTGAGGCGCGCAGCTCGTCAGGTTGGCTCGTCCACGCGCTGGGTGCCAGCGTGCGCACCGCGAACGGCTGAGTAGGCTGTCCATCCTTCAGGTGGATCTGAGCGACAGCCTCATACGCACCAAGCCGGAGCAAGTCCTCGGCCGCGAGTTGCGAACCAAACGCTGCCGCAAGCGATCGCGCGTCATCCGTGCCGGGACGGAAGCTGATCCGCGAGCGGGCGTTAGCGACCACCGCCGCCCGTAAACCTGGCGACAATTGCGCATAATGTTGGTGCGCCAGTGTCCAGGCGCCGCCCAGTCCGCGCGACTGGGCCAGCGCATCGCCGAAGTCGAGGCCGCCAGTGACGTCGACATAGTCTTGAAACTCGTCGACGTAGAGACCGACTACTCGCCTCTGTTCCCGGGGCAGGCCTGCGCGGCGTTGCAGTGCAGACCAAACCTGGCTGAGCACCAGCGCACCAAGCAAATTGGACACCGGGCCGCCGAGCAGCCCGCGGTTCAAGTTGACGAGTACGATGCGCCGCTTGGCGAACAGATCGTCGAAGCTAAACGCCGGTTGCGACTGACCGGTCATCTGCCGGAGCACATCGCGGGAAAGGAAGCTGCGAATCTTGTTGAGCAGCGGCGCAATGTATTGGCTACGCTCGCCGTCGCTGAGCGCCTCGAAGCCCGCCCACCAGGGCCCGAGCACCAGCGGATCTGCGACCTGAGCCAGCGCCCGGCGACGGAACCCTGGATTTGTGAGCAGCTGCACAACATCCGGCAACGTGCCGTCGGAGAGCCTTGCGGCGGTGAGGATTGCGTGTAGAGCAGTATCCGCAGTCCGAGGGCCCCAGTTACTTCCAGCCATGGCCGCAAGGAGTCCAACCAGTTCGTCTGCGCGACGTTCGGCGGTTTCGCGTGGGCCAGCCAAAACGTTTAGGCCGACCACGCCACGGGCGGCATCGGCCGGGTCAATGACCACCACGTCGTCACGCCGTTCCGCCGGAATCCGCGCTAGCACGTCTTCTATGAGGTCGCCGCGTGGCTCGACCACGAGCGCACCACGGCCGGCCGCAATGTCAGCTTGAACCAGTCCACTGAGGAGGGTCGATTTCCCTGATCCCGTCGGCCCGATGACGTGCAGATGGTACGGTGCGCTGCTTACCGGCATGGCCACCAGATGCCCGCGTTGGGCAGGATGCAAGCTCTCGCCAAGAATCCGCTCGTCGGCCGCATCCTTTTTAGATTCCTCGACCAACAGCCTTTCTGGCGCCAGGTTGATATGCCCGCCAACGGTAGGCAGATGATCCGGCACTTCATCCTGTACTGGCCAGCCGATAACTGCCGCCACCTCTTTGGCCGACATGATGGCGCTCCAGCTTAGTGTCGGCTGGGTCGCCTCATGGAGCCGCGCGGCAGTGCCGCCGCCAGCGCGGCTGAGGTGAAGACGGGCGTGCTCAGTGCTCAGGAGCTTGAGCGCACTGCCGACGTTATGGACGATGCCGCTGGCGCGGCTACTGCTGTCGGCCAGGGCCGCGATTCGGCCATGTACGCCGAAGATTGGCTCGGCGGCCTTCTCGCGTACGAGCCGTTCGGTGGTCGGCACTGGCCCGTGGCCAGGCCGGAAGCCAAGCGCCCGGGCCAACTCCACCTTTGCCGGGCTGACGATGCGCGATTGGCTAGGGCCGATGACCCACTGCATGCAGGCAGCTTCTTCCGAACCGAGCCGCGACAGCGTGGAGCTCAGCTCAGCCGATACCGCTCCGGCGAGTTCGGTGCGTAGCGGCGAGGACAGCCCATCCAGACGCACCGTCGCACCCGTGAGCAGCCGCGGGCGATTCGGTGACGATACGGGCGTTAGACCGAGGCGAGGTAGGTGAGCCTGCAGTTGTGCCGGAAGATCGCCAGCCAGCCGGTTGTCCATTCCAAGCAGCCAGTGAATCTTCCCCTTGATGCTCCACACTTCGAAGACCACTGCTGGCGTTGCGCGCGGTAGGCCGTAACGTGGCCGGGATGCCAGCGGCCGGATGACCGCGACCACTGCGGCTAGGTCGATATCCCGGGGCGGATGAACCGCGAACCAAACGAGGTTAGCCACGGCATCCGTCCTCCCCGATGTCGGACGAAGGCGTGTTTGTACCCGCTTGCTGGGCGGCCGCCTCATCTGCCGATTGGTCGTGCTTGCCGTGCTTTGTTTCCGACAGCTTCAGCCGAGCTAGCTCGACGCAGGCGCGGGCGAGCAGCCTCATCGCCGGATGCGCCCGTTCGTCGCCGGTTACTGTCACCGGCTTGCCAGATTCGGGCTTGTCTACATTGGTCATTCAGTCATACCTCTCCCTTCCGTTAGGTCGTAAATGGCTGCGAGGATTCGGCGTCTTTAGAGCTTCAAGGGCATAGCAAACAGACCTGACGCCACTGGCGGGCGTGATCAAGACATGCTTAAATCAAATGAAGCCGGTAAATATGCCGGTTTCGTGAGTCCAGCGGGGGCGCGCACATGTTCCGCTATAAGCAACTGCACGCCTCCAGGGCTCACGCTCTCCCGCACTTCTTGAGATTTAATTATTTAGTTTATTTAGTCAACAATTTTTCACAGTTTTACTACACCGACCGGCACGCTTTGGCCTCAAGAGATCGTCACGAATTTTCACGCTTAGCCATGAGCACCTTGCTCCGCCTTTAGGCGCGCGAGTACTTGGCTGGCAGACGAACCGCCGACCTTGAGGGCCGAGCGCAGCGCATCTCTTGTAATGCCCCGTCCGTACCGCTCGCGGTAGGCGGCGTCGGCCTCGCGGGCCAGGAGCAGCAGCTCGTCTTCGCTGCGCAAGCGGCGAACCGCTTTGGCGCTGCTGCGGCGCGGTACGCGCGCAGCTGCTGACTTGCTTGGCCGGTCTCTGCCAATGTCGTCGGCTGCCACCGGAGCAGGCCGGCTGTCATCCCCGGCTGTCGCCTGGGGTCGGCCCGGGGACGGCCTCAGAACGTCCCCTTTATCTACGGCCCGCCTCGTGACATCTGGTGCTGAAAGGTCATCCGTCTGCTTGCGGAGCATCGCCAAGTGGGTGACAAGCCCCAAGATTACCGGCGGTACCGAGCCGACGCCCAGCACCACCGGCCAAGTGACCGCCAACAGCCCGGCGTCGATGAGGTGCCAGGCGGCGTTGCCCAGCAGCGACAACGCCACCGCGCCGGCCGCGTTCCTCCGCGCAAAGGCCGCGGCTCGCGGTGAGGCTCCACGGGTCAGCCAGACCCGGATAGCCGTCAAGGCATAGGCGTCGATGGACAGCGCGAACAACGGCGCCATGTACGGCGACCAGCCAGCTGCCTCCGCGATGTTCTTCAAGCCGTCGAACGAGCTGAAGGCCGCCGACAACGCCGCCACGCTCAGGCCAAGGCTCACCCAGATATCGCGCAGCGGCTTACTGGTTGCCTCCGCCAGCCGGGGAGCGGCCGGGCTCGCCGCAGCAGCATCTTGGACAGTCACTTCGGCGAACACCCGAAGTTCTCGACCCAGTAGCCGCCCGCGTGGCCGCATCCGAGCACCACGTAACGAGGGTTGAGAATGTTGGCACGGTGGCCCTCGCTGGCCATCCAGGCTTGGTGTACCTCCCCGACAGTGCGGAGGTTCCACGCGATGTTCTCGCCGCAGCCCCACGGATAGCCCGCGGCCAAGGCCCGGTCGGAAGGGGACAGTCCTTCGGGAGCCCAATGGGAGTAGAAGTTGCGCTCCAGCATGTCGCGGGCGTGACGTTCAGCGGCCAGGGCCAGCCGCTCGGACCACGCCAATGGGCGCAGCCCGGCGGCCTGCCTGGCCCGGTTTACCAGATACAGCAGCCGACGTGGGTTGGCGCCGGACCCCATGACGATCTCCAGTGCCCGGCCTTCCCAATCCGGTGAGCGGTGGGGATCACTGGGCATACGGGTCGTCGTCCTGCCCCGGGTGATCCTCGTCGTCGAGCCCATCCAGGGCGTCGAAGTAGTCCTCTTCGTCCGGCTGGCGGCGCTCGTCCTGTTCGCGGTGGATGGCTTCCTGCAGTTCGCGCAGCGAATCTTCGCGCTCCTGCTGCAAGCGGTCGTTCAGCCGACCGACGATCTTGCGGTGTGGCTTCCTTGGCACTTCATTCGTGACCCCTTTCGTTGGTTGAATTGGTTTGGTTCTTCTCGACGGCTGGTGCTCGAGCGGCTTTAGGCCCGCTGGCGTGCCAGCCAGATATATGCGCCGGCCGTGAGGACCAGCAGGCTGAAAACCACCGCCACGCCCCACGGCCCGAGCTTGTTCGCCAGGATGTTCAGGCAGCCGAAGGCCATGGGCATGAACGCCATGACGGCCAGGCACCCGAAGCCTTTGCGCAAGCGGCGCTTGGGCTTGGGCATGAGCGGGAGGTCGATCACCGGCGTTCGCTCCACTCACCGTCGATGATCCGGCCAGTTGGCACGCTGGCACGGCCAGTAGCAGCCGTTCCAGGCCGAGGCCACAGCGTTGCCCGCCCTGGGCGAACCGGATGGGCGGCGTCGTACTGCTCGGCATCGCGCCGCAGCTGGCGCATGGCGACGGCCTTGAGCACGGCGACGTACACCGTGAACACCATGGGGAAGAGCACGATCGCCCATCTCGGCCAGCGAGCCTTGATGGCTTGGCCGTACTCCTCCCACAACACGCTGAGGACGATCCAGGCGGTCACACCGAGCACGTAGCTTCCGAAGAGGACGATGACAATCGTCACGACCGTCCTAACCACCGAAAATCCCCTGGGCCCGATCGAGACGACGGGAGTAGTTGCGGATGCGCTGGATGAGCAGCTCGGCCTTGACCGGGTCGTTTCCGGCCAGGTCCCGGGCGTAGTCGATGACATCGGAGATGCTTTCCATGCATCTGATTTCCGTGTGTTCAAGGGAGTCGATCTTTGCCGACGCCATACCGGTCTCCCGAAACAGTTCGAGCAGCTTTCCGCGCATACGCCGATCCAATGGCAGCATTGGGTAACGCTGAGCGGCGCGGCGGACGAGTTCGTTTGATGATGACACGAGATCTCCTTTGCAAAGTGAATTCTTTGAACGTGGGCGGGCTGTTACCCGCCCACGCCCGTGATTGGATCCGCGTTAGCGGCGATTACGCCGGGCGCCCATTGCGCTTCGGGCGTCTTTAAACCATTGCCAAATGCGGCCGAAGATGAAGGCCAGGGCAATGAGGCCGAGGGCGATAAGGACGATCCATGTAATCGCCAGGTTGTCGATGGCTTCGCTTGCCAAAGCGAAGTGGTGGTAAGGCATATACAGCCTTCCTTTCAGGACATGGGAGTCCGGTTTGCAGTTGTCAACAGACGACCGATTCGAGCCATTGCTCGCCGGCACGTAGCAAAAATGCCCGAAGGGTGCCTGAGCCCGAAAGGTTTTAGCAGCTCAATCTCGTGAGCCCGTACCTCAGTACAGGCTCACTACGAGCTCAATGGCTCACGTGACGTTGCTTTCCTTGACTTCAAGATCAAATGGATGTTAACTGTAATCAAGAATGGAACAAGAAAGTCCACAGGCAGAAAGGCGTGAGCGTCCGCCATATCCAGAGGCGGGAAAGTTCAATGTTGGTTCGATGGACGACGAGCAAATCGTCCTGCTCGGGCGAGCGCTTGACAGGGAGCATGAGCGAACACATCAAGAGGGGGGCAATTCCAAGAAAGACGAAGAGAACAAGATTGCCTATCTGCTTGAGCACCTCGGCGCCGACATCGCCCAAATGACTGCCGAAAACCCCCAACGAGGCGAGGAGCTCCTTACGCAGTTGGCATACAGCGACAATCCATACGAGCGAAATATCGTGCTAGCTGCCGCTATCCCGCTCGGGCTGATCGACTACGAGCTCGCCCGGGAACTGCTGTTTGTCGTCCACGAACTTCAGAAGCGAGACGGTGACGGGGATGGGGCAACCGGATGGATAGACGGCTTGATAGATGTCCTTCGCCAGGCCGGGCGTCATGACCAAGCCGCCGATCTCGAACGGCGCTGGACCGAGTACTGGCCCGAGGGATAGATCCAAAGCTTCCGGCATCATAGCGGTATGAGCCTGTGGAGAGAGCCGAAGCGTCGTAGCGAGCTAAGAGAGGCGCTGGTCGATGTGGCCGAGGCACCTCTGGTCAACGTTTTTCGTCATCCAGGCGGCGAAGACCAGAAGAAGTTCCCGATCTTAGCTGAAGCGGCTCATGAGCTTGAGCCTTTTTGGTGGGCAAAAGGTCACTACAATACAGCGCTCACTGAAATGATTCGTCGCGCTATTCAATCGCTGCCGCGAGATAAAGGCCCGGAACGTCCGGGTGAGGACTTCGAGATGTCATGGCAGGAGATTGCTGCGACACTCTTCGGTTTCGAGAATATCGACAAGGCAAGCAAGGTAGGCACGCGCAAAGCCTATTCCAGGTATCGGCAAGTTGTGGCTGACGCTCTCGCCCCCACAAGCGAAGGGACCTTCAAAAGGAGGGTGGCCGACGCCTTCTCTTTGCTCGCCGACGGCTTGGCATCGCTCAACGTTCAAGCTGAAGAACTATCATTGCCGACGATATCGGCAACTGCAACTGCGATTTCCGACCAGCAGGACACCGACACGACTAAAACGTCAATAGCCGCGGCGGAGCCGACGCTAGCCGTCGCAGGAGCTGATAACCCTCCTTCATCTGAGACTTGGCAGCAAGAACCCGAACACCGGCCCTCCAATGGTTTTGGTTCGAAAAGGACCAGGTTGGCGGTCTACAGCGGTATTGCGCTTCTGGTTATGGCCATCGGCCTTGCCAGCTTCATTACTCTAAAGTCGTCGCTTGGTACGACCGACACCAATACTTTGATAGAGGCTTGCGGTCACAGCGGCGCACCCTTGACGGCCCGCATCGTTGAGGTTGACTTTCCGCCGATCAGATGGATAACAGCAGGAAAATTGCCAGACAGCCTATTAGAGCAGCTAAACGCCCCAGGCGGGAATGTGGATATTGACCAACTGCTCGCACCTTATGATCTAATTGTGGAAGGTGCCGACGGTCGTCACAGGCTTATACTTATTGGGCAATGCAAGCGTCCAGTGGTGGTGACCGCAATCCGATCAAAGATCGTTTCACAATCGGCGCCTTTAACTGGAGGCTACCTGTTCTTGCCGACGCAAGGTGATGTGGATGTCAAGAGCGCCGCGTTGAACCTAGATCCACCCGGTGGAGCGGAAGCACTCGAATACGATGCGAACGCAGGTCAAGTTAAAGGACCGTTCTTCGATAGAAAAATTGCAAGTGTCGCTGATGGCGAGACCTACCCAGTCGACTTATATGGACAGACCAAGCGTTATACGGTGGAGTGGAAAGTGGTTATTGACACTGTCATAGGTGACAAAGAAATCAGCATTGAAGCTGACCTGCCGAGAGGCAAGCCACTGCGAAGCACCGCCATCGTAGAGCAGTATGAGTCATCTTTCATATTTAACCACGAACCGTTTGCCTGGGAGAATTTGAAGGGCCGAACACACTAGTGATCGGCTGGGCGTACAGCAAATGTACGTATATTGTCCGCTACAGTCTCGGTACCGGAATCCCGCTCCAACTGGAGTCGAATCGTTGCTGTCTTCGTATCCCTGACCGTGACAAGGGTCGTTTTACCATCGAGAGGGGCTGCGGCCTCAAAAGAACCGGACTTGATTTGTGTCCACGAATGGTCCTTTTCGAGACGCCAAAGAGCCGGCTTGGAGGGCTCCACCTGCTTGTCGTCAGAGGAGCAAGAATTATGGATTGCATAGAGATGGCCATCCGAGCCCCACACAGGGAAAACAATCGAGTTGCCACCTTCAGGGAGATCCTTCGGTTGTGGAGGCTTGACCGTAACCTGGTTTGCGGAGCCAACTTCTAGCAACTCCAAATTTTGCCTTGTTTGACATCTCCCAGCATGAATGGTCGTGACGACAGCAAACCACGAACCTCCAAAAACCGTCGTTCCCGCTCCCGCGGCCTCTAAAGAAGTGTCGCTATCAGCTGAACGTTCCTCGACGTGGCCGTCTGCCAGGCGCACAGCGTATACGGTTTCAGGGCCACCATACGCAGATACATCCTCCGGATTCACAGCCGCAGCCAGCACCCAACCATCGGCTTGCGCGAGCAGACGCACTCGTTCAAATTTAGGTAACGTTGCCACCACTTGCGTCGATGCGGTTGTCAGGTTCGCCATCAACACCTGATGCTTGTTGTTGGTAACGGCGAATTCTTGATTTGGGCCACCAACGACCGTTTGGCAAAACGGACATGACGCACGGCGCTGCAAACCTACCTCAATCTCCATGCCGACGAGCGTCGCCGCTTCTGTCCCCGGGTTAGCGATTGTCGCAACAAATTTGCCATCGCCACTCCAAGCGAGTGATTTACTTGCCGAGAAGGGTCCAGTTATTGTGGTCTTGCCTGTGCCAGACACGACGGTCATCTCAGTTGCGGTCAAGTAGGCGTAGGTGGCCGATATGCGCGGACTTTCCCACGGGCGAACAATCCAAACCACGGCACCTGCGACAAGCAGCCCGACAGCGATTACTACCGCTAACGTCGTTTGTTTCCGCAATATACTCGCTCCTCGCTTACGCGTCGACGAACCACTATGTCAACTCCCTCCGATCCAAAGCCGGCCGACAGCTGTCGAATCAAGGACACAACATAGTCGGTTAGTCACCTCCACCACCCCACCCCCAAATCCTCCGGCCGCCCCTGGCAACTCCTCCCCGCCGTCATCAGCCACCGGGATACGTGGCACCTTAGGCTTTGCCCCATCCGTGCGCCGCCATCGCTCGCCGCAGCCGCTCAACACAGGCCGTGGACGTGTCCCAGCGTGGAGTTGCCGACCCGACGACTGGCGGCGCGGGGGTGGCTGTCCCGGCCGGCGGCGCACTCGCTGGCGCGCCTCCTCGAGATCGGCTCCTCGAGCTTCGCCATCCCAGGCGTCGGCCTCATGCCGGGCGACATCGGCTTCAACTCGCCGGCTATGAGAAGCCAGGGCCACCATACTGTCGACATTAGAACCGTGTCCCTCTTGGTGGGACACGGTTCTCGTGTTTCCTGTGTAGTTGTCTTTACCATTTCATTGACGTTTATTTAAGACCATGCATATTTGATAGGGCCCATTCTCCCTTTTGCACTCAGCGACGCAGATTAGAAAGGATGCTCCGTGCCTATTAGCGTAATCAGGAGACGATTCACCCGTCTTCGGGCTGCTGTAGTCCGTGCCACGTATCCATTCAGGCCTGTGACTGATCAGGCGGTTTGGGGTAGCCAGGGGTTGCCGGCCAGGGCGTTGCGGATGGCGTCGAGGGGGTGGATGCCGTGGTTGCGGGCGGTGGCCAGGTAGGAACGCACGAGGCAGTAGCGGGCGGCGGTGCGCACGCTGCGCCAGCAGCCGCCGATCTTCATCTGCAGCTTGACCATGCGTTGGGGTTGCTCACAGGGGTTGTTGGTGAAGGGCACGGCGAAGTCGACGGTGAACCGCCAGACCTGGGTTGCCTTGTCCTGTAAGCGTTTTGCCAGGGTGTAGCCGGGATGGCGACCGGAGGGCCAGTCGCGGTGCCGGTTGGTCAGGATGCCCCAGGTCACGGCCTTGTCGTAGCGCTCCCGCAGGTCGGTCAGCAGCTCGGGGTCCAGGCTGACCGCGCCGCCGGCTTTGGCTTTGGCCACCGCCGCTCTGGCGTCGGACAGCGCCGCGGCGGCCGGTTCGGTCCAGCCTCGCTGCACCCGGTACGGGTCAGTGTCGAGTTCGCCGATGCCACGAAGCGACCGCAACAGATGCGCGCAGCACAGCTGCACAGCTTTCAAATCCTTGTCGTACTTGGCATACGCGGGATAATCGTCACGCACCAGCGTGCCCCGGTAGCCGGGCAGAATCCCGAAGCCGTCCAGGGCATCGTGGCCGCGGTTGTCCGCCGCGCCGAACCACACCAGCTTGTCGGCACGAGCCGTATACACATACAGCAGCCGGTCATCGTCATCACCGGCGACCCGGGCCGGGGTCTCGTCATGGTGCATCACCGGTGCCGCCCGCAGCGCGTCCTTGAGCACGGTCTCGAAGCCGGTCAACGCGTCGGCCAGCCGGGCGACCAGGCCGCCGGTGAACCCCGTGGACACCGGGGCGTCCAGCAGCACCCCCATCAGGTCGGCGGCCCGCTCGATGCTCATGTGCCCGTTGCACGCCAGCAATGCCGTCGCCGCACGCACGTTGGGCCCGTAACAGCACGGCCCGGCCACACCAGCCGGTGCGGCCGCGCGGGTCACCTGACCGCAGCCGGCACACGGCACGGCCATCATCTGATATTCGGTCACTTCCAGCTTGACCGGCGGCGTGTCGAACACCTGAACCGTCGATACGACCCGTCCGGCACGGCCGGCCAGACTCTCGCCGCAGCCATCACAACATTGCGGCGCAACCACTTCGACCCGATCCGGATGGGCCACCCGTTGCAGATTACGGCCCTCATGCCCGGCCTGCCCACCACGAGCCCGTGGCGACGGTTTCTTCTCACGCTGCTTGGCCCGCTTGGCCCGAGCCCCAGGCCCATCGGATCCGGGCGGCATGGACGAGTTCGACGAGTCCATCCCCACCCGTCGCTTGAGCGCCTCGATCTCGGCCAGCAACACGGCGATCACCGCATCACGTTCGGCCAAAGCAGCAAGCAGCTCCTCGCGGCTCAGACCGTCGTCGGGATCGGACACACGGCCAACAATAGGAACCCGTACTCCATCGACCCACACACAACCGAAATCAGGCGCACCCCACCCGAATCAGACATCTGGATCAGGCACGGGCCTGAATGGATACCTGCAGCCTTGACCGAGTTCAGGTTATCGCCTTCCAGGCGCAGTGTGGATGATCGAGGTTGCAGCTTAGGCCGGCAGTGTTTAATTACCTGAAGATTGTCGGACTTGAAATCTCCAGTACATCTTCCGCGATTTGTATCATTGCACCGTTATTGTGGTAGCCAAGTAAACCCATGTCACAGGCATCTTCGTTGGCCTCTGACGGTCTACAGTTAGGAAAGTTCAACGAAATATAGTTTTTCGAGCCGACTTCTCGTGCAAGGCCAGTTGGCGCCGCCGTATCTATAGTCCATTTCTGACGTTCGAGTTTCCATACGGTCGAGCCAGCAGGCATCTTCGTCGCGGTAGGCGCACCTTTGACACTACAGGTCCACGCAGTAACGGATGCACGTAGCTTCCCGTCTCGGCCCCACCAGAGATCCTGGATTATAAACCCGCTATCCTCACCGAGTGTGGTCCCGACAGGAGTTATAGCAGTTATGTCAGTCTCGAAAGTATCGCCTTTCAATTGTGTCACGTGAACTGAGAAGGTGGCCTGACAGCCGCCGGGAATGTGTCTGGTGGCGAAAGCAAAAGTCGGCCTATCTTTTCCTGCCGCCTCTGTGACTGCTCCAAAGATGTATGAATTGGCTGACGGGTAATTGCCGATGCTCTGCCCACCCGACCCGTCTAGTGGCGTCAGCTCGAAACCCTGTTCATGCCTTGGAGAGCGGTGAGTTTTGCGTGTGGCTATATAGTTCTGAGAACTTCCTATAAAATCATCCACATCAAAGTAAAAAGCGAGCTCTAGCCCCGACGACATGCCAGTCGCGAAGTGGAACCTTGTGAATTTTGAGACGTCTGGCCACAACATTGCCAAAACGTCGTCGTCCCCAACGGGCGTGATGTCAGTACATCCCGGACACTTAATCACCTTCACTTCGCCAGAGTTGGTGTTAACTACATAGAGCTCCCGCTCAGGTGCCGCAGTTTCCTTCAGTCCCTCGGTAAAGAAAGCAATGTATCGTCCGCTGTGCGTCCAAACAATCTTGTTCTCGCGGGTATCGAAGTCGCTGAACCGCCGAGGTACACGTACGACCTCGTGCGAACCGTGCATAAGCACAAACTCGTTCCTAGTTATGTACCCGTAAGTGTCTTTGCCGGTAGACGACGATATGTTCGGCCAGAGGATTAAGAATGTTGCAGACGTGATCAGCAGAAGGCCAACAATTGCTACAACTAGGTAGACCAGTCGTGTCCGTGGCATAGTCGCTCCTCGTAATCTCCGCAGAGCACACTATGTCAACTCGCTGCAGATAGAAGAGGGCTGAAAGCTGTCGAATCAAGGACACAAAGCGACGAAGTGGATCATCCAATCCAACTACCTTTTTCGATCCAGAACGTTGCGCCCGCGTAATGACTCGAAGCCGCCGCCTCTCAACGGCGCGGCTGCCACACCTTCCCTGAATGGTTGTATCGGCAGCGGCTTCAGGTTCTAGCATTCCCTACGCCCTTAGGTGGTCGTCCAATGCTTACCTCATTCGCATTCTCGCTTGCCCAATCATGCCCGCCCCTTGGTGCATCAGGCTGCACGGAGTGAGCCGTCGTGTCCCATGCCGAACAGCTTGCCCTTTCGCTCTTACTGTCATGCATGTTCTTCGGTTCGCTGGTTGTTCTTCCTGTGAGTACTTAACGTCCACACAAACCCCACCCCGCTCCTCGGCCACACCCAGCCGTCGAAGGCCAGTGAGACCGAAGGCGTTGGAGCGGTCGCCGGTAACCGTGAGATCTGCGGCCGCGTAGCACTGGCAATGTGGTCCACGACCTTCACCGCCTGGATTCCACAGCCGCCATAGGACAGCTGGAGGTTGAGCCCGCGTGTTGGCCGGCCAATGTCCAAGTGAAGTAGCCGCCCTTCGCGCCGAACCAGCACCCGGAAGGCATACGACACCTTGTGCCGGTTCTTCGCCTCAAGCTCTGGTCCGGCTTGGACGGTATAGACCTGCGCGCCTTTGCGGCTCGTGCGGCGGATTCGTTGTTCGTGCCCGTCAACGCTGAAGTGCAACAGTTCGAACACCTCAGGCGACGCGGCATCCAATTGGGACGACGGGGCAAAGTACCAGGTGGTTGTCGAGGTCGGGTCCTGCAGGAGTTCGCGGTATTCCTGCTCGTTCGAGACGCAGGAGAAGCGCATCGGCGTGGTCAGGGGTTCGACTTCGTACTCCCAGCGAATGGTCGCTTCGAACATCGAGCCAGGGCCGGTCTTCGGACCGCCGGACCACGGGGTCAGGGTGATTCCAACCTTGGCGTCGAAGCACCGGGTTGGCGCTTGGACGACTTGCTTTCGGATGTCGCTGTATACCTCTGCGGCAAGCGTGCGGTCCCCGAGCCTGAGCGCCAGGCAGTTTTCCACCACACGGTCGAGCGTTTCCGGTGAGGCGACGTTCGTCAGCGATTCGGGCGTGAACGCGAAGCCTTCCACCACCGCATCGCGGATGGCCGGCGCCTCTTCCCGCAGGATGGTGCGCAGCCGCTCGTTGTCGCGCTCCTCGGCGTCCTGGCGGCTGATGAACTCAAAGATGATCGCAATGAGCCCGATGCCAAGCAATGTTTCGCCGATGGTGGCAACCGGAAGCCGCGCGATCCAGGCCCAGCTGTCTACCGAAGGAGCCCACGCAGCCAAGAGCAATAGTCCCGCACCGACAGCAAGCGCTATCCAGGCGAGCAGTGCCAATTTGGTCTTGTAAAGCCGATTGAGCGGCGTGTTCATTACAAGATCAATATAGCACATATTGTGGATCGTAAATATATGAGCGCCCGCTTCGAACAGCAGCGAGCCTGGCCTACCGCCAGGCTCGCTGCGAGTTGCTTATGTGCGGAGGTGCTTTGTGGGTCTAGCGGCCCGGCCGCGTGTAGCCGCCACCGTCGCCACCGCCGTTACGCATGCAGGTCATTGTCGATCACCTCCATCCACCTGTGGCTCAAGGGGTTGAAAGCCAGCTTAGACATAATTAACCAAGATGTACAGTCATGAGGCATCGAGTCTTAAGGTCAATCGTCTCTGGATTCTAAAGCTTAAGACGTATGAGCTTGGGTCTGTTATGACAAAGCAGCCCAACTCGGACTCCACCGCCACGCCGGTATCCAAAGCCACCGAGACATTCGGCCAGCGCGTACGCGCCCGCCGCGAGGCTCTCGGCCTCAGCCAGGAGAAGCTCGCAGACCTTTGCGAACTCCACTGGTCGTATGTCGGCCAGATCGAGCGTGGTCGACGCAACCTGACGCTGCACAACATCCTGATTCTGGCCGCCGGCCTCCAAGTGGACCCAGCTGAACTGGTCCAAGGTTTACCCGCGCCCAAGCCGGAAGAGCGCAAGCGGACTGGCCCCGCGTGAAGCGCGGGGCGGGATCATGCAATGAGAACCGAGGCTCCAGGCGGGAGTTCCAGAGCCTCGGTTCCGTACCCTTGGTGGCTATCGATCAGGTTGCTCGCCGTCATGCCTGACGCCGATCTTCCCGATCGTGACAATGCGGAGCTGCCACACCCTCATCGTTGATACGTCATCACCACCAAGGGAGTTCCCTTCGCGTCGAACCCCAGAGACCTAGGCGTCACCTAGAGTCCGGCGTTTTCGGGATCAAGGCCGCCGACCGGAAGGCCGAAATATCGGGAACCTGTAGATGACCTCTCTTCCTTCCGGCCGTCGGCCTTGGGGCGACAGCGGGACAGTCGGGCCGCGAAAAGCCGTTCCCGGCCACGGGAGTTGAGGGCTTCTCGCGGCATCCCATCCCGCCGTCACGGATCACTCTGCCGGCTTCCGGTAGTAGCGAACAGAACGTCGACCGCGCGTTGGCCGCGCATTGATGTTGCCAAGTACGCCCTGGTCTGAACAATGGTCCTCAAATACCAGACGTGATCCAGACACGAAAGGCGCTCGCATGAAACGGATTCGGTTCGTCCAGCGACGCAGGACCGTTGGCCTGACCCAAGAGGTGCTGGCGGAACAACTCCATGTTGACGTCTCGACGGTGCGCCGTTGGGAACACGGTCAGTCTGAACCGCAGCCCTGGCAGCGGTCGAACCTTGCCATGGCGCTCAAGGTTTCCGTCGAGGCGCTTAATGATCTGTTGAGCGACAGGTCGGAAGGCCGCTACTCACTTACGCCCTTTCTTCAGGCACTCCCACTACCGCAAACGTCGGAGCAAACAGACGACGACATGGCGGTCATGGACGCCTTCCGTCTCGCCGACCGACAAGCTGGCGGCGGGCAGCTCTACGCCACGATGACGGATTATCTAAAGCAGACCGTCGCACCGCGTTTGCTCGGCGGGGTCGAGGAAGACGAAAAGCTCTTCGCCGCCGCAGCCGGACTCACTCAAGTGGCCGGCTGGATGGCACACGAGGCGGGGCGTGACGACGCGGCCAACCGGCATTTCCACCGCGCGCTCCGGCTGGCCGTGGCGGCAGGCGATACCGAACTGGCGGCAGATGTCATGATCGGGCTCAGCCATGTCGCGAACCAACACGGGCAGCCCGCAGCGGCGGTTGCCTACGCTCGACGCGGAGGCGTATACCTTACCGTCAGCCGGCCGAATCGCGATGTCGAAGCCCGGCTACATGCTATGGCCGCCCGCGGCTTCGCCGCCATACGCCAAGAGAAGGAGTGCACGGCACAGCTCAAATCGGCCGAACAAGCCCTGAAACGCGAACCAGACCCGAATGCCTCACCGTGGACCAGCCAGTTCGACCACGCGGCACTCGCCATGGAGTCCGCCCGCTGCTTTCGCGCACTCGGCCAGTTCGAGAGTGCCAAGCGCGCCGCCGAGACGGTGCTCACCGTGCGGCCTGCCGACCGGCCACGCAGTCGCGGCTTCGCTCAGCTGAGCTTAGCCTCCGTCCTGATCGCCGAGGGGAAGATCGACGAGGCGTGTCACGCAGGCCGGGAGGCGCTCGACTCCACCGTCAGCGTCAGCTCGTCTCCGCTGCTCCATCAGTTCGCCCGCCTGGGCCGCCAGCTTGACGGGCACCGCCGTAACCATGACGTCGCCGCATTCCTAGAATTGCTCCAACCGGAGTTGGCCGCCCGTCACCAGAGGCTGGGGATCGCCAGCTCGTAGCTTGAAGGGGACGGCCTGGCGACCTTGACCGAACCACCGCTCTACGAACGCGACCCCGAGGCGTGGAACGCCCTCCTGGCCGAAGGCAACCGCACCCAGGCCCGCAAGCGCGTCGGCGCTGACGTGTTGTTCCGTGACCAAGCCGGGCGGATCCTGCTGGTCGACCCGAACTACAAGCCGGACTGGGATTTGCCCGGTGGTATGGCCGAAGCTAACGAGCCGCCGCTGGATGCTGCTATACGGGAAGTGCGCGAGGAGTTGGGCATTGAGTACCACGGCGGCCGGCTGCTCGTCGTGGATTGGGTGGCGCCGCACGGGCCGTGGGATGACTCCTTGATGTTCGTGTTCGACGGCGGTGTGCTGACGACAGAGCAGCAGGCTGCGATCCGGCTGGATAGCGGCGAGCTCAACGAATACCGCCTTGTTACGGAGGAGGAGGCCAAGCGGTTGCTGCGGCCGTACGTGTGGCGGAGGGTCGAAGGGGCGCTGAAAGCAGCGAACGCCGACACTGCGACCTACCTCAGGGACGGCAGCACGGCGTAAGCGAGCGACCTACAAGATCATTGACGTTCTCGCATAAAGTGGAGACAATATACTTCGTAGACAGATATCGAGAAGAACAAGATGCCGAGAAGAGACGAAGCAACGCTATTTAGTTGGACATCAAAAGCAAGTGATACTGAAGACGCTCGCTACGAATGGACCAAATCGGCGATAAACGCCGCTTTGGCCGATTGGTCTTTTGATGGGCAGAGTTTTGACGTCTATGCCAAAGGATCATATCCGAACCACACCAACGTCGTTCGAGATAGCGACGTCGACATAGCTGTCGAACTTACCGGAATCACCAATCACGAGTTCATCCATGGTGCCGAAGGTCTCTCGCTCGACGACGTTGGCATCACTCCCTATACCGGCAGCTACGACTTAAATCGCTTTAAGAACGACGTCGAACTCGCCCTGGCCAGGCAGTTTGGGCGAGGTGCCGTGATTCGAGGAGATAAGGCGATCCACATAGAGGGTTCGCGACAGCGCCTGAAGGCGGACGTTGTAGTTTGTCAGACGCTCGTATCTCACACAAGCCGACAGGGCCGATTTGAGGGCATACGGATAAGACCTGATAGCGGTGGGGAGATACACAACTACCCGCGGCAGCATCTAGCCGAAGGCATAAGAAAGAATGATGCGACCCAACGCAGATATAAAAGGATTGTTCGGATTCTTAAGCGCCTCGAGAATGAGATGGTAAGGGCTGGCGCAACCGCCGATATACCGTCGTTCTTAATAGAATCTCTGGTATGGAACCTGCCCGACCGAATCTTTAATAACAATCCAACGTGGACAACCAGAATCTCCGAGGCGCTTCACGTGATCCATGACAGCTACAAAACACAGGATAAGTGGTTTGAAACCAACGGTATCAAGTATCTCTTTCGTCCAACGCAGAAATGGGACGAAGCTCAGGCGGACAAGTTTGCCTTAGCCGCATTGAAGTATTTGGAGCTTATCTAATGCCAAGTGGCGCGTGGGCACGCGGAATTGTATTCATGGCAGCTGCCATATGGGTTGCGTTGGCGTTTATCCTTGGCGTGCCTGTTGATAAGCTCTGGCTGAAATATGTAGGCGTCATCGCAGCACTCGTCGTCCTCCTTCTCTTGGCTTTCGACGTCTTTGCTTGGCGCTGGCTTCCAGAATGGATAGTTAAGCGGCCCAACATCAGAGGGACCTGGCGTGCCGAACTTAGATCAAATTGGCTGAAAGATGATGGGCAGCCGCTTGTTTCAGAATGCTTTATAGTCATCCACCAGACTTACACGACGATGTGTGTCGAGGTCCTGTTCCCAGGGTCCGACTCGACCTCAACAAGTGCTGACATTGTTAAAGGCGGTGGCCGACCCTCATTATGGTACACATACCGCAGCGAGGCACATGCACCCAACCGGGACGGAAACCCTCCGCATCGCGGTGCTGTAAGTTTGTTCGTTGAGACATCGCCACGCCGGTCACTAGCTGGTGACTACTGGACAGAACGGGGAACAACCGGTCGTATTCAGACCTCTGGCCACTCGAAGAAGATTGCCGGTAGTTTCATGAGTGCCCAGAGCCTAGATTATGCCTCATAGAAGGACAATCAATCAGTTTATGTGGGGCTATCAGGCCCATTTCAGAACGAGTGTGCGATTCGCAGCTAACGCAGCGCTGGAGGCCATCGGCTTCAGCGGTGACCCTATCGTTTTCCTTGTTGGATTTAGGGTTGCTGGCCAACACGCTTTCGACGTCTGTGTCGAACCAGAAACTGGGCCTTATGCGCCTTCTGATTTTGCCAACGTTGCCGCGCGTTCAGAGGAGCTCTATGCGGCAAACCCCGAAAGTACTATTTGGCACAGCGCGGGACATGTCCATGAAGCTCGACACAGGGCATTGCGAGACAAAATGCGTGCAGAAGCTATTTCGGAGGTGTTCCGCAAGCACCATGCGGGTACCGGACGGACGTACTTCACCAGCTACTCGAGCCGCATCGCGGATTACGAGGTTCATGTCGTGCTTGGGATCTGGTCGGAGGCACTTGAAAATGTACCGCAGCTGCGGACGACCAGGCGTGAGAGGTTTGACGTCACACCCTCGCTGGTTCATGCGTTAATTGACGACATTCTGCATCGAGCTGCAACCACCCTCTATCTTCCTGATGCGGGTTCCAACCTTCATGCTCTTGGCGCGGCCAGTACAGAGGTCGTTCGGAGTGCCACGGAACGATTCGTTCGTACCGTGCTCATCTGTGCTGGCTTCTGGTTCGGCAACGACATCGACGGAATCTTAAGCGCGATTTCTGCCTTGCCATATGAAGGCCGATTCGGTATCGGTAAATTGGTTTTGGCCAAACAAGATGATAAGGCGGTCGAGGTCCTCATTCAGCTCAAGCAGCCTATTAAGATAAGGCATATGCGGGCAGTTCGAAAGCTTATGGAGGCCGGGGGTGCGGCGTCCGAGCTTCTCGTAGCAGAGCTCGACATGAGTGGAAAAGTGTACGGCCTTGGACGCGTGCGTGATGGTTACGACGAATCTTCGGAAACCGTCTTCGGCGTCTCAATACTTGGCCGCGGTGCATGGGACTTGATGCATGGCCAAACTCGACTCCTTAGCGTCCGGGACGGATTGGCGCAACTTCCCACACATGTGTTGGATGTGGATGCGTTTAAAGACGCAGTTGAGCGCCTAATTCCAGGTGCGGATGCGAATATCCTTGAACGCCTTGCACAAGTCGTCGCCGAAAATGATCACGGCGCCATGCTGGTTGTTTCTAGTAACGCGGCAGGCGAGGCTAGTCGGCTCTCTCCACAAGCATGGGCAGTCGAACCGACGTTGCTTTCTGATGATCTGGTACGCCAGCTCACCGCGATGGACGGCGCCATTCTTGTGGATGGCGAGGGTCGCTGCCACGCAATCGGAGTAATCTTAGACGGACAAGCGGCCGGTAAAGGCGACCCAGCTCGGGGAAGCCGCTTCAACAACGCAGTTCGGTACTTGA
This sequence comes from Allorhizocola rhizosphaerae, assembly GCF_003426775.1. GTDB lineage: Bacteria > Actinomycetota > Actinomycetes > Mycobacteriales > Micromonosporaceae > Allorhizocola > Allorhizocola rhizosphaerae. The sequence goes on along the minus strand of NZ_QJUG01000052.1, from coordinate 16,859 downwards.
ACAGTGATCCGCCCCCAGCGGTCATTGTCGTTTACAGCGCTGACGGCAGCATTGATGTGCTACCGCGCCTTGAGCCCAGGGTAAAGCAAAGTTCGGTAGCAGCCGCAGTAGAACACTACGTAAGGGTTGCAGCCGAGAGGCCGCCAGATCTTGCAGTCGTGTCTGATGCCTGGGATGCGGTTAAAGCGTTTCGGTTTTACTTGTCTGCCGACCAATGCAACCGAGCCAACCAAGCACGAGATGCCGTTAGTCGGTGGCGCCGGGAGAATACAATGATTGAAGTGATTGAAGCCGACTTGACGCCAGATCCGGACATGAACGCCACTTACTGGCTCTGAATATGACTCACCCCCTGACCGTTTCGAATAGAAGGCGCACTTCATGATCAGGGTGTGAAAGACCCCCGATGAGGTGCACGTCAAACATGGGAACGGATTGCCGGGCGGGCGCTGGTGCGCCCGCCCGATCTGTTGTCTCGTTCTCGGTCGACCGCCGCTGGCCCGGAATGCTGGGCACCTGGCCCGCGAGGCTGACGGTGGCCCGGCCGATGGAGTCGATCATCTCGGCACGGATGGCGACCTTGATCGTGATTTGCTGGCGGTGCCGGTCGTACCGGATCTCCAGCTGGAACGCGTCGAAGAGCTGCCGCTGTTGCTCGTCTGGAAGATCGAGAACGTCCAGGCTCACCTGTGGCAGCCGGTCGACGATGTCCCGCCGAACCTGGGTCGGTTGCCTGATCGTTTTGGCCAGCGCCTCCAGTTCGGCGGCGACGGCCTTCTTGCGCTTGCTGTTCTCGGCGAACTGAGTTTGCAGTTGCGATCTCCACTGCGCGTCGATCTCGGCGTCACCGGTGCTGGTCATCTGTTGCAGGGACAGGATGAGGTTCTTGTTGGCCGCGTCCAGCTCGTCGAGCTGCTTGGCGTAGACCGCAGCTGCCGCTTGGTGGTCTGACCGCACCGGCTCATCGACCGGGCTTTCCAGGTAGGTCAGCCGGTGCGGCCCGAAGACTCGCTCGTTGAAGAACCGGGCGACGAACGGGTCGATAGCGTCCTCGCGTACCGTCAATGCGTCCGGGTGCCTGGCGTACCAGGCTTCAGTCTTGTGGTGCTCCCGCTTGGTCACACATGCGTAGTAGGTGTCGTCGGCGCGGGTTATCCTGCGCCGGGTTTTGCCGAACATCCGGCGCGAACACAGGTCGCACAACAGGTACGAGCGGTACCGGTAGGTACGTTCGGTCTGCGGGTGCGGGTTGGCAATCGCCTTTGACCGTGACCCCTGCCGGTAGCGACCGACTGGACTGGCCGCATCGAAGTAGGCGCGCGTCGTCAAGGGCTCATGGGTCGGCTGAGGCGACCACACCCACTCGCTTGGCGGGTTGACGCGTCCCTTGACACCGCGTTCTGGCCGGGAACGCTTGCGGCGGTTCCAGACCATGTACCCGGTGTGCTTCGGGTTATCGAGAACTTCCCTTACCGCCGTGGGGGTCCACGCCCCGATCGCGGTGTTGTACGTCTCCCGCTTCACCGGGACGGGCGGCGGGTACCGGTCGAGGTCCGTGTTGAGCCGGTCCGCGATGTGCTGGTACGACAAGCGTTCCATGGCCCGCCAGGCAAAAATCTGCGTAACCACAGGCCCACGATCTGGGTCAATAACCAGGCGGTGCTTGGTAAGTCCTTCCTCCCGCTTGGCCTTGACCGGATGTGGGTGTACTTCCTTGAGATATCCGTAGGGCGGCTTGCCGATATTCCATCCCTGGGCCACGTGCTGCTTAAAGCCTTTCCATGACAGGTCAAGCATTTGCAGCACGTACCACTCGGAAATTGCTTGCTTGACCCTTCGGGTCAGAACCGATGTGGCATTCTTCGGCCCGCCGCCTTGGCGGCGGACGGCATTGGCGTCTATCCCCTCGTCGGCCGCGAGCAGGGCGACGCCGGCCTGTTCGAGTTCATGCTCGATTTTTGTTCCGTAGTAGGTGATACGCGCGATCCGCTCGACCGATTCGCATGCGACGGCTACGAATCGGCGGTCCGCGCGCTGCGCTTCGGCGAGCATGTCGGCGATGCCCCCGTCACGGGGCACTGGGATGTCGAAGGCTTTATGCGCATCTCCATGGCCCCGTAGATGAAGTGCGGTGCGACCCGACTCAACATCGTAGAAGTGAGCCACGATGACGAAGCCAGGCGGCAGGCCAACCCGGACACTCTCCAACTGGCGTGGAATCGACAGCGTCGGGTCCTGCCGGTCTTCATCGGAGGTTCGGGCTACGAACGCCACGGGCACGATGCTTGGAAGGTCGTCGTCCGCGCTGTGTTTGTCGGCGATCTGTAGCAGCCAGTCCATGACGTCAAGCTCGGAGCCGGACACGTCGTCAATCATCGCGACCGTCATTTCCACCCTCCCCAGGGCTATTGCCGTTGTCATCTCGTTGGGCAGCCCAAAGCAATGCTTCTCGAATTGCTCGGGCCTGAATAGCTTGGAGTTTCGCCCCTTCGCGGCCCGAGACCAAGACAATCTCTAGCCGAAAAGTCATCTGCTCATTGCTATTCTCACTAGCGGCACGACCGTCCGAATTGCCAGGTTCTACGGCGGGTCGCGCCCATTCATCATACGTTTCCATTCGTCCGTTTGCAGTGGTGTCAGCCACCTAATTCCCCCAGTTTGGGCCGTGCGCATCCGCGCACTGAAATGCGAATTCGGCACAGGGGAACCTCCTTTAAAATCGCGAAGGAATGCGACTGTTCGAAGTCGCGCAGTTGATTTCTAAGCCTGCTTCTCGAATGCAAACAACGCTCGACAAAGGCATGCGCCGACGCGTCGAAGTCAAGACAGCCCTGGGCACACGCAGTGGGCCGCCGACGGCGTCACAGGGCTTCGGACAGGCGTTCGATTATGATCTCGCCATGGGTAGACGGCCGTCGCGCCACGACCTCTTGGCAGGGAGACGGGAGTACGAAGTGGCCGTACGGAAGCTGCAGCAGGCGATGCTCCGCTTCGAGGCGGCCGGCGTCCCGCTCACCACCGACCTAGGCCGGATGATGCAGCTGTGGAACCGTAGCAGGTGGGCGCGGTCGTCGAGATTCGCGATGCTTGGATTCAGCTGGTGGAAGCACGACGTACCTACGAGCGCCTCCTACGCGACGACGCCGGATGATCGCTGAGAAAATACTCGCCGAAATGTGAGCCGAGCCTTGTGCTCTGGCAACCGGCCGTTTGGCCGGTGATGACGGCCCGAAGCAAGCCACGGTGATGTCGCCTGTGATGAGCCTGGCGCGCTGCCCGGTCAGACTGACGCGGCGTGGCGACGTCCGAATGTCTACTCGGACATACGTTGTCGCTCGACGCGCTGTAGGTCGGCAAGGCGCTTGACCATCTCCTCTCGCAGGGTCTGTGCGTGGTCGGCCTGGTCGAGGCGTGTGTAGGCGTCGATGGCTGCGTCGTGGCTGGCTGTCGAGTAGGGGTCGATGGTGATGCCGACGAGGGCATGGGTGAGAGCTTGTTCGGGCGTGGTGGCCGTGCGGGCCAGTGCAGCGTGGGCGTCGGCGATGAGGTGGCGTGCGTTTTGCCGGTGCTCGGGTAGCCACGGCCAGGTGTGTCCGTCGGCGATGGGTCCGGCGTACTGGGTGGTGGCCTGGGTGAGGTCGCCGCGTCGCAGGTGGTACAGAAGTTGCCACCAGTCGACGGTGATCAGTTGCGGATCGAGGCGGTAGGTGTCGTCGAGGCGCATAAGCGCGCTGCCGTCGTTGGCGGCCAGTAGCCGTCGCAGTTCGTACAGGCAGCTGTCGAGGCTGGTGGTCGCTGAGGACATGGTCATGTGGCCGAAGATGTGTTCCAGTAGTTCGTATCGGCTGGTGCCGTCAGGGTGTAGCGCGAGGTAGACAGCGATTTGCCGGGAGCCGCTGCGGCGGATGTGGATGGCCGGACTCGACGATGTGGCAAGCCGTAGCGGGCCGAGGATGGACAGATGAAAGATCGCCGACACTGGGGGTTCTGGTGGCGCCGCTTGGTCTGAAACAGCCGCAGGTCCGGTGGTTCGCTTGAGCGCCTGGGCGAGTTGCGCCAGCCCTTGGGGGTTGAGCATGTTGACGCGGCCGATGGTGGCCGTGCCTGCCGTCGTACGGCCGTAACGGTCAACTGACCAAGTATCGCCTGCGTCCCATTGCCCGGCAACGACAATGCGGACGTCATGTTCACTGCCCAGTTCAGCGAGCGCAGCGAGGCGTCGCGGTTGGACGGTCGGCGGCTCGATGAGCAGCACCAGGGGCGGATGGACATTGTCCGTACTTGAGGTGTTGGTTTCGTGGGTGAGGGTGTATCGGCGGTGGATCTCCATCTGGATGCGGTGCATGGCGGCGTGGGTGTCGTGGGTTGGCGTCACGCCGGGTAGAGACAATTGAGCGCCGGTTAGGGCGTGCAGCAGGTCTGCTGGGATGACGATTGTCGCGTTGGTGCTGGTGGCGGCTGCGGCGAGGATTCCGCGCAGCGCATCGGTGCTGCCGGGTCCGGTGATAGCGACGCCGTCGGCTGGAAGGGCGTCGATGCCCAGGTCGGTTGCTTCGCGCAGCCCGATCGTCAATCGCGGTGCGGTGGTTGCGTCCTGCTCGAGGACGGCGATGTCGTAGGTGGTGGTGGTTGGTTCCTCGCTGGTGGGGTCGGCGGCGCCGTGTCGGGCGGCACGGATGGCCCGTAGCAGTGCCGAGGCGGGTGCCAGGGTGCGGGAGCGAAGCAGGGCGATCGCGGTTGCGGCGAGTACACCAGCGGCGACTGGCCAGACGATCCAGCCACCGGGAACATCGACACCCTGCCGGCGGACGTCAGCACTCGATGATCCGTCTGAGCCTGGTCTGGTTGGGGCGTCGGGAAAGGCGCCAGTGTCGTCGGGGGTGTGCGCGGGCCCGAGTCGGCCGGTGCTGTGCGGCGACGCGGGCTGCGTGACAGGGTTCTCGTGGATGGCCGGATGGTGGACGCCGGTGGAGGAAGCCGCGGGTGGGGTGGCGTGCGCCGAGGTGGCCACGGCGACAACGCTGGTCCCCAGCATTCCGGCGGCGAGCACACGCATTGGGCGCGGAAGGATGAGCGGTGGTGGCCGCCGTGCGAAGCGTATCCATGCCTCCAGCGCGAGTGACGCGACCAGCGCAAACCACAGCAGCCAACCCGCCAGCGCGGCGATGATCTTGATCGGCAGGTGCGCCAGGGGTTGATCGGCGAAGGTTGCCCACTGGTCGGCGGTGGGCCACCGGTGCGGCAGTGGCCATCCCGCCCACATGACCAAGGCGGTAGCGGCTGCGGCGAGGAGCGCCGCGGTGGTCAGTAGGGAGGCCAGCGCGCGGGCTGCCGCCGCCATCCGCGCCATCACGCGCCGTCCACCGCCCTTCACCGGAAGTTCTTGGATCCATCGTGACGAGGATCGGATCGCCCGGCAAATAAGTGATCGACAGTCGTTGACATGATCGGGCAGACTTGCCTTCGTGGACTCGTCTGGCACGGTGCTGGCTGTCCAGGTCGGACCGGCGGTCACGGTCGCGGCCGTCGAGCGTGAGGGACATCGCTCGGCGCTGTTGTTCGGTGACCAGCTCACGCTGCCTACTCCGACCGTGCAAGAGGACGACAGCCGTGATCTGGTCTCGGCGGTGACGGTCACGCGGCGTGAGGCAGCCGAGCCGGTGATCGCAGCGCTGGCCGAGCATCTGCGGGCGGTTGCCTCGTACGCGGGCCAGGTCGATACGGTCGTGGTGACGGTCCCGCCCGGTTGGGGACCACGCCACCACGAGATGGTGACCCAGGCCGGGCAGCGGGCCGGTTCGGGCATGGTGCAGGTGGTCAGCGAAGCCGCCGCGGTGGCCACCGCCTCGTTTCCCGGCTCTTCCGACGGCGCATTGGTGCTGGTGTGTCATTTGGGTGAGCGCGCGAGCGAGGTGAGCGTGCTGCGTCGCCACGCAGCCGGATGGGAAAGGATTGCCACACAACCGATCCGCAACGCCACCGGTGAGCGCCTTATTGACGCCCTCACCCAGCAGCTCGGGCTGCCTGCGCCGGTAGCGGACAGCGTGCGTGATCAGCTTTCGCAGGCGCAGTCGCGGCTGCTGGACGGCCAAACAGCGGCGGTGATCCTGACCGAGCGGCCGTCCCCGGCCAGCGTCACACCCGCAGACCTGCACCAGGTGGCACAGCCGCTACGGCAGGCGGTGGCAGATGCGGTGCTCGACACGCTGGACGCCGCTGACGTGGACGCTGACCGGCTGCACGGTGCCGTTGTCTACGGCGAGGCGGCGCAGGCATTGTCACCATCGTCGACCGACGACGGCCGGCTCGGCATCTCGGCTTCCGTGGCCCGCGACGGTCGACTCGCGGCCGTCTACGGTGCCCTGGACTGCGTCCGAAGCGCGGCTCCCAAGGTTCATGCGCCGACGATGCGGGCCGGGTGGTGGAAATACCCGAGTAGCCTGGCTGCTCCGATGGTGTGTATGGCGGCCGGAGGACTGCTGGTGTGGCAGACCTTCGACATCGTGGCGCGGCTCATGCCGCCAGAATTTTCCCGGCTCACCTCCGACTACGAGAAGTTGCGCGTCTACTTCGACACCGCAGCGTTCGCGTTGGCTGGCTGGGCGTGGGCGCTGGTGTGCCTGACGGTGGGCCGGAACGTGGCGGCGGCACTGCTGGCCGAACAGTCGCGGGCTCACGCCCGCCAGGCCGGGCAGATCTTTGCCTTCTCCGGCCTGCTGGGCCTGGTCGTGGCGACCCTGCAAGGGCTGCTGGGGCAAGCGATCATCGGTGGACCTGTCGAATTGGCCCCGCCGTATCTGAGTTCGGCGCTGGCCGGTGCTGTCGTCCCTTCCGCCCTCGCGATCGTTATCGGTCTGGCCGCGCCATGGTTACGGGGACGTCCATTGTGGACCGAGCGGGTACGGTTCCCGGTGGCGTCGTTGGCGCTGGCGGCCGTCGGCGTCCTGGCTGTGAACGCACGTGCCAGCGGGATGCCGATGACGGTTATGCCCACGTGGGTGGCAGCGATCCTCGGTGTTACCGGTGCCGGGCTGCTCGGCGTGGCCATCGCGTTAGCGCTGGTCACTGCGGCGCCGGCGCGGCTTATTCTGGCGAGCATCATGGGTGCCGCATGCATGGTCATCGTGGGGTACAGCACGCTGCACAGCACCATCGTTATCTACCTGGTCGTTATCGCGGTGTGGTGGATCCGCCGCACCAGCCGCATCCTCGCCGACAACCTCCCGCCCGGATGGTGGCGCCGATTCGCCCCCACTCGCCGCGCACCTGACGACAAACGCATCCCGTAGCAGGGGATCGATCAGATGGCTCCGCGCACTGTGTGACGCCTTGGCCCTGTTGACACGTGGTGGCCGCTCGACCAGGCGCGGCAAACCTCCGACATCCTTTCCTGGGTGCCGATGATGGGGTTTGGGTTGCCCGGCGGTTGGCCGTCCGGGGTCAGGATCGGGGATCGCGACCGATCACACGGGTCACTTCCGCCCACACCTGCGCCGGATGCGGCTCAGGCACATGGGCATGCAGCGACTCCAACTCGTCCATGAGCGCCTCCAGCTCAGCCTGCCTTGTCACCCACGGCAATACCGTCAACATCGACGTCGAACAAGTCGACGGACATGTCCAGGCGGAGCGGTAGCCACATCTCGAACATCGTGAACCGCCCCAGCCGAATCCGCGTCCTCTGGTGTGCACGCTATTGGGTCCACTCCCGATCCGCAGGTTTCCGTCCCCATCGCGAGATGCACGTCGATCCGCAGCTCAGGGTGCTCGTGTCAGCGTGTGTCAGACCGTGTCAGTTCGGGTCATCGCCCAATCCATTGCCGCCGTCCCATGACGCGCTGATCCTCGGGTGAGCGGCCGTTAGCGGCACACAGCTCGGTCGGCTCGGTCGCCTCGGTACCGGCAGACGGACGAAACAGAGGTGGATCATGGATGTGGTGCGACGCGGGGCCGTCGCGATCATCAACACTGCGGTGATCCTCGCAGTGGTGGCTGTCCCGCCATGGGCACTGCTGCACTTCGCCGGAAACCCGTTCCCGCGCGCCGTGGAGGAGATCGGTCGTTTGACCGTCGAACCCTTGACGCTGCGCCAACTTGCCCCATTTCTGACTATCGTTCTATGGGCTGTGTGGCTGCTGCTGCTCAGCTCGCTGGCGATCGAGGTGATCGCTCGGACCAGGGGCATTTCCCCCTTCGATTGCGGATGCTGCGGCCGGTCCAGGGCTTGGCCGCGGCCTTGGTCGCAGGCCAGGCCGCCACACTGTTCGCCCCAGCAGCCACCTCTGTCGCCTCAGGCATATACATCGGCCAACCAGCCGACACCGTGGCCTTAGCGGCTTCGCCCATGGCGCGGCCTCAATCGGTAGGTCCACGATTGGTGGCACACGTTGTTAGCGAACCCGCACCAGTCGATACGGTCATCACGGTGGCGGCCCGCAACCTGCCTGCGGCGCAAGGCCCAGCCACCGTCCTGGTCGGCGACACCAGCTACACCTACATCGTTGAACGCGGCGACCACCTGTCGAAGATCGCCAAAGCGTGGTTAGGCGACGCAGACCGGTGGCCGGAGATCTGCGAACTCAACCGGCACCGGCACTTCCCCAAGGTCGGCGGCACCCTGCGCGACTGCAACATCATCTATCCTGGCTGGGATCTGCGGCTGCCCGCCGACGCTCGTCCACCGGCCGACGCCACGCCCACACAGCCACCCGCACCACCGCCCCAGGTCCAAGACCCGGACGGCGTGATCGGTGAGCCGACCCCGAGCCCGTCAACCACGGTCAGCCCTTCGGCCGCCGCCGCCAACCCGGTCGTGCCCACCGTGCCCGCCACGTCAGCAACCCCATCCGCGTCTACCAGCAGCACGGCATCGGTCTCACCGAGTGCGGGTGGGTCGCCGGACGCGTCGGCGAGCGCACCGGCCGCCGACGAGCATGGTGTGCTGTTGCCCGATGGCAGTTGGGTGACCTGGACCCTCGCAGCGGCGATCATTGCCGCCGCCGCGCTGGTGTGGCTGCAGCGCCGCCGCCGCTTCACCGTCGACGCCGACGATGACGACCCGCCCACCGAGCTGCCGCCGCCGGTCGCCCGGCTACGCCGCGCCGTCGCCCACCACCCTGAGCTGACCCTGCACGCCGGGGAAGCCGAGCAGGCCGCCGCGGTCCCCAAACTCGCCGCGCTGCCACCCGGTGGCATTGGGCTGCAAGGCGACGGCGCCCGCGCCGCAATCGTTGCCGCGTTGGCTTCCGGCGGGCCACACCACCCCGACCGGCGCGGCGAAGTCGTCATCGACGCCGCCACCCTGGCCACCCTGATCGGCTCCGACGCCGCCACCCTCGGCCCCTGGCCCCGGCTGCACATCGCCGACGACATCGACGACGCCTTGACCATCATCGAAGCCCAGCTACTGCACCGATCCCGCATCCTCGACGAACGCTCACTGTCCGATCTGGACACACTGCGGCAGGAGGCACCCTATGAGGAGGCCCTGCCGCCGATCCTGCTCGTGGCCGACAGCCCACCGCCCGGCGCCCGGATGCGCGCCAAATACGGCCTCGTCCTAGGCACGGGACTGCGTGTGTCGGCGCTCCTGCTCGGCGAATGGGCGCACGGCGCCACCGTCGAAGTCAGCACGGACGGGCATACCAAACTGCTGTCCGGGCAACCGGCCGAGCCGGTCCCGCCGCGCCTTCCCGTGCTGCAAGCCGACGCCGCTGTGCACATCCTGAGCACGCTCCACGAAGCCCACACCGGGCAGCCACCCGCCGCGCCCTCATTTGTTGCGCCCACCATTGCGCTGGTTGCCATCCGCGCCGCCGAACCGGCACCCGCTGCGCAGCCAGAACCGCCGACACCCTCCGCCGCTGCGGCTTCGGCCGGGGCCGGCGGCCGTAAGGCCCGGCTGTGCGTGCTCGGCGCACCGCGCATCGAGGACATCACCGAACCCGGGCGGGACCTGCGTAGCAAAGCGCGCGAGCTGGCGGTGTTCCTGGCCTGCCACCCCGACGGTTCCTCCACCCGGGAGATCGGCGAATACCTTGAGCCCGACGCCCGTCTGTCCCAGGCCGACCAGCGGGTGCACACCAACGCCTCCAACCTGCGCCATAACCTCGCCCGTGCCGGCAGCGCCGACGCCAAGGCCGCCTACGTCATCAAGAGCGCGGGCCGCTACCGGCTCGACCCGGCTACCGTCGAGGTCGACATCTGGCAGCTGCGCGACCTGCTGCGCACCGGCGGCATCGCCACCGGCGAGCACAGGCGGGCACTGCTGACCCAAGCGTGCAACCTGTACACCGCGCCGCTGGCGGACGGCACGGACTACGAATGGATCACCCCGCATCGGGAGGCGGTCCGCCGCTGGGGCATCGAAGCCCACCTGCTGCTGGCCGAGGACCTGCTCGACACCGACCCGCATGCCGCCTCGACTCTGCTGGATAAGGCGATCGGCATGGACCGCTACAACGAATCCTTGTACCGCAAGGCGATGCATGCCCGGCACGCTCTCGGTGACGCCGATGGCATCCGTACCCTGCTGCGGGCGCTCACCAAGGCCCTGGCCGACCTGGACGCCGAACCTGAAGAGGAAACCACCGCCCTGGCCACGAAGCTGCGCACCAGCCTGGAACACCGATGACTACCACCTCCTCCACCCGGCCCGCTGTTCCGCCCGCGCTGTACGCGGTGGCGTTCACGCCGCTGCTGCGCTGGCTCGTCGCCCACCACAGCACTGAACCCGACCGGCCGTGGCGCACCCGATGCGCGTGCGGAGCACCGTTGTGGCCGGGCACCTGCGGGCCGACCGGTCGCTGCCGCGTGTGCGCCACGCCGGTCAGCCCGCGACCATTCCAGCTGGAAGCCGCCACCATCGCCGCCGCCGTCATCCTGTGGCTGTCCGGGTGGACCGGATGGGCGCTGGCCGCGTACGCGTGGTGGGCCACCGGCATGATCGTGCTCGCCTTCGTCGACCTCGCGATGCTGCGCCTGCCGCACCGCCTCACCGCCGCTACCACCATAGGATTCCTTGCCCTGCTGGCCGCCGGAGGTGACAGCACCGGGTGGTGGCGGGCCGTTGCCGCCGGTGCGGTGCTGGCCGCACTTTTCGCCGTCTTGGCTGTGCTGTCGCGTGGGCAGCTCGGCTGGGGCGACGTCGCCCTGGCGGTGCCGGTGGCCGCAGCCTTGGGCTGGCACAGCTGGGCGGCGGTGTACGCGGGATGCCTGCTCGGTTTCGGTGCCGCCGCCGTCACCGCCGTCGCCATGCGCAAGACCAGAAAACTCCAGCCTGGGGGTCACCTGCCGCTGGGGCCGTTCCTCATCGCCGGGGCGGCAGCCGCCCTGATGTGGCAATGAAAAGCACCTGTACCACGACCCTTCCCACTTCCCCTCTCAAGGACATAACTATGGTCGAACCGCGAGAAGCCACTTGCACCGCGCGCCTGCGCGACGGGTGCCGCGCCACGCACGCCGACACCTTTGGCCTGGCCGCACAGGCCGTCGCCCAACAACGCTGGCGGCGCACCCTCGAACCCATCCGGCTGCTGCGCGAACGCGCCGAGATGCTGCCACACGCTGTCGTCCGCGACGCCCTGCACGCCGGTCTGGATTGGTGGCAGGTCGCCGATTATCTGAACATGCACCCGCAAGACGCGTGGGAGCTGTACCAGTGCACGGTCAATGGGGCGCGGTCTCCGGCCGAGCAACGTCGCGACCTCGCGGTGAGGTTGTGCGCCGGCGTCGATGTCCTGCACGAGTTCGACCCTGCTTACGGGGCCGACCTCGACGATCTGACGACCACACACAGCTGCACCACGACCCAACCGTGTCGCGGCTGCGCGAAGCGGCGGTGCTGTTGAGTGCCGACATCTGGATCGCGGTCAACCCACCCGGCCAGGCCACGCCCGGCATTGAGCCCGGCGCGGTGGCCCTCACCTGGACCAGCGTCGCGGGCAACCTCGCCGAGATCGACGAGGTGCGTCAGGCGCTGCAGGCACGCCGGTCCCAGGACCACTGCCGATGCCTGCCGACCGGGCACCCACACCGAACACCGGCCTGACCCGGTCGAGACGACGCCGCCAAGCCGGTCGCCCACCCCACGGCCAGACACGAGAAAGGACCACCAACGTGACCTTCGACGACATCAGCAGGTTCTACACCGCCAACCAAACGCTGATCGCCAGTGTCGGCGCGCTGGCGGGTGTGGCGGTGCTGCTGGTGGCGGCAAACCGGCTCCGGGCGCTCAAAGAGCACCGGGCGACCCTGCTGGTCGCCAACATCCTCACCATCCTCGCCGCCGCACTGGCCACAGCGGTGAGCGCATCAGGCATGTGGAAGTTCTTCACCGACATCCTCGGCGAAACACCCTTACGGATCGCGTTCTTCGCCTTCATCGAGATCGCGCTGTTCGCCTCCGCACTGCTGGCCCGATCAAGGCTGCTGCGTGACCCGCAGACCGGCACCACCGGCATCGACGGCATCGCCGTCTGGGCGTTGGCTGCACTCACCGCGACGCTGTCCGCATTGGACAGTGACAGTTTCCGCGAAGTGTGCCTGCGCCTGGTCGCCCCGCTGGTGGCCGCCTGGATGTGGGAACGCGCCTTGGCCGCCGAACGCAACGTGCGGCTCGGCAGAACCGCCCGGCGGATCAACTGGGCCATCACGCCAGAACGGATCTTTGTCTGGCTGCGCCTGGCCGAAGCCCGCGACCGCGACGTGTCCCGAGTGGACCGGGCACGCCGCCGCGCCAAACTCGGCCGGGCACGGCTACACCTTCACCTGCTGCAAAGCAAGAAATCGTTCGCCTGGCGGGTCCGCCGCGCCCACCGCAGAGTGGTCAAGCAGGCGATGCAGGCCGCCGAACACATCGGCCTGGCCGACTTCCCGGACGCCACCAACGAACGCCAAGCCATGCAGATGTACATGGCCACCCTCTACGGTTTCGTCGACGCCACCTCACCGCAGGCGGTCGCCCACCTCAACGCATGGCAGCACGACACCAGCGCGGCCACGCACACGATCGATGCCGCCGCCCCGGGCCACGCCCTCGATCCCAACCAGGCCAAGCACGACGCGGCAGCCGAAACCGCGAGCACCAATGGAACAAAGGTGCTCCGAGCCGTCCTGCCCGGCCAGGCGGCACTGGAGGATGCCAGCCACCCGCAGCCTGGTCGAGCCGAACAAGCCAACGGCCGGCACTTCTCGACCGGCACCGCGGTCTTGGAGTACACCGCGCCAGAGTTGCGCGGCGATCCCGAACTCAGTGGCCGCCGTGAGCCCGACGCGGCCACCTTCGGCCTGTCCCCGGATCTTGACGGCCGCTCATTCCAAGCCGCAGGACCGTCCGCCGCCCAGCGCGACGGCAGCGGCGCGCTGGACGACGACGCACTGGACGACGGCATGACCGGCGACGACCGGCCCGATGACGAGGCCGACCTCACCGCCGTTGCAGCCATGCGCCGCTTCTGGGACCACGAGGTCGCAGCGGGCCGGGTTCCCACCGGAGCGGAATTGTCCCGTGCCGCTGGCGTGCCACCGGCTACCGGCCTCGGCCGCCGCAAGCGCCGCGAGTGGGAAGCCGAACTCCCCGAACACCTGCAAACCGCAGCCGGTGCAGGAAGGTGACTGGCGCAATCGCCTCGGCCCTGTCAGGCCATGTGCTATCACGGCCGTCATAGGCATGGGCAGTCGCCAGCGGCCGAGGCGCGATACCCGATCGCCGGCGTTGACGCGAACAGCAGAGGCAACGCACCAACGCAGATGCCGCCGTGCGGGGACATGCACCCGCCGACAATCGGCCGGTGCCACACACGCCGACAGCGCTCGTAGTGATCCGCGGAAACTCGGGTTCCGGCAAGACATCCCTGGCCCGCCAGCTTCGCCTGCACCATGGGCGCGGCTTCGCGCTAGGGCATGCATCGAAAGCGCCGGTCACAGCCACCCGTTGCGCTGAGGCAGGGATAAACCGCTACTTCAGCGGTGGAGGTGGCGAGTACGGTGTGGCTGTGGCCGGGTGATCGCGTGCAGCGGCGGCGCACGGAGACCGACACGCGGACGCGAAGGAGCGGATGGTGCCAGGCGCTGTACTGCGAGGGGTGACTCTGGACTGTGCCGACCCGCAGACGCTGGCGGGCTTCTACGGCGCACTGACCGGGATGCGCGAACTCTTCAGTTCGGACGAGTTCGTCGCTCTGACGGACGGCTCCGGCTGTGATCTGGGGTTCCAGCGGGTTGACGGATACCGGGCTCCGCAGTGGCCGGGTCAGGACGTGCCACAACAGTTCCATCTGGATTTCCGCGCTGACGACCTCGATGCGATGGAAGAGCTGGCTCTGCAACTCGGCGCGGCCAAACCGGACCATCAGCCCGGCGACGGACGCTGGCGGGTACTCCTGGATCCGGCCGGCCACCCCTTCTGCCTGACGTCCTCCTGACATCACCGGCGTGACAGGCAGCCCGGCACGGATCTGGAAATGCTGATCGCGGGCGGCGAGGGACAGCACGTCGAGTTCAAGCGGACCATCACCCCGCAGTAGGACAAGCGATCGTTCCTGAAAACCGTCGCAGCGTTCGCGTCCTTCAACTCCGGCACCATCTTGGTCGGCGTCGAGGACGACGGCGAGATCGTCGGTGTGCCTGCCACCGACCGTGCCGCTGTGCAACTGCTCATCGCTTCGGCCGTCCGCGACAACATCGAACCCGCGCCGCGCTATCAGCTGCGGTGGGTCGAACACGATCACAAGCACGTGCTGTTGCTGGAGGTGGAAAGGCCGGCCAGCGTGGCACGTGCTCTACCCGAAGAAGCCCGAGTTCTACGTGCGTCGCGGGGGTAGCACCCTGCGGGCCAAGCGCGAACACATCACGGCCGGGTTCGGCACGCCGCCGGGGGTGAGCACCGCCGCACGTCGGTCAGGTCGACTTGGCACGCCGTGTGCGATGGCGACCGCCTACTACGTGAGACCATCCGTGTCGAACATCGGCAACCCGACCAGCAATCGGCGCGAGGAGAACGACGGCATGGGATACAACAAGCTGCCCGACGTGCGGCAGCGCCACGAGGCCGCTGCCGCAGAGATGACCGCCGATACTGTGCAACAGCTCGGACTGGTGTTCACTCCGCTGGCTCTGGCCGACATTCCTGCTCTCGCCAACGAGATCGCCGAGCTGCGCCGCCTTTACCTGACCGCGCGCGGGCACTTGCGCGACATCCTCGGCGACGAGGCCATCAAACAGCTTGGCTTGGGGAACACCAGCCCAGCTGGGTTGCCGCCGTCCGAGAAGTAATACGCACGATCGACTGCCACCGACGCCAATTTCTCGCCGAGAAACCACCGGCTTCGCCTTGTCAGCTTTCGTGAACTTCGGGCGCAATCACACGTTCGGCCCTAGTTTCCTGATCGTTGTTGACCAAGCGGCAACGAGGTGGGAGCCCCATTCGATAGACTTGGTAGCCACAGGCCGGTTCGCCGACGGAGATCGGGGAAGCCTTGCCATGGCTACCGAAGATGGATCAGCACAGGAACTTGTGATTGCGATCGTTGCGCCAATCGGCACCAACACCGAAGCAATCTCAGCTGAGCTTGTCAATACTTTCCATACGAAGTGTGGCTATCAGGTCGAGCAGATCCCGGTCAGTTCGCTTATCGGAAAACAGGCGGACGTCGACCTGTCCCCATCAGACTTCGAAGACGAACGCATCAAGAGGCTGATCGAAGCCGGTAACTCACTGTGCCAGTCTCACGGAGACGCCGCAGCTGTCGCACAGCTAGTCATTGCACACATTCAGGCGATCCGGCTCGAGCGAACAAGCACAGCGATGCCTAGCGGCGATCGCCGCGTGTTCATCGTTCGGTCGCTAAAACGCCCGAAGGAGGTAGAGCTTCTTCGGGACACCTACGGCCGCAGTTTCTCCTCATCGCCGCGCAGGAGCCGCTGCCTACCCGAATGCATAACCTGACATCGAAAAATCTCAGCCCCCGAAACGATGCAGATCGGGCCAAAGTAGCTCAAGACCTGATCGATGTCGATGGCGAAGAATTGGAAGACCGGGAATTCGGCCAGCGCGTCAACGACACCTATGCCATGGCGGACTACTTCCTTGCGGCAGCCGATGAAGTACCTCGATTCGTCAAGCTGCTTTGGGGAGATCCCACCATTCCGCCAGAGCCTGCGGAATTCGCGATGTACTCGGCCCACGCAGCGTCAGCACGATCCCTCTCCGCGTCGCGCCGCGTTGGAGCTGCACTCGTAGTCGAGGACAAGGTGATCGCTACCGGTTACAACGACGTCCCGCCAGGAGAAACCGCAGACGTGATCGAAGGCGCGGATGCCAGCGAGATATACAAGCGAGAGATGCTCAAAGAGACAATCGAGCTCGTCGGCCACAGGCTCGGTGTTGACACCTCCGCGCTCGAGTTGACCGACATCGCGAAGACCCTAAAGCGCTCCATGATCCTCTCAGTCATTGAGGGACAGCGCGCAGTACACGCCGAGGCCGCAGCAATCGACGACGCCGCCATGCGAGGAGTCGCCGTAAGGAATGCAACGCTCTACACCACAACGTTTCCATGCCATCTCTGTTTCAAAGCAGCGCTCGACGTAGAAATCTCAGAGATCAGATACATTGATCCCTACCCGAAGTCGCGGGCCAGAGAGATGTTCCCCGCCGGCGCAAGCAGGCTGCATCCCTACATAGGAGTAGCGCCGCGAATGTTTCTCCGCGCCTTCTTAGTACGGCAGTCACGACATGCCGTGTGAGCTGGCGGAATGAAGCCCAGCCAGATGATGGACGGCCGCCGCTCGATCATCGAAAGTTGTGGACAATTCAATATCAACTGCGGCGGCCGCAGAATGCAGCGTAGTCGCTGCAT
>NZ_QJUG01000051.1 GCF_003426775.1 Allorhizocola rhizosphaerae | reverse complement strand
CCCGCGCCGGAGCCGGCCGGGTCCACGCCCGCGCCGCCAGCACAGGTGCACCGCCCGCCGGTCTGGCCCGCGGCCACCACCGTCGCGGCGACGGGTCGCGCGTCCGGTGCGCCGGTGTGGTTGGACGCGGCCGACGACACCGCAAAGGTCGAGGTGCTCGACCGGGCGAGCGCGCAGAAGTCGGGAGTGGACGGTCTGCTGCTGAAGGTCAGCGGCAAGGCGCGGCTCAAGGTCGACTATTCCGGGTTCGAGCACGCCTACGGCGCCGACTGGGGGACGAGGCTGCGCCTGGTGACCGTGCCCGATGGCGTGCCATTGGGGTCGCGCAACGACGTGGCCGCCAAGACCGTGTCGGCCGATGTCGCCGACACCGGGCTCGTAGCACTCGCCGCGGCGCCTGAAGGCCCGGCCGGCAGCTATGCGGCCTCTTCGTTGCAACCATCGTCCACATGGGAGGTCGGGGGCAGTTCGGGCGACTTCAGCTGGAGCTACCCGATGCGTGTGCCGCCGTCGCTTGGCGGGCCGAAGCCCGCGGTCGGGCTGTCGTACTCATCGTCCAGTGTGGACGGCCGGATGGCCGCCTCCAACAACCAGCCTTCGTGGGTGGGGGAGGGGTTCGAGTATTGGCCCGGCTTCATCGAGCGCCGTTATCGCGCGTGCAAGTTCGACGGCGGCAACGGGGCCAGTGCGGGCACCCGCAGCGGCGACCTGTGCTGGGCGACGGACAACGCCGTGCTGTCGCTCAATGGCAAAGGCGCGGAGCTGTTGCGCGGCTCGGACGGCCGGTGGCACCCGCGCAGCGAGGACGGTTCGCGCATCGAGCGGCGCACCGGCGGCGTCAACGGCGACAAGGACGGTGAACACTGGGTCGTCACCACGCCCGACGGTGTGCAGTACTGGTTCGGGCACAACCGGCTGCCCGGGTGGGCGGCGGGCAAGGCGGAGACCAACTCGACGTGGACGGTGCCCGTCTACGGCAACGGCTCATCCGAGCCGTGCAACAGCGAGCCGGAGCACTGGTGCCAGCAGGCGTGGCGGTGGAACCTGGATTACGTGGTCGACCCGCAGGGCAACACGATCTCGTACTGGTATGCCAAGGAGACCAACAGCTACTCCCGCAACATGTCCGGCTCATCGCTGACCTCCTATGTGCGCGGCGGCTACCTGGAGCGGATCGACTACGGGACAAGGAGTTCGACCGCGTATGGCACGGCTCCGATGCAGGTCCACTTGATCGAGGACAACCGGTGCCTGACCAACTGCACCAACAAGAACGCCACCACCTGGCCGGACACGCCGTGGGACCTGGAGTGCACGAGCAGCTCGTGCCTGGTCGGCTCGCCAACGTTCTGGAGCGGGAAGCGACTGTCCAAAGTGGTCACCAAATTGTGGGCCGGCACGGGCACCTCCTATCGCGATGTGGAATCGTGGACCCTCACCCACAGCTTCCCTTCGCCGGGCGACGGCACCCGCGCCGGCCTGTTCCTCGACAAAATCGGCCACACCGGCCACGTCGGCACCAACACCTCGGTGCCGGACATCACCTTCACCGGCACGCAGAAGCCCAACCGGGTGGACGCCGCCGACCACTCGCCCGCGATGAACTGGTGGCGCCTGGCGCACATCGTCACCGAGTCCGGCAACTCGATCTCCATCACCTACTCCGGGCAGGACTGCGTGCGCGGCACGCGCATGCCCTCCGCCCCGCACAGCAACATGCTGCGGTGCTATCCGGTGCGCTGGACGCCCGAGGGCTACACCGACCCGGTCATCGACTACTTCCACAAGTACATCGTGACGGCCGTGACGGAGACGGACATGGCGCTGCCCGTGGCGGGCCGCTCGCCCCGGACCGTCACCAAATACGAATACCCCGAGGCGCCCGCGTGGCACTACACCGATGACGACGGACTCATCGACAAGCGCGACAAGACCTGGTCGGTGTGGCGCGGCTACGAACGGGTGCGCGTGATCTCGGGCGACCCGGCCGAGCAGACCGTGTCCGAGACGCGTTATTTCCGTGGCATGCATGGTGACAAGCTCCCGTCGGGTACCAGATCAATATCCATTCAGGGTTTGGAAGGGCCCGCAATCGCTGACGAAGAGGCGTATGTGGGGTTGCCGCGCGAGACCGTCACCTATAACGGCGCCAATGTCGCGCAAGCCACGCTGTATGACCCTTGGCAGGGCGGCGTTACCGCCTCCCGCACCATCGACGGCTCGACTGTCCAATCACGATTTGCGAAGGTGACGGCACAATACGACCGGGTGGCCCTTGACGGGGGTCGTGGATGGCGGCGCACCACGACCAGGACCACCTTCGATCCCTACGGCATGAAGACGGCCGAGGAGAATCTGGGCGACGACGCCGTCACCGGTGACGAGAAGTGCACTCTGACCACCTATGAGCCGCGCAACACCGGCGCCTGGCTGATGTCGTATCCCCAGTCGGTGCAGGAGACCGCCGTCGACTGCGCGACGGCCGGAGCCGGCGGGCTGACCGCCGACGAAATCATCAAATACCAGCGCGTGAGCTACGACCAGCAGGCCGCCGGCGTTGCCCCGGCCAAGGGCTCGAAGAGCCGGGTCGAGGAGCTCAGCGCGCTGCCGAACACCTACGTGACCACGTTCCAGGCGACGCACGACGCCAACGGCCGGGAAGTGTCCACAACGGACGTTCGCGGCAACCGGATCTCCACCGCGTTCACGCAGCCCGGCGGCGGTGCGGTCACCGGGATCACGACCACCAACCACCTCAGTTGGGTCACCGCCACGACGGTCGAACCCGCGTGGGGCCACGAAACCCTGGAGGTGGACCCCAACGGCAAGCGCACGGAACAGGCTTATGACGGCCTGGGCCGGTTGACGTCGGTGTGGCTGCCCGGCCGGGCGAGGACCGAAACCGCCAATTTCCTTTACCAGTACGCGTTACGCCGCGATGCCGCGTCGAGTGTCACCACGTCGGTGCTCAATGCGTCCGGCGGATACACGGTCAGCCACACGCTTTACGACGCCCATCTGCGTGTGCGGCAGACGCAGGCGCCGGACGTGCCCGCCGAAGGAGCGGCACAGGGCCGGATCATGACCGACACGTTCTACGACACCGCCGGGCGCAAAGCGAAGACGAACGAACGCTTTGTGGCCGACGGCG
Organism: Allorhizocola rhizosphaerae; assembly: GCF_003426775.1. GTDB lineage: Bacteria > Actinomycetota > Actinomycetes > Mycobacteriales > Micromonosporaceae > Allorhizocola > Allorhizocola rhizosphaerae. The sequence continues at coordinate 39,843 of NZ_QJUG01000051.1, read as the reverse complement.
TCCCTTCGGCAAACCTGTTCCTGCCGCTGCCGGACGCGCAGATCCCCGCGCAGAAACGGTTCACCTATGACGGCCTGGGCCGGCTCAGCGCCGAGATCGTCCTGCTCAAGGGGACGGAGTTCACCCGCGCGACGGTCGGACACGGCGGTGACCGGACGTATCACACGCCACCGGCGGGAGGCACCGCCACCACAAGAATCCTTGACGCACAGGGCCGCAATGTGGCGCTGCGGCAGCACCACGGCGCCACACCCATCGGGGCATACGACGAGACCAAGTACGGCTACGACCGCAAGGGCCAGCTGCGCACCGTCACCGACCCGGCCGGCAACGTCTGGACCTACGGGTACGACCTGCGCGGCCGCCAAACGTCCACCGATGACCCGGACAAGGGTCTGATCACGACGGTTTACAACAACGCGGGTGATGTGGTGTCCACAACGGACGCTCGTGGTGAGGTGCTGTTCCGCGAATACGACTCGCTCGGCCGCAAGGTCGCGACGCGCGACGACAACGCCGGCGGCTTCAAGCGGGCCGAATGGACCTATGACACGCTCGCCAAGGGCAAGCTCACCAAGTCCACCCGTTATGTCGGCACGGATGCATACGTCACTGAAGTCACCGGCTACACCGACACCTACCAGAGCAAGGGCACACGCGTCACCATCCCGGCTTCACAACCGGGACTCAACGGGAGTCACACCGTCTCGCACACGTTCAAAGCGGACGGTTCGGTGGCCACGACCCAGCTGCCCACACTGGGCAACCTGCCCGCGGAGACGCTCATCCACGGATACGGGGCGAACGGGGCGCCGACCACGTTGAGCACCAGCCTCTCCAGCACGGGCGAAGACGTGTTCCTCATCAACGGGACCACCCACACGCGGCAGGGCGAGCTGGCCCTGCTTGGCCGGCGTTACGACGGCGGCCAGTCGGTCGAAACCGCCTACTATTACGAGGAAGGCACGCGCCGGCTCGCCCGGGGCCTGAGCGTGCGCGACGTCAACCCGGCCGTCGTGGCCGACCTGAACTACGGCTACGACAAGGTCGGCAACATCACCCGGGTCGCGGAGGCGTCCACTTCGGACAATCAGTGCTTCAGCCATGACTATCTGCGCCGGCTCACGCACGCGTGGACTCCGGCCAACGGCGACTGCAACGCGGCGCGCAGCACGGCCGCGCTGGGCGGGCCGGCGAAATACTGGCAGTCGTTCAGTTATGACGCCATCGGCAACCGGCTCACCTACACCGACCATGTGAACGGCCAGACCACCAACTACCAACACCCGGCAGCCGGCGGCGACAGGCCGCACACGGTGACCTCCGCCCAGACGGGTTCGAGCACGGCGACTTATACGTACGACGAGGCCGGCAACACCAAGACACGGCCGACAGCCGGCGCCGGGACGCAGACGCTGACGTGGGACGCGGAAGGGCGCTTGGCATCCAGTGTGGACAGTGCCGGCACGACTTCGTACATCTACGACGCCGACGGCAACCGGCTGATCCGCGTCGATCCCGGCGGCCGCACCCTCTACCTCGGCGATCAGGAGCTGCGCTCCACCGGCAACGGCGCCGGCCGGACGGGCACCCGATACTATTCCCATGCGGGGCAACGGATCGGCGTGCGCACGGCGTCGGGCCTGACCTGGCTGATCAACGACCACCAGGGCACGGCGGTCGCCTCCGTCGCGGCGGTCGGCCAGGCGGTGACGCTGCGCCGGCACACCCCCTTCGGCACGGCCCGAGGCAGCACATCGGCCTGGGTAGGCGACCGTGGGTTCGTGGGCGGGACCAACGACAACACCGGCCTGGTCCACCTCGGCGCCCGCGAATACGACAGCGCACTGGGCCGGTTCATCTCGGTGGACCCGGTCATGGCGCTGGGCGACCCGCAGCAGTGGCACGGGTACTCGTATGCCAACAGCACGCCCGTCACGCTCAGCGACCCCACGGGCATGATCCCGGATGACTGCGCGCGGCCCGACATCGATTGCGACGACTACGTTGTCGGGTGCCCGAAGTGCAACGAGGAGAACAAGAAGAAGAACCCGTGCTGGCCGACCTCATGCAACGTGCGGGATCCGGACACGTTCATCGGCCCTCCGGCGCCCGGCGTGTGCGATCGGGACCCGCGGTGGTGCAACCGGTCCAAGCCCAAGCCACGGTTCACGCCCTTCCACGATCTGGGCCCGTGTGCCCCGTGGCGCCCGCCGTGCAAGGCGCCGCCGTCGCTTACGCCGCTGGAGCCCACGCCGGAAAACTGCCGCCTGCTGGAAATCCCCGGCTGCCCGCCACCCAAGAAGGACAACGGCGGAGGGGGCATGCTGGCAATCTGCGGTGGCTTCAACGCCCAGTTGGGCGGGGCGGGCTCCTGGGGTGTCTGCATCGGCATCGACTCGAACGGCATCGGTGCCTACCACGGAACGAAGGTCGGGATGGGTCCGGGGATCGGGGCCGGCATGAGCCTGGGAGCTTACGTGTCGAACGGAGGCGTCCGTGATCAGACAGGCGATTCGACGTACGCGCAAGGAGGCGTCGAGCAACCGATAGGTGCCGTCGGGAGCCTCAGCAAGTCGGCAACCGCCAATGTGTGGACAGCCGGTGTCGACGCGAGTGTCGGCCCAGGCATCTCCTTCGGGGAAGCCGGTGTCTCGCGAAACTGGGAGGCCTGGTACTTCGAATGGTGACAGTCCACTAGCTGCACCAGCTGCGTGCGATTGCCCCGGCGGCTGCGGTCGGCGTCACCTGCCGCCCAGCCGCCGGGGGCTGCCCGATGATGCGGGCGGTCTCGGCCGTCGCCGGCTCCCTCCAGACCGAGGGGCGCGGCGCCTGCCGCCGTTCCGACGCCGGGGCTGCCGCGTGACCGTGTCAGCCCCCGAGCCCGAACTGTGAGGCGACCTCGTAGTTTTCGACGCTGTCGATGGTCGTGCTGGTGGTGCTGGTGACCTGCTGGCGAAGCTGGTTGGCGCGCTCGACGCTGGCGCGCAGCGTCTCCGCGCTGGACCACAGGGTCACCGTCTTGGCCTTGCCGGAAGCCCGGTCGATGAGCAGGTAGGCACCCTGAAAGCCGTCCATGCTGCTCACCGCGTCCTGCACCTTTTCGAAGTCGGCCGCCATCTCGTCAAGCCGGCTGACCGGTGCGGTGTAGCTGCTCACGCGTGCGTACATGGGTATCTCCCCCCGTTGCATGCTCCCCATGTGAGCGTGCCACATCTTCGGGGCACTTCGCGGGCAGTTGAGCTATGGCGCGTGGCTAGGCCTCGTCGAGAATCTTGCGTTTTTGATCCTCGAACTCGGCCTGGGTGAGCGCTCCGGCCGTGCGCAGGTCGTTGAGCTTGGCGAGCCGGTCCAGCGGGTCCGCCTGCGACTGCGCGGTGACCGACTCGGCCTGCGCGATCGCGAACAGCCGCCGCACCTCCGGCGGCGCGTTCTTGTTGGCGTCCGTGGCGATGACGAACCTGCTCTGGTCGGCGCGGTCGTACCAGGCGGGGTAGCGATGACCCGGCTGGGGCAGCGCGAGCCGGGACACGACGACCGCCTTCTCGCCGTCGAAGGGTGCCGAACCGTCCTGCGGTGTGATCCGCAACTTCAGCTTCACCTGCGGGTTTTTGTTGATGGTGGTGCCGGTATCCTCGATCTCGACCACCGTCGCGATGGCAGGCGCGCCCTCGGTCACCAGCCGCTCCGCGCGGCGCTTCATCACCAGCACGACGGGAATCGCGGCCAGCGGCAGCAGCGCGACGGCGAGGAAAATGCCGCCCATCACGGGCGCACCGGCCCAGATCGCGCCCACTCCGACCCCGAGGAAAATCCCGAGGACCGAGTGGCGACTACCCGCGAACGCCGAGGCGATCGCGACGATTACCGCCGCGAAAATACCGATGATGTACGGCGCCAACTCCGGTGGGCACTCCGGCTTGCCCTCGCCGCCGCAGCTGCCGATGCCCATGGCGCCGTGGATGCTCCACGCGATGGTCACCGACGCGACGAGGCCGGCCAGACTCGCGATGATCTTTTTGCGTGGCATAGCGGGATACGATATGCGGCTGGCCTGGCTCGCACTACGTACTGTCGCCAATCAGACCCGCTGATAGTCCAGAATGGACGTGTGGATAAATCTTGGGCCCTGTCGTTCGCGGACCAATGGGTGCGCGATTGGAATTCGCATGACATCAAGGCCGTGCTCGCGCACTTCGCCGACGACGTGGTCTTCACGTCGCCGCTGGCGGCCCGCGTGATACCGGAAAGCGGTGGCGTGGTGCGCGGCAAGGAGGCGCTGCGCGCCTATTGGACCCAGGCCTTCAGCCAGGTGCCGGATCTGAGGCTGGAGCTGGTTTCGCTGTTCGTCGGCGTCAGCACCGTGGTGATCGGCTTCCGCAACCAGAAGGGTGACCTCCGCGGCGAGGTGCTCGAGTTCGACAACGGTTTGGTCGTCCGGGGCCACGCCACCGACCTCGTCACCGGATGACGAAGGCCTCCGAGCAGAACAGGTGCTGCGGCCCGTTGAGTGGATAGCGGCCCCGGGTCCGGGTTTTCGGCGGGTTTGGGCTGCGGCGCCTCCCGCTGGGGCACGACACCGAGGCAGAAGACCACCAGCCTCACCGGATCGGGCAGCTTCACCTGAGTCACGTAAGGCCGGCGGGCCTTGAGCGGCAACGACACCCGAAGCAGGCTCTCGTTGTCGACCTCCAGCACGCCGATCAGGCGCTCGACGGCCGTGCCCGCGCTGCGGACTCTGACCGACCGTGCGTGACCGGCAGATTGCGCCGATCAGTTGGCCGGTGTGTAGAAAGCGTCGATTCTCGGGACGCCGTTGGAGTTCCAGGCGATCCGCCCGGCGTAGAGTCGTCTCACGTCGCTGTCTCGCACGCCGTCACCGTTGCCGTCGCGATAGGCGTGCAGGAAGAAGTCGTCGGACCGGGCCACCACGAGGCCGCCGGGCCCGCATAGTCCGTTGCCAGACCTGATCAGGGTGCCGCCCCCGGCGGTGGTCGTGCCCGGGAATCCGCTGGGATAGTTCCAGCCGGCGCGCGGCAGGTCGTTCTTCAGCCAGACGGTCTTGTAGGTGCAGTTCGCCCAGTTGTCCCACGACGCGAACAGATAGTATCCGTCGCTGCGCACCACCATGTGCGGGTTTTCGATCTGGCCCTGGGCCCGTTCGATCAGCACCTCGCTGGAACTCACCGGGTTGGTCCAGTTGTCGTCGAGCTCGACGCTCCACAGCTTCGTTCCCGGATCGGGCCGTTGGCTTTTGAACAGCAGGATGCGGCGGCCGTCCTTGGCGGTGAAGGTGGACGGGTCGATCAGCCCGACGCCGCCGGTCACCGGGGCCGACTTTCCGGGGTGGTTCGACCCCGGGGGACACACGAGGGGCCGGCCGTCCTGCGGCACGTAGTCGCCCGTCACGCCGGTCGTGGAAACCGCAACGCCAATGCATCGCTGGTTGCTGTCCACCAGGCCGCTTACTTTGGTGGCAAAGAACATCACCCAGGTATCGCCTCGAACGTGCTGGATCTCGGGCGCCCACGCCCCACCGCCGCTGGACCAGGTGGGCAGTCGGGTCAGCGCACCGGCCCGACGAGTCCACGGCCCCCGCGCCGACGGTGCCGTCAACATCGGGACCAGTGGGCCGGTCGCCGCCGCGACGAACTGCTCACCCGTCCACGCGACCGCCGGATCGGCGAAGTTGTCGCTGAACACCGGCTGCGGGTCGGCGGCCACCGTGACGTCTTCGGCGGACGGGTGCTTCAGCGCCGCTTGCGTGGGGAGAGCGGCCAATGACACCGTGGTTATCACCGTGGCCGCGACAGCCGCCAGGCGCCGTGCCGTCGCCGCCGACATGTTGAGCTTCGGGTACATCGTCACCCCTTGATTGCGCAGTGCGAGTCTCACTGTCGCGGCAGCGTATTGATGAGGTCTACAAGTTCGGTACCACAGTGCTACAAACGTGTTTTCGGCGGCTCCGCAGACTTGTAGAACCATGGTACTGAATTTATAGATGTCACCAATATGCTCCGTTGCCGAGTCATCGGTGGCTCCAATCTCACCATCGTCGGCATGTCGCAGCAGAGGGAGCATTCATGAAAGTGTCGCCAATCGTCCTCGCATTCGTCACGACGATCGCGGCTCCCGCCGTGATCGTGTCATCCCCGGCGGCAGTGGCGGGCCCGGCAACCCTGGCACCATACCCGCCCACGAGTCCCATGGTCTTCGTGACGGCGAACATTGGCAGGGATTACACCGGCGGCGCCAGCAAGATCTCCAGCACCCTGGAGCGCATCAGGGGCAATGTGAACAACGCGTCCAACGGGCGGCCGAGGTTCATCGGCTGGCAGGAGATCGATGAGGACGACCCGGCCGAGGAGATGCAAATCCTCAAGGACGTCTATCCGAGCGACACGGGATGGGAACGATCCCTCAACCGCACGCTTCCAGACGGCACGACCCAGCCGTTGAAGGTGCCGGCCGTCGCCCATGACGCCCAGAAGACCGAACACCGCGTCGCGTTCGGTTCGAGCGGCCTGGAGTCGGCCAGCCCGACCCGCTGGATCACCATCACGCGCTTCGACAACCAGAACATCTCGTTCATCAATACCCACTTCATCGCCGGTGCGTTCGGCGACTGCGACAACAGGTGCGCCGAACGGCTCGACCGTTGGAAGGCACACTGGGAGAGCCTGAAGGACCAGGTGGCCAGGGAGCACAACGCCGGCTACAACGTGGTTGTCACCGGCGACTTCAATCGCCGGAAGGTTGCCGGCGGATGGACTCCCGCCTCGGTCCACCCGGATGCCCATCAGGTGAAGGACGGCGGAGTCGACCACATCATCGCGATCCCGCGGCAGGGTTGGCAGGTCGACAAGATCCGATACGCGGACGGCAGTTTCAAGCAGGGGGAGTGGTGGATCGGCATCGACTCCCACGAGGCCCACTGGGTGACGTTGCAGTTCCAGCAGCGGTAGTAGCAAGCACCTGCGAGCCCGGCGAACCTGGGGGCCATGTGCGGGGTCGGCGATGGTCTAATTCGGACGGTCGCCAGGCCTACGGCGCCCGGCGCGCGCCCGGACGTGGATCCGTTCGCCCTGCTTGCCGAAGAGACTGAGCACCTCGACGCTCCCGCGCCCGGTGGAACCGAACCAGTGCGGCGTCTGGCAGTCGAACTCGGCGGCCTCGCCCGGACCCAGCACCACGTCTTGGTCGCCGAGGACGACCCGAAGCCGGCCCCGCAGCACATAGAGCCACTCATATCCGGCGTGCGTCCGTAGGTAGGGCTCGCTGTCCCGGGCCGGGATCGTCATCTTATAGGCGCGAGGCTCGCTCTGTTGACGGGTGAGCGGGATCAGGACCCTGCCGTCCACTCGCGCCGAGCTTTGCGGCACGCGAGGGTCCAGCACCCGGGGAGCCGACACGATGTCGTCGAGGCCCAGCCCGAGGGCGGCGGTGACCGGCAGCAGCAACTCAAGGCTTGGCCGGCGCTGCCCGGACTCCAGCCGGGACAGGGTGCTGGTGGAGATGCCGGTGGCGCGGCTGAGCTCGGCCAGCGTCACCCCCTTCTTCTCCCGGGCACGGCGCAGCCGGGGCGCGATCTGATCGATCGCCGCGGCGACGGCCGGCTGGTCCTCCACGACGCCCAGTCCATCACCTCATCCCGGTTTCGGCAACGAAGTTTGCTGGATCCAACCGGTGATCCGGATGCTTGCCGCCGGAGGTGATGACCAATGAATTTCTCAACGTACGCGGTCATTGTGGCCGGAGGTGCCGGCCGATGAGCACCGTCACGACCACTGGCCAGCCACACACCATGCGTTCCAACCGGTTGCCGATCGGGGTGTATCTGCTCGCCTTCAGCCTGTTCGCGATGGGCAGTGCCGAGTTCCTGATGGCGGGCGTCCTGCCCGCGGTCGCCACCGACCTGGATATTCCCCTTGCCTCGGCCGGTTGGCTGATCACCGCGTTCGCGCTGGGCGTGGTGCTCGGGGGCCCACCGTTCGCCGTGCTCAGCCTGCACTGGCCGCGCCGCACCGCGCTGCTGGCGACCCAGCTCGTCTTCGCCGCCGCCGTCGTGGTCGGGCTGCTCACCGACCACTGGGTCCTGCTGATCACCAGATTCGTCTCCGGTCTGGCCTACGCCGGGTTCTTCGCCGTTGCCGCGGTGACGGCGATCAGCCTGGTCACACCCGACCGCACCGCCCGCGCCTCGGGCGTGGTCGTCAGCGGCCTCAGCGTGGCGATGGTGGCCGGTGGACCCGCAGGCACGCTGCTGAGCCACCTGACGGATTGGCGGGGTGGTTTCTGGGGCGTGGCCGTCCTCACCGTCGCCGGCACGATTGCCTGCGCGCTCGGCTTGCCGGTAACGAAATCCGCGACCAAGCCGAGCCTCCCGCGGGAGTTCGCCACGATGCGGTCGCCACGCCTATGGGGTGCCTTCGCCATCACGATCCTGAGCACCGCCGCATACATGATCTCGTTCAACTACCTGGCGGCGGTCCTCTCCGATGTCGCCCGCATCCCGCAGGTGTGGATCCCGGCCATCCTCGCCCTCTTCGGGATCGGCGCGTTTGTCGGGCTGTCCATCGGCGGACGGATTTCCGACCGGCGTCCCCACTACGCGCTCCTCATCGGAGCGGTCGGCATCGCGCTTCTGTCCGCTCTCCTGGCCGGATTCGCCGGACATCCCACGGCCGTCGTGCCGATCGTGTTCCTGCTCGGCATCGCGGCCTTCGTGCTCAACCCCGCCATCTACGGACGGGTGTTCACCATCGCCGCAGATGCGCCCACCATCGCCGGTGCCACCACCGTCTCGGCGTTCCAACTCGGCATCAGCCTCACACCGGTCTTCGCTGCCGCGGCATTCGAACTGGACGCCCCGATCACCTCGGTATCCTGGATCGGCGCCATCCTGGCGCTGATTACCATCCCGCTCATCTTTCTCGATCGGCCAAGGCGTGCTACGTGATGGGTATGCGCATCTTCATCGCCGGTGTCCATGGCGTGGGCGGCGGCGACGGCCGCGACGGCGGGGTTGAGGTCGACGGCGAGCACCCGGCCCGAGGGTCCGACGCTGCGTGCCAGATGTGGCAGCGCGCCGCCGGCGCCCGTGCCCAGGTCGAGTACTTGGCCGCCCTCGGGGATTTGGAGCGCCGCCACGGCCTGCGCTATGGCGGCGTCGACGAAGTCGCGGTTGCTGGTCAGGTACGCCGCAAAGCGCGCGTCAAGCGGGGTGGCGGTGATGGGCTCATAAGAAAATGATAGTCATGTTCAATAAGCGCGATGTGTCGTATCTAACGAGCCGTCGGACTGTTCGAACCTGTACGAGCCTGTCCGATCCGCTTCCCGTACATGACAATCGATGTGCAGGATCGAAGTCATGCGAGCGGGAGCGGGTGCCGTCGACTGCGTGCTCATCGGGTTCAACGACTTCGACTTCCCCGAGTATGTGCAATCCGTGGCGGCCACGGGCCGTCACGCGGGCGCGTTCCAGGACGTCCGACTGTCCTATGTCGACATCGACGGTCAACCGCTGCGGGCGCTCGATGTGCTCAGCAGGTACCACCAACCCGTTGCCACCCGCCGCTTCCACAATGCCGACTTCCTCTGGCCGGTCATCACCTACCTGGGGACGTTCCTCGCGCGCCACGGCTTCACCTTTGACTACGTCAACCTCTTCCAGGAGGAGAAGGAGCGCCTGGCCGATGTGCTGCGCTCGGGCCGGGTGCGGACCGTGGCCATCACCACGACGCTTTATGTCTCGCCGCACCCGATCCAGGAAATCGTCGGCTTCGTCCGCGACCGTGCGCCCGACGTCACGATCATCGTGGGCGGGCCCTATATCGCCAACCTCATGGCCGCCGCGCACGGGCCGGGGCTTGAGGCGGCCCTGTCCAACCTCGGTGCCGACATCTATGTGGTGGGCAGGGAGGGCGAGCTCGCGCTGAGCCGGACCCTGGCCGCGCTGCGCGACGGGCGCGAACTTCATGCCGTGGACAATCTGGTCTTCCGGCAAGGATCCGGCTGGGTCTACACCAGGCAGGCTCCCGAGTCCAACTCGCTGTCGGAGAACATGGTGGACTACAAGCTTTTCCCACCCTCCGCCTTCACCGAGTTCGTCACCACCCGGACCGCGAAGTCGTGCCCGTTCTCCTGCTCCTTCTGCGGCTTCCCGCAACGCGCCGGAAAGTACACCTATCTGGAGCTCGCCGATGTGGAACGGGAGCTCGACAACATCGCGGCGCTGCCGGGCATCAGCGCGGTCACGTTCATCGACGACACGTTCAACGTGCCCAAGGTGCGTTTCCGGGAGATCCTTCAGTTGATGATCGACAAGCGGTACCGTTTCCGGTGGAATTCCTACTATCGCAGCGACCACGGTGACGCCCGCACCATCGACATGATGCGCCAGGCCGGCTGCGAAGGCGTGTTCCTCGGCATCGAGTCGGGCAGCGACGAGCAGCTGTCCCGGATGAACAAGACGGCTCGCCGCGCCGACTACCTGTCCGCCCTGCGCGAGTTTCGCCGCGCCGGCATCTCCACCTACGCCTCGCTGATCGTCGGGTTTCCCGGCGAAACGGCTGAGACCGTTGCCGAGACGGAAAGTCTCTTGGTGCAGGGCCAGCCCGACTTCTTCCGGGCCCAGCTGTGGTACTGCGATCCGGTGACCCCGATCTGGCAGCGCCGCAAGGAGTTCGGCATCGCCGGGCGCGGCTTCACCTGGCGGCACGACACCATGGACGCCGCCGAGGCGTGCGCGCACATCGAGCGCATCTTCGGATCCATCGACAGTCCAATTTGGATGCCACAGTACGGATTCGAGCAGTGGAGCGTCTTCTACCTGCTGCGGCGCGGGATGTCGATGGAGGGGATCAAGGACTTCCTGCGCGCGTTCAACGCGGTCGTGCGTGAGCAGATCCGCCACCCCGACCGCGCCGAGATCCATCCGGCGCTCCTCGACCGCCTGATCAGCAGCTGCCAATTCGACGAGGCACCGATTTCCCTCGCGAGTTGATCATGAAGTTAGTGCCGGGAGAAGTGCGAGAAGCGGAAGATTTGGCCGAGGGATGTTGTGTCGCAATGGTTTCGTAGCACCGGGAGCCAGTCGCCCGCCGCGTCGGCCGGGACTCCCAGGCACAGATCGTCAGGTAGCACGCGGATGCGATATCCGCGCAGTGGTGAGGTTACCGGCTCAAGCTGGAATTCCGCGCAGTGCCACAAGGCCGCGGACGTCTCGCCTGCGCCTTCCGCCCACCGCGGCTGGCTGCCAGGCCGCGGGGCCTCCTGTTGCACTTGCGTCCGCCAGGCCGTCGGGCCTTCCGCCAGTATCCCGCCCGCCCTGCTGCCGGACGCGACGACGCCCAGGCATCCGCGTTCCGTACGGATCCGATACGCGCTTTGGTCTCCCGCCAGCAGAGCCATGGGAGCAGACGCCCGGCCACAGTCGGCCTGGAAGATGAACCCGCTGTCGTCGCCCGGCAGTGCGGACAGGCACATACCGGAGAGGGCGACCCGAATGTGATACGGACCGGGCGGAGGCACAGCGCCGCCCGGCACGGGTGCGGCGCTTGACCCGTGCGGTTGCGCGGCGGCGAGGCACAACGACGTGACCACGCCGAGGACCGCTGCGAGCAGCCGGCGGCGCCGGTTGTTCGGTGCGAGGCGGACAGGCGCCGACGATGGCGTGACGACTGCCGGTTCCGGTCGGCGGTGCCACTCGTCCGGCGCGGCGGGCGATTGCGGGCCGACTGCCGGTTCCGGTCGGCGTGCCCGTGATTCCAGCCGCGAGCGCGCGTCCAGCCAATGCTTGATCTGCTCGCGATCCAGATCGCAGGCGGTGAGGAAGGCGTCGACCAGCTCCGGGCGTGGCAGCGTCTCCCGGTTGAGTGCGGTGCCCAGCGTGCTGGCGGGCAGCCAGGCACCGGCCGCCGCAGCACGCCGTTGAATGCGGCGATAGGTCAACCCGGAGCTGTCCTTGACTTCCCGCAACGCCGCGACGTATTCGATGGCGTTCTGCGCTTGGCATGGGTCGACCGACTGGTTCATCCTGTTCCGCCCCAACAGTTTCGGAAGATGCCCTGTCGGTACGATGCTTGCCCACGTGATCCGCGCTCGGCAACGCCGCCGGACGATTCCGGACGATCTCGAACAGTCACAGCTCGCGCTGGATCATCCCGCCCACCGTCGTGACCAAGGCTTCTACCGTGTCCACCGGGAGCAGGCCGGTGTCGTGGGTGACCCATCCGCGCGCCCGGTCCGCCACCCGGATCGTCCAGACCTGATCCCACGGGCCGGGGCCGGACGTCGGTACCTCCGGCGGGGTTTCGACGCGACGATAGGTGAACCCCATGCCCGCAGCCGGTGCCACGACGGGCGGCAGCTGGATCGCCTGGAACACCGGAGTGGTCGGCGACGCGGCGGTGAGCAGCCGGCCGAGCGCCGGCACCGCCTCGATCACGCGAGTGGCCGGCACCTCGTGCCGGCACGCGGCGGCGAAGTCGCGGTGCACCTGACCGACGATCTCACCGACGGAGCACCCCCGTTGCGGGTGGATCCGGATGGGGACGAGGTTCAAAAACCAGCCGACGGTCGACCACTCGCGCGGCCCCCGGCCTGCGGTCAGCACCGGGATCACCAGGTCGTCGACGCCGTAACGGCGATGCAGCGCCACCGCGAGCGCCGCCATCAGGACGACGAACGGCGTGGTGCGCGCGGAGCGGCTGGCGGTCGTCAACGCGTCGATGTCCGTGATCCAGCTGTACCGCCCACGCGTTGCGCTGCGCGCCGCGCTCCACTGACCGTTCACGACCGGCGGCAGCCCGGAAAGCCGTTCCCGCCAATAGCCGAGCGCGTCGCGGATGCGCGCCTCGGCCCGCGGTGACCGTGCCTGCGCCGCGAGCTCGGCGTAGGTCGGCGCGTCGGACTCCGGCCACACCGCGTCGCCGGTGCGCGCCCGATACGCCGCATGCAGGTCCCGCATCAGCAACTCAAGCGACCACGCGTCGGCCGTGGCGTGATGCGCGCCCAACAACAGAATCGCGTCCTGCGCGTCGATGATCCCGAGGTGTGCCCAAAGTGGAGGCAGCGGTGGCTCCGGCGGCCCACCCGCGGGCCGATCGGCGACGAACGCGGCGACCGAAGCGGAGCCCAGTTCCGTGACCGTGAGCATGGCCGGACGCACGGGCGCGATCCGTTGGTGCGGCGGCCGTGCGACGATTTCGGTGCGCAGGGCCGCGTGCCGGCACACGAGATCATCGAGCGCCGCTTGCAGGATGGGCGGTGAGATCGGTCCAGCTAGCCGGTATGCGGCCGCGGCGGTGAACGCCGGTCCGAGCACACTGCCCGGCTCCAACGCGTCCATCACTTGCAGCAGCCGCATGCCATACGACAGAACGGCTCGCACTACAGGCGCCCCGGACCGAAATCGAGCAGGTCGAGCGCCGCCAACCCGTCCCGCACTCGCGGAGTGAGCAGTCCGATCTGGCGCAGCGCCGCGATCACCTTGGCGAAGATGGCCTGCCGATACTTGACCATCAGCGCGTCGTGTGCCGCGTAGTCGACGCCCTCGGCGCGCGGCACGTCGAGGCGCTCCCACACGTCCTCCAGCAGGAACCGGCGACGCATCAGCGCGGCCGCCTCCAGCACCAGCTCCTCGCGCTCGGCCAGCTCCCCGGCGGTCAGCTGCGGGTACACCCCACTCAAGGAGAGCACCCCGAACGTCACATGGCGCGCTTCGTCTCGGGCGACCAACCGGGTGATTTCTTTGATGAGGTCGTCGTGGAAAGTCTGCTGAGCGAGCCGGAAGACGGCCATCGCCAACGCCTCCACCATGATTTGCATGCCGAGCGCGGCCATGTCCCAGCGAGACTCGGTGATGACGTCGCCGATCAGCGCCCGCAGCGACTCGTTGACCGGGTAGGGGTCCGCAACGTGCTCGTTCAGGTAACGCTGGAACACCTCGACGTGCCTGGCCTCGTCAGCGGTCTGGCTCGCGGCGTAGTACTTGCTGTCCAAGTCCGGCACGGCCTCGACCAATCGTGCGGCGACCACCAGACCACCCTGCTCGCCATGCAGCACCTGGCTGACCATCCAGGCCTGCAGCTCCCAGCGAAACCGGTCCCACTCGCTCCGCCCGCGACGTGCCAACGGCGACACCGCGAACGACGCCATGGCGAACGACGAGTCATCGGGCAGGGGCGAACCGAACGGCACCGGCAGCGACCACGTGATGTCCGTGCTGGCGTTCCACTGAGCCTGCTTGGCCCGCTCGTACAGATCCCGCAGGCGTGGTGCGCTGGGCGCATAGTCCCACGTGAGCACGGTCTCCAGCTGGACGGGCAGCCGCCACGCGGTCACTGTCGCTCCCGGACGGCGGCCTCGACGTAGGCGACGAGATCGCCGACCACGACGATGGAACCGGCGCGCGACTCGTCCAGTGGTTCGAGCCCGAACTCCTCCTCCACGGTGAACGCCAGCTCAAGCAGGAGCAGTGAGTGGTAGCCGAGATCCTCGACAAGCCGGGCCGAGTCGTCGGCCGACTGGTCCTGCATCGGTGCAAGCGCCTCGACCACCTGCCGCACCCGTTGGCCCACTTCGGTATCGATAGTCATGACCGACCTTCCTCCTCGACCAGTACCCGGCCCGGCAGCTGCCCCGCGGCGAATCGCTGCCACAGCTCGCGGCGCCGGGGCTTGCCGCTTGTCGTGCGTGGGATCGTGCGTGGGGGAGCCGCGACCACTACCACCGCCGCGCCGTCGACGCGGACACGCAGCGCCTTGGCCGCGTCGTGCAGCCAGCCGGGCTCGCCTTTTTCCTCCACCACGGCCACCGCGGTGTCGCGCCCGCCGTGGTTTCCGAGCAGTACCGCGAGGTGCCGCGATGACGCACCGAGACCGACGAGCGTGGCCTCCAGGTCTTCGGCGAACACATGGCGGCCCCGCACCTTGATGCCGTCACCGAGCCGTCCGAGCACGTAAAGCTCACCCGCTTCAAGCCATCCTGCGTCGCCCGTGCGCAGCGTGCCCGTGTAGTCATCGGCGATCGAAGCACCGCTCACCACGATCTCGCCGACACATCCGTCGGGCAGCGGACGACCCTGCTCGTCCTGAATGGACAGACTCACACCGGGCAGCGGCGGGCCACACCCCACGACCCGGACGCCGTCGCGCTCCACGGCCCGCCAGGTCTCGCCTCGCGGCAGCCCGGTCACCGCGAGGGTGGCCTCGGCCAGGCCGTAGGCGGGTCGCAGCGCACCGGCCGTGAACCCGTGCCCGGACAACAGATCGGTGAACTGCTCCAGGACGCTTGCGTCGATCCGCTCCGCGCCGACGACGAGCGCTCGCAGTGCGGAGAAGTCCATGCCCGCAAGCGATTGCGGAGGCACGCGCCGCACGACGTGTTCGAGCGCGAAGCGGGGCATGGCCGAGTACTGCGCGCCCTCCTCACCGAAACACCGCAGGTAGCGCAGCGGGCGCCGGATGAACTCCTCCGGTGAGAGCAGCCAGATGTCGCTGCCGTCCACCATGGGCGTGATGAGGCAGCCGGTCAAACCCATGTCGTGGTGGACCGGGAGCCAGGAAACGGTGGTGCCGCTGCCGTCAAGGCCTATCCACGAGCGGATCGCGGCGACGTTGGCGGCTAACGCTTGGTGTGAGATGCGCACTCCGCGGCACCGGCCGGTGGATCCGGAGGTGAACTGCAGCAGGGCCGTGTCGGTCGGCGTGGCGTCCACGGGGTTCGCGCGGATTTGCGCCACGGTGTGCACCGCAGCGGGTACCAAATCGGCAAAGTCCTCATCGGCGAGCACGGCAGCCGGTTTGGCGACGCTCAGCACCCAGGACAGGTGTTCCTTGAATGCGGCGGCACCGCCGATCCCGCCGGACGGCGCGACGGGCGATGGCACGGCACCGGCAAGCATCGCACCGAACAGACTGACCACGAATCCGGGCCCGGAGCGCTGCACGATGCTTACCGTCTGTCCGGGTTGGACACCCGCCGCGCACAGCCCACCGGCCACCCGCGCGGTCTCCTCCGCCAGCCGCGCATAGGACCAGAATCGCCACTGCCCGTCGGGAGCGGCGAACCGAATGCCCCGCTGCTGCGAGGCACGGTCCATCCAACCGAGTACCCCTGTCATGAGCCCCACCACATAGTGCCGCCAATGCCTGCGGGGCGGGCCGCCACCGCGCGTGCGGCTTCTTCGGCGTAGCAACGCCAATAATCGTCATCCAGCGTCCGCCACGTCACCCCGAGCGAGGCAAGCACCTGCCGGGTGTGGGTGTCGTCGAGGCACGGCACCGGGAAACCGTCGGCGAGCGCGGCGAGCCTGCGCCCAAGGCGGGAGAGCCCGCCACCGGTCACGCCATTGCCCGCCTCGCGGATTGTCGGCATCGGATACGAGGCGCCCACCAGGTGGAAGCGGCCGGGGTTGCGGGAGCGGATGAGCCCGCGCAGCGCCTGTCCCAACTCGTCACCCGGCACGGCCCAGATCCGCCGCTGCGGGCCCGATCGGCATTCGCCCGCCGCGCCCGCGCCCAGAAGCAGCGTGAGCCAATGGTTCGCGCGGGTGTCGGCGGCCAGGTAGCGCGGATCCGGAACGGTGTCGGCCGTGCGGTAGATGCTCAGCGCGTCCGGCGGGACGATCCGCTCGGCGGCCAGCTCACTGAGGCATTTGGACAGTGCATAGCGGGTTTGGCCGGGATGTGGCAGCGCCGGGTCGGTCTCGCGGACCGGGCGATCACTGGTCATCGCCACCATGACGCTGCTCAGCAGATGCAGGTGCGCGCCTGTCTCCCGCGCCCGCTCGGCCAGACGCACGGTGGTCAGCACATTTCCGGTGAAGTACGCCTCGTGCGAGCCGACAAGCAGGCTGTGCCCACCGGCGTGGATGATGCTGTCGCAGACCGGCAAGTCGGCCGTGTGCACGTCGCCGAGCACGATGTCGGGCAGCGGCTGCCGCTCACCCAGCATGGCCCGGAGTTCCGCGGAGGCCTGCGCGGTGGACGTGCGCCGCATGAGCACCGCCAATCGCCCCGTGCCCGCGAGCCGGCGCAGGACGCACCGGCCCACCTGACCGGTGGGCCCCACGAGCAGCCAGTCGTATGCGGTCATCGCGGCGTCCCGCGCACCACGAGTTTGCTGATCCCGGCCAGCCAGTTGGAGCGCACGCGGCGTACCTCATCAGAGATTTGAACATCGGCGAAGCGATCGAACAGCGCGGCGAAGAACGCCTGCAGGACCGCACGTGCCAGCGCCGCGCCGATGCAGGTGTGTGGCCCTGCCCCGAAGCTGAGATGGCGGTTGGGTGACCGCGCCGGGTCGAAAACGTCGGGCCGGGCGAACCGGTTCTCGTCGCGATTGGCCGAACCGAGCCACGCCACGACGGCATCGCCCGCGTCGATGCGGACGCCCTCAAGGCTGACCGGCTCGGTCGCGCGACGCATCAGGTGGCGGGCCGGGCAGGCCCAGCGCAGCGCCTCCTCCACACCGCTGCGCAACAGTTCGGGCCGGCCTGCCCAAGCGGCGTAACCACCGTTGCCCGCGAGATGCGCGATGGTGACGTTGGGGACCTCGCCCAGCACCGCGACCGCGCCGCTCAACAGGTCATAGCAGTTGGCCACCACGGCACCGGCGCCGAGCGGCCGCCCACCGACGGCCAGGCCGAGCAGGGCGGCGACGAGGGTGCCAGGCTGAGGGTCGCGGCGTTGCCGGGCAACCAGATCGAGCAGGTACGCGAACAACTCCCGATGCGCACGGTCCAATGTGGCCTGTGGGCCGCCGGGCAGCATGTATTCCGGTTCGGTCTCGGCCTTCACCATGCACATCAACCGTTCGAGCCGCGGCCAGTCGGCTTCGGGTATCCCGAGCAGCGGCCCGAGCGCGATCCGCGGCAGGTGCGCGGTGACCGTGGTCAGGTCGAACGGCACACCCGCTGGCATTGTCCGAAGTAGACGGTCGATCTCCTGCCGGTACCCGTCACCTCTCCCGCCGATCATCGCGTTGGTCAGCAACTGCTGCACGGGCCGGCGCAGCTCGGTGTGCCGAGGCGGGTCGGTGGTCACGAACTGATGGCCCGCAGCGGGTTCGGGCCGGCCGCGCATGCCGAGGATTGTGCCGCCCTCGGAGCTGAACACCGCGGGGTCCTTCAAAACCCGCTCCACAGCACGGTATGTCGTGACCGACCAGTACCCGGGTTGCCTGCCGTCGCCCGCCTGCCAGTGCACCGGGGCCTGCTCGCGCAGCACGCGCCAGACGTCATGCGGCTCGCCGCGCAGATAGCGCGCGGGATCGCTCAGGTCGACGTCAATGGTGGCGCTCAATCCGACTCCCCGGTGATCTCCTGGGCCAGCTCGGCGATCGTGGGCCGCAGGAAGAGCGTCCACGCGGAGACCTCCACGCCAACGCGTTCGTAGATGTCGAGCATGAGATCGGCGGCGAGCAGGGAGTGCCCGCCGAGCTCGAAGAAGTCGTCGTTGACCCCGACGGTGTCCAGGCCAAGCTTCTCCTGCCACAGCTCGACCAGGAGGGCCTGCAGCCGGTCGCGGTCCATGTGCGTTGACAGCTCCATCAGAGGCGTTCCTCCAGTGTTTCGCCGAATCCGGTGAGCAGGGCGACATAGCGTGTGGTCAGCTCGGCGAGGAACCCGGGCTCAAGCGCGATGCCCCAGGTGAACGCCGATCCGTACAGGCTCTCGTCGGCCGGATCCACCTCCAGCGCCCACTGCATCCCGGTGAACGGCAGCAGCGGACGAACCGGTGGGATCGGCGGGCGCAACGCCAACCCACGCCATGCCGGAGATCCAGGGACCTCGATCAGTTCGAATTGGACCGATATCGTGCCGGGCTGGCGGAAGAGGCGGTCGGCCGCGGGCAACCGGTTTATCAACTCCATCACCGGCAGTTCGTGCGCGCACGCCTCGGCGAAGGCCACCCGCACCCGTCGGCTCGCCTCGGCTGCGGTGGGCCGCCCCGCGAAACTGCTGCGGATCACGACGGCGTTCATGAAGAACCCGACGGTCGCCCAGTCCGCCCGGCTCCTGCCCGAGGTGAGCACCGTGACCGCGAACTCCGTTGTTCCCGTGATTTCTTTAAGGGCGATTTGGTACGCGGTCAGGCCGGCAAGAAACGGGGTGGTGCCCGCCGCCCGTGCGGCCCGCCGCAGGTGCCCGAGGTTCAGCGAGCCGAGTTCGAGCGGCCACGCGATCGGTGGGGTGCCCGGCTGCTCGTCGACCATGGGCAGCGGCGCGGGTGGCAGGTCAGCCAAAACCCTTTCCCAGTAGGGCAGTGCCGCATCGGTTCGGGGGGTGGCGGCCTGGCCGCTTCGCGGGGCGGCGGCCCGCTGCAGACCGCGTGCCACGAGGTCGAGCGACCACGGGTCGGCGACGCTGTGATGGGCGGTGAGCAGCAACAGGTCCGGCCCGGCGAACGCGCGCAGCAGCGGCGGGTCGTCGATGGGGATCGGCTGCGCCAGGCAGTCGGGGATGTCCACATCGGAGTCGAAGACCGTCAACGGTACCGGGCGCGGCGGTGCGACGATCGGGCCGTCCGGGGTGAGCACGGTGCGCAGCGCCTCGTGCCCGGCCACCACCTCGTCGAGCGCCGCGCGCAAGCGACCGACGTCGATCCGCTCGGGAAGCGCGAACGCGGAGCGGGCCAGCACGTGCGGCCCGAGCGCCGTCCCGTGGTGGCTGCGCTCGGTGCGCAGCAACAGTTCCTGGGTGAACGACAGCGGCGCGGCCGTCACCGGTGCGGGCAAAGACATCAGGCCTCCAGCGGTCGCACCAAGACTCGGCCGCCGCCTGTTGCCCGGACAAGACTCTCACCTGTACGAACTTGTTCGACCTCAGCCCCGTACAGGGTTCGAACGGCCCTCGGCGAGCCGGTTCAGGCGGGATCGATCGACCTTGCCGTTGGGGTGCGTCGGCAGTCGCTCGACGACCTCGACGGTGGGCGGCACGGCGACCGCGGGCAGTCGCTGCAGCAAGCGCCGCCGCAATGCCCGCACGTCGACGGTGGCGTTGGCCGGCACCACATAGCCGACAAGCTCGGCGCCGGCGAACCCGATCGCGGCCCCGGCCACCGAGTCGTCGGCGAGCAGTGCGTCCTCCAGTTCCGTGAGACTGATCCGCACCCCGCCGAGCTTGAGCTGATCGTCGGCCCGGCCAAGGAAATCCAGCTCGCCATCGGCGCGCAGGCCGACCAGGTCACCGGTGCGATAGACCCGATCCCCGGCCAGCACGCGGAAAGCATCGCCGTCGCCGCCCGTGTGCGGTGCGCCGACCCCGGGCCCGCCCACCCAAAGCTCACCCCGCTGGTCAACATAGAGTCTCGTGCCGGGTATGGGTCCACCGATCGGCACCGACCCGGCTTCGGCGTCGGCGCGCGTGCACCGGTGCACGGTGCTCCACACGGCGCACTCGGTCACGCCCCACTCGTTGTAAAGCGTGGTGTGCTCCAGCCGGTCCAGGTGCCGGCGCACCAGCTCCGGCGGGCACGGCTCGCCGGCAACGATCACGGTGTGCAGACCGCGCAGGCTTTCGGCGAGGCGATCGCGCAGCAGCAGCCCATAAAGCGAGGGCAGCAGAAGCAGATGCGAGGGCGCATACCGGCCGGCCGCGCGACTGAGCGCGACCAGATCACTGACGTGCCGGCCGGATATGATCACACGACCACCACAGGCGAGCGTCCAGTAGATCCCGGCGACCGAGCTGTCGAACGAGATGGACGAGGCGAGCAGGAAGCCCTCCACCGGCCGCTCGTAGTAGCTCAGGCGCGCGGC
Organism: Allorhizocola rhizosphaerae; assembly: GCF_003426775.1. Lineage (GTDB taxonomy): Bacteria > Actinomycetota > Actinomycetes > Mycobacteriales > Micromonosporaceae > Allorhizocola > Allorhizocola rhizosphaerae. Next base: position 19,077 of record NZ_QJUG01000051.1, on the reverse strand, counting down.
GATCGAGTAGGCCAGCGCCGCGGTCGGGATGGTCACGCCCTTGGGATGCCCGGTCGATCCCGACGTGAAGTAAAGGTAGGCGGCCGTGCGCGGATCGGTCTCGGGCACCGGTGCGGTGTCCAAACCCGACACTGGCAAGCTGATGACTTCCATGGACCCGAGCTCACCGGCCGGTGCCGACGGCTCGACAAGCGCCACACGCGCGCCCGCTGCTTTGACCATGCGTTGCCGGCGCTCCGGAGGAAAAGCCAAATCTATTGGTACGTAACACGCGCCCGCGCGCAGCGCGCCGAGCATCGCGACGATCGCCCAGCGCGAGGTCGTGCTGTACACCACGACCGGCTCGCCCTCACCGACACCTCGCCCGCTCAACGCCGCTGCGACACCGCCGGACAGCTGGTCCAGCTCAGCGTAGCTCAACTCACCGTCCGGATCGGTGATCGCCGGAGCTTGCGGCCTGCCCTCGAAGTGCGGCGCGATGAGCTCCAGGACGTTCCCCGGCGCCACTACCGGCACCCCGACAAGCTGTGCCGTCCAATCCGATCCGGCCATCATGGCCACCAGTCTCGTTCCCCACCACCCCAAGTCAACGCCCCACCCCGTCCGACCCTGTACGACCCCTCCCCCTTTTGCGTCGATCATGAACTTACGTCCATGTTCGACGGCGTGTCGCGACCCTAACTTCACGATCGAGGCGGAAGGGGGCCGCCGCGTTCGGCGGCGGCGGGATCGAGGCGGAGGGGTGGTCGCGTTTGGCGGCGGCGAAGTGGTGGCGGAAGGGGGCGGTTGCGTTCGCTGGTGGCGAGATCGGGGCGGGAGGGGGTGGTCGCGCTCAGCGGCGGCGAACCTGCCGCGTGACCGTGCCGACGAGGGCATCGACCGGGATCAGGCCCAGCTTGCGCGAGTCCAGGCTGCGGCTGTTGTCGCCCAGCACCACGAAGTTCCCGTCCGGTACCACATCGGCGGCCACGGCCGGCCGGACGGCCTCCGGCACGGGATCGCCCGCGACCGCCGCGACCCGCTTGACGAGCATCGGCGGAGAGTCGGGCAGGGGCTGTTCCACGCGGAACACCACGACATCGCCGGTGCAGCAGGTCTTGCCGCGCCGCACGAGCAGCCGATCGCCGCTGGCGTAGGTCGGCGCCATGCTGTGTCCCTCCACCGTGATGATCAGTGCGCGCTGCCGCAGCAGCAGCACGACCATGGCCACCACCAGGCCGGCGCTCCCGGCGAGGACCCACATCATGCGGGTCCGCCCGGGAAGCTTGATCCGATCGGTACCGAGATGGTGAACTCGACCGGTTCCTGATCACCGCCCAGTCGATCGTCCTGATAGGACGCCGCCTGCAGAGTGAACAACTCGGCGTAGGCCCCGTCGCGGCTCATCAGCTCGTCGTGGCTGCCCAGCTCGACGATCACCCCGTCGGCGAGCACCGCGATCGCGTCGGCCGCCCGCATGGCGCCCAGCCGGTGCGAGATGAGCAGGCACGTGCGTTCGGCGCTGTGCTCATAGAGCACCTGGTGGAGCTGATGCTCGGCGTGTGCGTCCAGTCCCGAGCTCGGCTCGTCGAGGATCAGCACGTCGGCCCGGTCGCGCAGCAGCGCCCGCGCCAGCGCGAGCCGCTGATTCTGCCCACCCGACAGCGCCACCCCGTTTTCCATGCCCTCGTCGGCGAAGAACACCCGGCTCAGCAGGGTGTCGTAGCCCTTGGGCAGGCTCTGCAGCGTGTCGTCCAGGTCGCACAGGCGGGCGGCGCGGCGGATCGCCTCCCGATCGTCGAACCGGTCCAGGTCGCCGATGCCGATGTTTTCGGCGGCGGGCAGATCGTAGACCTGGAAGTCCTGGAACGTGGCGCCGAGGCGGCGGCGCAGCGCGGCGACCGAGAAGGAGCGGATGTCCTTGCCGTCCCACGTGATCCGGCCGCGCTCGGGATCGTAGAACCGGCACAGCAGTTTGACCAGTGTGCTCTTGCCCGCGCCGTTGTAGCCGACGAGGCCGACGGCATGCCCGGCGGGGATGGCCATGGTCACGCCGCGCAGCACCCACGGGCCGGACTCGTGGTAGCGGAACCACACGTCCTGCAGCTCGATGGCGTCGCGCAGCGGCCCGGGATCGCCCTCGCCGTCGACGAGATCCTGCGGCGCGTTCATGACCTCGACGAAGTTGGCGAACAGGCGGGTGCTGCGCGAGGCGACCTGCAGCTGGCTGATCGTGGCGAACGCGGCGCCCTGCAGGGCCGCGACGGCCGCCACGAAGAGCGTGAAGTCGCCCGCGGTGAGCGGGCCGGCCGCCGCCCGGTGGACCACCACCATCGCGCCGAGCGCGGCGACCAGCGCGCCCAGCAACGCCAGTCCACTTTGGATGATCGAGGAGCGGCGCTGCACGCCGAGCTCGGTGTCGGTGGCGTGGCGCAACGAGTCGATCATGCGGTGCTGGAACAGCCCGCCCAGCCCGAAGAGCCGGATTTCCTTGGCGGAGCGCAAATCCGTGAGCAGTTGCTGGTACAGCAGCTGGCGACGCTGCACGGCGGTGGTGGCGTGGGCCACGGCCGCCTCCCGCCGGGCCAGCGCGAGCTGGGCGAACAGCGCCGCCGCAGTCACCAGGAGCAGGAGCACGGCCATCGGCGCCCAGATCGCGATAAGCACACCGATGAACGCCCCGGCGGTCACCGCCGAGCGCACGAGCGTCATCGCGAACGAGCCGAGCACGCTCGGCGCGTCCTTGGCGGCGTCCTCGGCCAGGCGCAGCCGGTCGGCGAAGTTGGGGTCCTCGAAGTAGCGCAGCCCGAGAAAGCGGTTGACCCGCTCGTAGAGTCGCTTCTGGACGTGCACGACGATCTCGTTCTGCATGCGCATGCTGAGGAAGCCGCTGGCGTAGCCCAGGACGGCGGCGGCACCTGTGGCCGCCGCCGCGGCTCCCGTCAGCAGCACCGCGCGCCCCGGGTCGGCCGCCGCGCCGGTGAGTTCGTCTATCACCAGCTTGGTGAGATAGGCGGCCAGCGCCGGCGCCACGCTGAGCAGCAGCGTGATCAACAGGGTTGCCGCAGCGGTCCCACCGGCGGCCTGGCGGCCGAGGCGCAGCGCCTCCCACGCCAGGCGCGAATGGCTGCGCATCAGCCGACCCCGACGGCGACCGGCAGCTCGTCGAAGGTCTCGCCGACCGCGGCGATCCTGCCCTCGACCACCTGGACGATGGTCGGGAACGTGGCCACCTTGAACGCCTGGCCGACGTCGCCGCCGAGCTGGGCGATGACCACCTTGAGGTCGCCCGGGATCGCCTGGACGACCGCGACCGTGGCGGGGTCGTCGGCGCTCCCGCTGACCACGACGACGATCGAGCGGTCCGGTTGGTGTGCGGGGGTGAGCCGGTTGACCAGGCTGGTGCAGCCGCCGCAGTTCGGCAGGAGGAACGCCACGGTGTGGGTCCCGATGCCGAGGGCGCGACTGTCCCATGCGGACCCGTCGGTCGCGGTGGCGGAAAACTCGCCGACCGGGGAGCCGACGCTGGGCCGGAACGCCTCGGCGTCCTGCTTGGCGGCCAGCTCGCTGGCCCTGAGCCGGCGGATCATGGCAAACGTGAGAAGCATGTTGACGATGACGGCGATGGCGAGGATGACCACCGCGGCGGTGAGCGCGGGAACCACTTGTCCTCCGATCTGTCCGGGGAATGGCGCCACCCGAGGGCGGCGCCATTTTGGGTCGCTTAGCAGCAGCAGCTGGTGGACCGGACGCACCGGCCGTAGCAGTTGAACTTGTTGCGGTAACAGCGGATGATCCCGCCGTCGTTGATGCAGGTGCAGCTCGAGCACGGTTGCCCGTGCTCGGGGATGCAGGCACCGGCGGTCGCCGACGGCAGGAACATGCCGAGCAGGCGATCGCCTGCGCCGCGCATGATCTTGGTCATCGCGCACTCTCCTTTCCGGACTGGTCAGACCTGGGTTCAGGCCCGTTGCCAGAGCGTGCCGCCGACATCTTTGAATATTCTTCGAAACCTCTGTTCCTCGGTGGGCAGCCGTTCCCGCGCGGCGAGCCGGATCAGCACGTGAGCCCGGTAGACCTTGCCGTCGGCCGTGTCCACCAGGCCCGCCGCCGCCAGCCGCTCCAGCTGTGCCCGGCGGCAGGACGAGGCCACGATCGTGTGGTGATCGGCCAGCTCCCGCAGGAGGTGCGCCAGATCCGGGTCCAGCCCGTCGAGGCAGGACCACATCGTGCTCCGCACGTCCAGATCGCCCGCCGTCAACAGGTCGAGGCGGTCGTGCTCGGGCGCGAGCTGCCCGGCGACGGTGCTCATCGCCAGCTCCGGTCGCCGGGCCAGGCGGGCACCGACGGCACGCAGCGCCAGCGGCAGCCGCCCGCACAGTTCCGCCACCCGGGCCGCCGCGTCGGGACAGGCGGCGACGCGTTCCCCGCCGGTGAGCTGCGACAGCATCGTCATACTGTCCAATAAAGACATTGGCGGTACCCTGACCGGCCGCGCCGATTCCAGCCCGGCCAGCTCGTTGCGGCTGGTGATGATCACCGCGCTGCCGGCACTGGGCAGCAGCGGGCGGACCTGGTGCTCAGAGAGCACATCGTCGAGCACGATCAGGACCCGCCGATGGCACAGCATGGACCGGAACATGGCCGCGCGCTCGTCCAGGTCGATGGGCAGCCGTGCCGGGTCCTGCCCCAGCGCCCGCAGGAACTGCCCGAGCGCGTCGAGCGGCCCCCTGTCCCGCAGCCGCACGAACAGGCTCCCATCCGGATAGGACGCCTGCGCCTCATGCGCCGCCCGGATCGCGATGGCCGTCTTGCCCACACCGGGCATGCCGACGATGGACACGATCGAAGCGGCGTGCGCGGAGTCGGCCTGGCCCAACCGGGTGCGGATCGCCGTCAGTTCCTGTGCCCGCCCGACGAAGTCCGCGATGCCGGCCGGCAGTTGCTTGGGCACGCGACCGGTGACGGCACGCTGGCGCGGCGCCGCCAGCGACGGATCCTCGCACAGGATGGCGTGGCGTAGAGTCCGCAGCCGCTGACACGGATCCAGGCCGAGCTCCTCGGCAAGGACACGGGCACCGCTCTCGAAGATCTGCAGCGCCTCCACCTGCCGCCCGCAGCGGTACAGCGCCAACATCAGCTGACCGCGCAGTTGCTCCTCCAGCGGCTCCTGCGCCACCAATGCCGTCAGCTCGCCGATGACCTCGGCGTGTGCGCCCAGGCGCAGGCGTGCGTCGAAGTATTCGGCCCGCGCATTGCGGTGCAGCTCGTCCAGGCGCGTCGCCTCCGGTACCAGATGAGAAAGGGCGACATCGCCATAAGCCTTGCCCCGCCACAGATCCAACGCATGGCGGTAGAGGCCGACCGCAGCGGTGTTGTCCGCGGCGGCAAGGTGGTTACGGGCGTCGGCGACGAGCCGCTCGAACGCGATCGCGTCAAGGTGGTCGCCCTCATTGAGGCGCAACAGATATCCGCCCGATCGGCTGGCGATGGCATAGGCGCCCATGTGGCGCCGCAGGGTCGAGATGAGAGCGTGGATGCGGTTGCGCACGGACTTCGGTGGCGATTGCGTCCACAGCGCGTCGATGAGCCCGTCGGCCGCGATGAGCCGGCCCGACTGCGCTGCCAGTGTGGCCAGCACCCCGCGCTCCTGCGAGTTCAACTGGATCAGCCGGCCATCCGTGAGCAGCTCGACCGGGCCTAACACTCGGATGGAAAGGGCCTTTGGCGCGACTTCGGTGGCGGGCACGTCGCAGATCGTAACTACATATTCGAATTGGTGGGTGCGCAGTTGACGTAGTAGGGCAGGCTTGTCGCTGCTCTCGCCTCAGGCTTTCGTCGATTGGTTGCTCATCTGTCTGGCGCGATTGCGGCAGGCGTCGATGATTTCGGGACGGAGCAGGTGGCCGAAGCCGGCGCGGTCGAGGCGCAGCACGAGTCCTTGCCGGTCGGTATGGAGGGCGGTGGCGGTGGTGTCGAGGTTCCAGTCGTGCGCGGCGAGTTGGGATAGCAGGTGTCCGCGGCGGGTTTGGGCGGCCGACAGCCGGAACGTCTTGAGGTAGGCCAGCTGGCCATCCCGGTCGGTGATGGTTTCACCGATGTGGTTTTCGGTGTCGGGATGGAACGCGGGCAGGAAACGGGACAGGGTGAAGCGGCCCATGCGCTGCACGGGCGTGACGGTGAAGGGCCCGGCGGTGAGCAGTCCGCCGGCCATGAGGGTGTGGAAGGCCGTCCAGTCGGTGCGGACCTGAGCGAGTTGGGCGCGCAGGTCGGCGACGCCGGCGATGCGGGTGTCGTCGAGGCGGGCGGTGAAGTCGGGCACGGCCGGGTAGAGGTACGCGTAGTGGTAGAGCACCTCGCCATAGAGGTCCAGCAGGAGGGTGGGGTGCAGGGCCCGGTAGTCGTCGGGGTGCGGGACGACGAACGCGGCGGCGAGGGCGTCGGCGACGTACAGCATCATGCCGCATTGGTCGGGTTAAATTTCGAAGATGCGCAGTGCGTCGTCGAGGCCGGCGATGGCGGCGCCGGTGTAACTGTCCTCGGCGCGGGGGGACAGGCCGCGATTGACGGCGTGGCGGGTCCATTCCTGCCAGGCGATGGTGGGGCCGCCGAACTGCAGCGCGAGGTATCCCTCCATGGCCAGGTGCAGCGGCAGGAACCGCAGCCGCTGTTTGTCTTCGCGGCGGGCCATCCGGCGGTGGAACGCCAGCCGGACGCAGTCAAGGTCGACGATGTCGGTGGGATCGGACAGCTGTGTTCCGTAGGCGGCGGCAGGGGTGGCGTCGGTGGTCCAGGTGGCGACGAACGCGTGCGGGATATAGGACACGTACGACCTGCGCCCTCCAGTGTGGACGATCGACAGGTGGGCGGGGGTGTGGAGGCGGTCGTGCAGGCGCAGACCGATAATGGGAGTCGGCCGCAGCAGCGGGACGAGCCGGATCGCGCCCCACGTCTGTGCGGGGCCGACGGTAAGGCCGGTCAGGTCGATCCCGTCAACGGTGGTCGTCACGACGCTGTCTCCTGGGCGTTGAGATATCGCTCGACCTGGTTGGCGAGGTGGCGGCGCAGCTCGGCGAAGTCGGCGCCGCCGGTGGCGAAGCGGGCCAGCTCGACGAGGGCGACGGCATCCTCGGCATCGCGAATGCCGACGGTGGCCACGCCCGGCGCGAGGCGCCGCACGTCAAAGGTGTCGGCGTCGTAAACGGGATTGAGGTGCACGACAGTTGTGGCCTGGCGGGGGTCGAGCCGGGTGCGCCAGATGCGCAACACCTCACCGGCCTGCCCGGGTGGGGCGTTGTCCCAGCCGTCGGAGACGATGACCAGCCGGTCGGGGCGCTGTTCGAGACCGTCGAGGATGCGCTCGCCCAGCCCGGTGGCGCCGATGGGATGCACGAGCAACGGGTCGCCGCGGTGGTGCAGCCACAGCCCGGTGTAGTCGGCTGCGAGGGTCTCCAGCAGGTAGTGCGTGGCCAGGGCGACGGCAAGCGGCCGGTGACGCTTCACGCCGGACCCGGCGGCGGAATAGCTGTCGTCGAGCACGGCCACCACCTGGCCCCAGGTGCCCGCCTGCCGCCCCGCGGCCCGGGCGGCGGCAGCGCGCAGCGCTGTGGTCAGCTCGTCGCGGCGCTGGGCGCGCTCGGGGCGGGGCAGCGACAGCGCATAGATCGCGAGGCGGGTCAGGGGAGCGGTGGCGAGGTCAAGGGTGAGACCGTCCACATTGTGCCGCGCGGCGGTGGCCTGCAGGCGCAGCCGTTCGCCGGCGGTGAGCTTGGGCGCTATCCCAGACAGGAAGCGAGACCGGTCGATGCCGTGCTTGGCGGCCAGTCCCTCGGCGACCGTGTACGGCAACTCGTACAGGGCCTGCTGCTCGTAGTGGGCGCGCCGCCACGCCTCCAGGATGGGCGTCTGATATCGCTTGGGGCGGCGCCAATTGAACAGCGCCATGCCCACCTCGCCGGGCAGCGGCAGGTGGGCGTGGCGGGCGGCAACCGCCAACGACCGGCGATACTTGACCGCGTCGAACGCCGCGTCGGGCCGGGCCGCCACCCAGTCGCGCACAATGGCTCGGGTGCGCCTGTTGTTGACCCCCAACCGGCGCAGCTCGCGGAGCACGCCGTAGACCCGTTGTGGCGGCAGCGATCGCAGCCGCACCGCGATCAGCCGCCCTTCCAGCGCGCGCTGCTCGGGACTTGCCTCCCGCGCGGTGCGCAGCAGGTTGGTCACGACCATGGCGGCGTTGAGCTGGTTGACGTCCAGGGCCAGGGTCGCCGCATACAGCTCGCGATAATTGCCCAAAACATACTCATGCAGGAACCCCAACGACATGCGCTGCGCGGCGGCTCCGGAATGGAACTCCCGCTGAGCCGTCGACGCGATCGCGGCGTTGACGAACATGACCACGTCTTCGCACGCGACCCGCTCCGCACGCGACATGACCAGGGCCCGACCTCTCCATCGAACGACTTGGGCGCCGGCCGGGGAATAGGGGCACGAACTGCGAAGCATCGCTTCAGAGGCGGGTTTTCGGAAGTCGCACCGAAGTCCCGCGGCCGGCTCGGACACGATACCCGTCACGACACCACGGCGCGACGAGAAATCAGCGCAGCAGCCGCGAGCGGCACTGGTGGTGTCGGCCGACATGGATGGCGACGCCGCGTCCGGGGCCAGCCGGAGCACAATCACGGGAAAGGTGCGCCTGCACCCGCGTTGAGTCGATCGCTTGTCCACATTGGAGTTTCCGCCCTGCGGTTCTGAATACGCAAGGTCAACGGCGTATGCCAGGTCAACGTAATGAAGTGATAAGGATTATGGGGTCGCGGTTCTCATATCGTCGGGGGTGAATGACAGAAAGGGGTGCAGTCATGGAACGCAAGTCCACGCCGCGCCTGCTGGCGGCGCTGATTGTGGTGGCGGTGCTAGGGACAACTGCCTCTCCGGCCACGGCCAACCCGGCCACGGTCGCCGCCTTGCGGCCGTACGTGTTGCCAACGCTCGGCGGCGACACGGCCTTCGCCGACGGGATCAACAGTGCCGGCGTGATCGTCGGAACCAGCACCACCGCTGACGGCGCGTTTCATGCCGTGGTCTGGCGTAATGGGCGGGCCGAAGACCTGGGCACGCTCGGCAGCGGGTCAAGCGAGGCATACGACATCGACGACCAGGGCCGCATCGTCGGGCAGAGCCTGGCCCCCGACAATCGCTACCACGCCGTCATGTGGCAGGAGGTGATTACCCGCGACCCGCAGGGCCGCAAGCCGCCGACCAGCTCGTGGAAGATTACCGACCTCGGGGCGCTCGGTGACGGGCCGTGGGCGGAGGCCCGCGACATCAACAACACCGGCACGATCGTGGGTCGCTACACGGTCGGTCAGGGCTTCCCGGCCCAGTTCCAGGGCAGCCGCGGCTTCATCCGGCGGGGCAGCACGATCTCCACCATCAACCTGGAACCCGGTGTCATCCCGTTCGCCATCAACGACGCCGAACAGATTGTGGGCGTCTACCGGTACACCATCACGCCGACATACGACATCACCAGCCGGCCCTTCCTCTGGCACAACGGCACCGCTCGCGATCTGGGAACCCTTGGCGGACCGAACACCTTCCCCTACGCCATCAACAACCTAGGGCAGGTGGTCGGCGAGGCGGGCACCGCCGACGGGCGCAACGCCGGGTGGGTCTGGCAAGCCGGCACGATACGGCAACTGCCCATCGACCAACCCAATGTCCGGTCCTACGTTGCGGTTTCGATCAACGATGCCGGAACCATAGTCGGCACGGCCTCGGTCGACACCCTCACCACCCGAGCACTGTTGTGGAGCGGTCCCGGTGCGCAGCCGCAGACGTTGGCGCTCCCGGCCGGCCACGACAGCGCAGGGGCTGCCGCCGTGGGACCACAGGGATGGGTCCTTGGCCACGCGGTCAGACCGACCTCCACCTCGATCGCCCACAGCGCGATCGTCTGGCGCTAGAGCGGCTGCCGTGGTGTGCCACCGCCCCGATGGAGTCCGGTCCGTTGTTGGTGATCACGTGCAGGTTGCCGAAGATGCGGTCCAGGTCCCGGATCCACGGTCCGGTGTTGGCGCCGTCGCTCCAGCCGGTGTAGTCCTGCCGCAGCCGGGCGATGTTCGGGTTTGTATATGACTCGCGCACCATGGGAAAGCCCCAGTCGGCACGGAACTGGTTGCGGAAGTCGCCGGCCGGTCCGATCTCGACACCGATGGCGCAGGTTTGCGCGGGTGTGCTGTCGACGTTGTACGCGCCGTAGTTCTGCAGGGTCCAGGCGATCTGCCGGGCGGGCTCGGTCTCCAGGCCGAGCGCGTTCAGGCCGATCCAGGGCGGCAGTGCATACAGCGCACCCTGGACCACGTGCGGGTCTGATCCGCGGTTGCCGTTGTTGTCCCCGTTGAAGGCGGGCCAGACCCAGTTGTTCACGCCCGGCGGCGCGTGCCACTGGATGCGGTGCGGCACAATGATTTTCAGTGCGTGCCGGATGCGCCCGCCGCCGGGCCGCAACTCACCCAGGCGCAGCGCTCCACCCAACACGCTCAGGTGGGTGCCGCCGTGCTCGCCGAAGCGACCCTCGCTGTAGATGTCGCTACCCGTTTGCCGCCAGGCGCGCGGCCACGTGCCCGTGGTGGAGGAGCTGACGTGGCGGGCGGTGGCGTGTGCCCCTGGCGTGCAGCGGGCGAACGCAAACAGGCCGACCAGTTCTCGCGGCACCCCGGAGCTGTCCGGTGGCCGTATCCCGACGAACTTCGTAGTGATCGATGTCCATTTCTTCGAACACTTGGCTCCAAGTCTCGACCACCGGTGTCGCCGGAATGCCGACAAATTGTTGACGGCGCTGAACCGCACGCCCCTCATCTGTTACCATCAAAATGTTGTATGGTGGTAACAGCCCACGGATAAGGCAGCGACATGACCATCCTCGACTCGCCGCGTGTGTCACGGCGTGCCCGTGCGGCCGTCACGGCCGTGTTCTTCCTCAACGGCCTCATGATCGCCTCCTATGTCGTGCGGCTGCCGTCGTTAAAGGCCGATCTGCAGCTGTCCAGCTTCCAGGTCGGCCTCGCGTCGACGTTGTTCGGCGCGTGTGCGGTGGTCGCCATGCAATTCGTCGGCGGCCTGGTGGCTCGTTACGGCAGTGCCTGGCTCATCCGGTTCGGATTGCTGGCGATGCCGTTGGTGCTGGCCGGTTTCAGCTTCACCGACAGCTTCGCCGGCTTGGCCGTGGCCTCGGTCTTCTTCGGCGCGGTGCACGGCAGCCTCGACGTTTCGATGAACGCTCATGCGGTGGCAGTCGAGCGGGAGCTCGGTCGTGCGGTCATGAGTCGCTGCCACGCCGCCTGGAGCATCAGCGCCGTGGCCGCCGCGGCCGGCGGGGCCACCATAATCAGCTCGGGGCTCGGCGTTGCCGGCCACTTCGCGGCGGTGGCCGCCGTGGTCGTCGTCGGTGGGCTTGCCCTCTGGCCAGGGCTGCTCTCGGCGTCAGCCGATCGGGTCGACAGGTCGGCCACTGCGGCCGCCGCGGCGCATCGCCCGGGGTGGCGTGCCCGCTGGAGCCGGGCCGTGGTCATGTTGGGACTCACGGGCACGGTGCTCATGGTCTGTGAGGGCGCGGCCCTGACGTGGAGCGGGGTGTTGCTGCACGAGGAGCGCGGCGCATCGCTGACATTGGCGTCGATGGCGCTGGTCGCGTTCAGCGGCTGCCAGACCCTGGCCCGCCTCGTCGGAGACCGGTTGACGCAACGGTTCGGCCCCGCCCGGCTCTTCCGTCTCGGCGGTCTGGTGGGCGCGGCCGGATTCGCTCTAGTGGTGGCCAGTCCGCATCCGGTGGGCGGGGTCGCGGGCTTCGCCGTCGTCGGCGTGGGGACCGCCCTGCTGATCCCCATCGCGTTCAGCGCGGCCGGCCATGCCGGAGGCTCCGGGCCGGGCGCCGCCGCGTTCGTGGCGCGGTTCACCACGTTCGCCTACGCGGGGATCCTGCTCGGACCGGCTGCCATCGGCCTGGTCGCGCAGGGCATCGGTCTACAGTGGACGCTCGCTTTGCTCGTCCCGCTGCTGGGCATCACCGTGCTCGTGACCCGCCTGCCAGCCGCGCGGGATGCGAGGGGGCATAGCTGATGGAAGCACTGAGCGACGTCACCCGAATGCGGCTCGTGGGCGGCAACGTCGCCCTCGACTTCGTCAACAGCCGCAGCGGCCCGCCCGACGGTCCGCCCGACGACGACGTGCTGACCGGATACCTGGATGTGGTTGCGTGGAGCCGCTATGTGGGCTTGGCGACCGAGGTGGAGGCGGCGAGCCTGCGCCGGCTTGCCCGCGACGATCCCGGTGCCGCCGACGAAGCGTTCGCCGACGCCTTGCGGATGCGCGAATGTCTGGACGAGATCTTCCGGGCGATCGCCGCGGGCGAAAGCCCGAGCCGCCGAGGGCTGACCTCGCTTCGCGACGCCGAGGTGGAGGCGTTGAGCAACGCCCAGTTCGAGGGCAGCGGGCCGTATGAGTGGAGCTGGCGTCGCGACCGGAGCCTCTCCAGGCCCGTCCGGTTGGTCGTGCACGCCGCGGTCGACCTGCTCACGGCCGGTCGGCTCGCCCGGGTCAAGGGTTGCGGCGGCTGCCGGTTCCTCTTCATCGACGAAAGTAAGAACCGTAGCCGCCGGTGGTGCAGCATGGAAGACTGCGGCACGAGCGAAAAGATCCGCCGATTCGTTGCCCGCCGCGCCGGCCGATGACGGGACCGCGGGCGCATGCCTCAGGCGCTGGGCTGGAACCGCACCTTCCCGTCGACCGCGGTTGCGGTTCTACTGTCTCACCGGGCCGCATCCCGGGCAGCCGCCACGTCAGCTCACCTTGCCCCGAACGCACCACGCCGACATCGGGATGCTCGCCCGCTTCGGAAAGCCGTAGATCGCCGGTCCAGCGGCGCGATACCCCAATTCCCTGCTCAGCGAAGACGGCCAGCTCGTCCACGTCTGAGCCACCGAGCGTGAGGACTGTCTCCGGGGTCTGGAGTGTCAGTGCCGCCAACCCTTCACCGCTGTCCCAGCCACCGGCGACCGGCCCGAGCTCGGCCAGCCCCTACACGAATCTCAGGTCCGACAGCTCTGGCCTGGACGTGCCACAGCGCTACCCAGCTCGCGGTGATCGGTTGATAGCAGTCGGGCAGCTCCGGATGGACGGGACCGCTAAGCAGCTCGGTCAAGGCCGCACCGGTGGTCCACCGGGTCAGCAGGGCACCGGACGGCGGGACTGACGACTTATCTGGCTCGCCCAAGGGCTGACCGCCGAGCACCGCCGCGGTGGTTACGGTTCCCAGCGGCGTGAGCGTCATACCGCCGAGCATAGTTAGCCACCGCCGTCGCGCTGCGCCAGTATAACGAATGTCAATTAATGACTGAAAAACTCTTGCGCTAGCAGCTCGTATGCGTGAAACTTTCCAACACGGGCGCTGTGTATAGCGGGCGGCCGTTCCTCACTCCGGGCCCCGATGGGGCGCGCTCATAAGACAACCGCCGCATCCGATGCGATGACGTGTCGCGGTTTGGCTCTACTGACAGAGGATGGAAGGAAGGATGAGGATCACCAAGTTTGCCCGTACCCTCTGCGTCGCTGTGACAGTCACGGCAACCCTGGTGGCGTCGGCCTCCTACGGCCAAGTGCCACAGGCACAGGCTCAGGCACTGGCCGCAGAGAACTTCACCCTCGTGATGCTGCCGGACACCCAATACGCCTCGGAGTATTGGCCCGAGGTGTTCCGGGCACAGATGCAATGGGTCGACAACCAGCAGGCCGCCCAAAACATTCGGTACGTGCTGCATGTCGGTGACGTGGTCGACAACTCCGACCAGCTGTTCCAGTGGAACAACAGCAAGAGTGCGATGGGCCTGCCCACCGATGATGTCCCGTACATCATCGGCCCCGGCAACCACGACCTGGACTCGACCACCACCCGGGCGGCGACACGGTACAACACGCATTATCCACGAGCCACCTTCACCGGGCTGCCCTCGTTCGGCGGCACCTACCCCGCCAGTGCCAACGACAACGCCTACCACACCTTCACCGCGGGTGGCGTCGACTGGTTGGTGGTGGCGATGAAGTACGCGCCAAGCGACGCCGAGATCGCCTGGGCCAACCAGGTGGTGACCGCGCATCCGTACCACAACGCGATTCTGGTCACCCACGCCTACCAGAACGGCACCACCAAGGACACCAACGGGAACAAGCTGTGGACCAATCTGGTCAGCAAGCACGCGAACTTCCGGTTCACGTTCTCCGGGCACTACGTCAACGCAGGTGTCATCACCCAACAGGGCGTCAACGGCAACACCGTGCACCAGATCCAGGCCGACTACCAGAACAGTTCCCAGCGCGACCCCAACAGCTACCTGCGCGTCATGACGTACAACCCCACCACCGACGCGTTGGACATCAAGACATATTCGCCTTACCTGAACCGCTACATGACCGACGCGAAAAACCAGTTCGTCCTCAGCAACATCAACCCCGTCCGCCCGGCGTGGAGCACCATCGTCGACAACGCGACGGCGGGCCGGTTCACCGCGAGCGCGAACTGGGGAACATCCATGTATTCGAGCCAGCGGTACGGCGCTGATTATCGTTACGCCCCACCGAACACCACCGCCAGCGATGTCGCCTGGTACAAGGTGAACATCCCGGAGACCGGAAACTATCAAGTCTCTGTCTGGTACGCGGACGACCCCGGCTACAACGATTCGACCCCGTTCATGATTGCGACGCCGACCGGCAACCAGACCGTGCGCGTGAACCAGCGCGCCAACGGTGGCCGATGGGTGACGCTCGGCAGATTCACCTTGGCCGCGGGTGACGCCAACAAGGTCGGCATCAGCCGCTGGACCTCCGGCACCGGCTATGTCATCGCCGACGCGGTACGGATCACCCGCACAGGCTGACACCGCAAGACCTGGTGAAGGTGCGGTCGGCCGCCGTGCCTCCACCACCAAAGCCATCGCCACGCCTTGGAGTGTGTCTCGTGATCGCCACGATCCTGCTCACGGCGGCGATCGCCGCCCACCCGCTTGACCCGCTCTCCGTCGACCAGCTTGTCGAGCTCACGCTGCACCAGGATCGAGCCGAGGTCGCCGCCGTGATCGACCTCGCCGAGGTACCGACAAAGCAGCTCACGCCCGACTGCGCCGCGTTCGCCTCGCAGCTTGACACGCGCGTCGGAGGCACGGCTCTGCAATGGACAGTCCAATCACAACTGCTGGAACGGCAAGGGCCCGCCGGCCTGGAGACCAGCCGGCTCACGTGCAAACTGTCGGCGCCCGCCGCACTGGGCGCGCCGGCGACCATCGCGGTGGCCAACCAGTACCTGCCCGATCGCACCGGCATGCAACAGATCGTGGTGAACGGCAACGAGGTTTCGCCAACGGCCGACCTGCCCGCGTTCTTCCGGTCCGCCGACTTCTCCGTACAGCCGGGTGCTGCTGCTGCCGTCACGACCGGCACCGTCGCCGCCGACACCGTGGAGCGCGGTTGGCTTCAACGCGGCGAGGACTGGCTTGCCCGTGCCCTCGGAGACGCGACTCCGCTGGTTTTGTTGCTCGCGGTGCTCCTGTCGGCGCTTCTGGGCGCGGCGCACGCGGCACTCCCCGGGCACGGCAAGACCGTGATGGCTCTGTACATGGCCGGGCGGCAGGGGCGGCGACGCGACGCGGTCATCGTCGGAGGCACCGTCACCCTCACCCACACCGCCAGCGTGCTGATCCTGGGCCTGGCCACCACCGCGTTCGCGGGCCTGGCCACCGAGTCCGCGCTCAAATGGCTGGGCCTGGCCAGCGGCGTACTCATCACGCTCGTCGGCGCCGGCATCCTCATCAACGGCCTACGCCACCGGCACGCCCATCATCACCACCACCATTATGATCACCACCATCACGGCGGCCATCACCATCATCATCATCACGACCACCACCATGACGGCCGCAAAAGCCTTACCGCCCTTGGCATCGCCGGTGGTCTGGTACCCAGCCCAACCGCGCTTGTCGTCCTTCTCGGCGCGGCGGCACTGGGCCGCCTCTGGCTCGGCGTCGTCCTGATCGTCGTGTATGGCTTGGGCATGGCGGCGACGCTGACCGCCGCCGGACTGTTGCTGCTGCGCGTGCGCGACCGCTGGGCATGGCTCGGCCGCCTCGCCGTGCCCGCGGAAGCCACCGGGTCTGTCATCATCGTGCTGGGATTCGGCCTGGCCGCCCGAGCGGCGCTCGCCCTCTGAGCCACGGGAGTTCGTGTGCGATTCGAGTTAGGACGTTTGCCCGTCACCGCTCTCGCCTGCCTGATGCTCGCGACAGCATCGGCATGCGGCGAGCCGGCACCCAACCCGACCACATCCGCGTCCATTGCAGCGGGCGATCCAAAGGCCGTGTGCGACACCGTGATGGAGGCTCGCAAGACAGCCCTCGACGCGCTCGCGCCGGTGTCGTCTGCCCTCGCCCGAGACAAGCCCTCCGCCGCCGACATCGCCAAAGCCACCGATGACCTGAAGACCGCTTTCACTGCCATGCACTCAGACGTGGCCGGCGCAGCCGAACACGTCGGCGACACACAGCTGAAGGAAAAGCTATCCGCCTATCAACTGTCCATAGAGGAGGCCATCGTCGTGGTCGAGGGCGCCGACGGCGACAAGACGAAGCTCGCGGCCGCCATCGACCTACCTTCACTGCGCAGCGCGGAGCACGCCGTGATGGCCGCCTGCCCCTGACCGGTCCCGGAGTAGGCTATCGCCGCCCCAATCGTCCAGCACGTGCCTTTGCCGTCATCGAGGGGCCCATCGGCGCACTGGTGTAAGCGCCGCGCCCTGCCAAGCGTTCCCGCAGCTTCCGGCGCTCGGGTGAAACGCGAACACGAAGATCCTCTGACACTCCCCGCCGGGAAAACTCCTGTGCTGGTACACAACACAGGCCCCGGCTGTTTGGTGCCTGGTGGTGTCAAGAATCTCCGCGACGGCGCGCATATGACGACGAATGATGCGCTCGATACAGCGGTAGACTTCCTTGGGCCGGGATATCGCGATATAGGCGGTGGCCGCTTCCTTAGTCGCGACGGTCTTCGGCAAGTGCGAATGACGGATGCGGACCTTGCCCACCCACGGCAAAATCCGCACATCAATTTTGAGACCTATAGCCAGCCAATCGGTCCAGGTGTTCGGAGCGGTGGCCCGGTCAGCAACATTCATATCTATCTTCCCGAGGAGCCCGGATGGCACCTGCCGTAGATGCTGGTGAGCAGCCAAATCGTCCGACATCTCAGGTAACTGTCGACGTCATGACCTACGACGCTGCGCTCGGGGTTGGGACGTGGTGGGATGAAGACACCCTGCTAAGGGCTGAGGTCTGGGAGTCACCGGAGAAAACCATTGTAATTTCTGGGAATGCGGCTGGTCTTAGTTCTCTAGCAAGGCATTTGCTAACGCTTGCTCAGGGTGATGTGCCGGATGGCCGACACCTAGAGTTCGATACCTATTGCGGCTGGCTTGAAGAGGGCTCTGCGGCGATTCGTATCGAACTCGACAGGGGCAATTGACATCGGTAGCCGTCGAAACTGTGGCGGTGGTGCGGCAACTACTGTGCGCATTGGTGCCACTCCGTTGTGCGCTGGTGGTCGTGGTTGTCCGCCCCGGTTGCCGTCAGCGTTGCTGTCACGCGCGAGTACGTATGCGAATTGGTGGATGTAGAATGTCCGATCGCGACGGTCGGCAGGGTCGTCCGGTGGCACGTCGCGTAGCGCATGGCGTCGATCCCCGGAAGCACTGATGACGCTGGCCGGGGAGGGGATCGTCACGGCCTGGTATGCCCGGGTTTCTGCTGCTTCGCCAGGTCCAGGCCGATCTTGTTGCGTGGGTGCGTGCGCGCGAGCCGAAGGTATAGCGCGCGCGTGCGCCCGGCGTAGCCGGGCGCACTCTTGAATACTTCTGTATAGATGTTTTGAGCCAACTTCGGATCTCGGTCGATGTCGCACGGGGTTGCCGGAGTGCAGCGATGTGACTAGAATCCTGGTCATGACGACGATTCCGTTGGCTGATGCGAAGGCGCGACTGTCCGCCGTCCTCGACGAGGTCCGCGACACCCACGAACGGGTGGTGATCACCCGCAACGGGCGGCCAGAGGCGGTGCTGATGGCCGTGTCAGACCTGCAGGCACTGGAGGAGACCCTCGACCTGCTCTCCAAGCCTGGCGCGCTGGAGCAGATCCGCCAGGCCGAGGCCGACATCGCCGCCGGTGAGGCGATCGACGCCGCCGAGCTGCATCGCCAGCTCGCCGCCCGCGCAAAGCGGGAGCAGCGTGGCTGAGGAGGAACCCTACAAACTGTCGCTCGCGCCGGCCGCCCGCCGAGCCCTGACCGAAGGGCCGCCGATCGGCCTACCCATGGCGGTGGCCGCCGCTGTGGGCGAGTTCATCACCGGACCGCTGCTGGCGCGACCCTACGTCGTGGGCAAACCGTTGACCAACGAGCTGGCCGCGTACCACTCGGCCCGGCGTGGCGCCTACCGCGTCGTGTACCGCATTGACGACAAGACGCACACCGTGCACGTCGTACGCATCGACCACCGCGCCGATGTGTACCACTCGTAGCCGCACCAAGTGGCGACATCGGCGAACGTAGCTACTATGGCGGCCGTCACCGGCGTTGTTCGCCGGATAAGATCCCATCCGGCTGGAAGGCGCGCCTTGCCGACAATGGACGGGGCATCGTGTGGCAGCAGGCGAGCGCGATCGGGGGAAGACTACCCGAATGCCCATCCGATTCGGATTATGGAACCAAACGCTAAATATCCCACTGGTTACGTCGTGGTATACAACGAGCACGGGCAACCGATAGGCATGGACGGAAAGCCGGTAGGGAAGAAAGGATGGCATTTTCCTCGCGGTCGCGGAATGCCGAACCCGAAACCGAAAGGCTAAAGCGCCGACTAGTACGGCAGTCACGACATGCCGTGTGAGCTGGCGGAATGAAGCCCAGCCAGATGATGGACGGCCGCCGCTCGATCATCGAAAGTTGTGGACAATTCAATATCAACTGCGGCGGCCGCAGAATGCAGCGTAGTCGCTGCAT
>NZ_QJUG01000050.1 GCF_003426775.1 Allorhizocola rhizosphaerae | reverse complement strand
GGGGGCAGCCTCCGGTCCCGCGGCCGGCGGCTCCCGCGCCGGCCCGGCCAGCGCCCGTCTCGCGCCCGACGCTTCGGCTCGGGTCCATGTTGAGCCTCGCCGAGGTGATGCAGGAGCATCCGTTGCTGGGAAGGTTTGGCATCGGGGCGTTCTCGCCTGGGACCAAGACCCCCGAGCAGCGTCGTGCGGAGATCGCCGAGGGCCGCGAGGAGTTGGCCAGTAGCGAGGCGACGGTGCTGCGGGTTGTCGGCTGGTTGCGGGAGAACATCACGCCGATCAAGACTCCGGCAGCCGGAAGCTACGGGATGAAGCACGTGGCCGAGCGCGCCATGGGCACCTACATCACCAACGGCGAGTTCATCGCGGCCGCGCTCATGCTCGGCTACACCCACAGGTACGTCACGCCGAATGTGCTGTTCGGCATGAGCGCCAAGGACGTGGCGCGAGCACGAGCTCCCAGGTAGATGAGGCCGCACCGTTCGCCGAGGACCCTCTGGCCCGTCTCATCCCCTGACTCCTGACCAGGGAATGCCAGCTCGACAAAAGGTTGAAGATTCCTACACCATTTGTGATCACATCGGCGGTCGGCAGCACCCTGATCGACCAGACACTGTGGGCCTCGGACCGGTCTGCGACGAGAGGTCCGAGGCCCACAGTGGGCGATGCCGCTTGTACTAGGAGTGGCGGATTGGTGATCGGCTCCGTGGTGCGCCTGCTCCTATCTGGCCGACGCGGTCATGAAAGTTGGCGTGGATCTTCGGATTGATCACCCAAGATCCACAGATGCCACACTGGAAGCCGTCCGGCGCGGGTGACGGCTTCATGATCGGCGACGTTACCGGACGCAAGATCTCAGCCAGCTCGAGCCAGCGCTGCTTCCAGGTGGTGCTTATCTCCCGCTCCGAGACACCGCATCCACGAAGGATCACGGTGGTCGATCGCCAGGTTGGCTCCGCCTTGCCTTGGAGGACTCGGGAGATCGTTGCGTACGAGACGGAGCCGCCGGCACCGCGTGATCCTTTCAACGCGATCTCGCGCAGCGACGGGTCGCCGTCGTTTCGGCGCACGTGCATCAGGTCCGTGATCATCGACTCGAGGGCTTGTGCCTGCTCGTCGTCGAGAGTGTCGATGTAGGTCATCTTGCTCTATCTCTCTGCCAGGTGCGGCACCCGGACAGACCGGATGCCGCACAGGTTGATCACGGTTCTTCGATGCGGAGAGGTTGATGCTGGGGATCTTCATCCCGCGCGTGGCGCCGGTCCGCCGACTCGTCGTCGCGGCCCCCGGCCCGAGGCGACCCTGTCGAAAACCGGTAGGCGATGCCGGCCGCGACGGTCCCCGCCATCGCGGCGGCGCCCAGGCTCTCCATTATGGAGAGGCCCCACTCGTGGCCGACATAGATGAAGCCGCACACAAGCAGCAAGGCCCCCAGAGACGCCGCAAGCTGCGTCAGCTGGGATAGAACAGACACTTTCAAGATTGACTCTCCTATGTTGGAGCATGAAATGGGTTGGGTGGGATTTTCGGGAGACGCGCTTCCGGCCTTTGCGGGGACCGTGAACGCGTTGAGCGGCCTATTTCATTCGCCTCTTTCCGGAGCGGACGATAGATCACAATGTTGGTCAGTCAATTATGTACTACCCCTCGCGACCTTTGTCCACTGAGGGGTACAGAAAAGGCACGGTCATTCGATCGGAATAAATGTCGACTACGATCCGTAATTGGCCAGACACATTCGCCATGATCGCTTGGAGTTAGGGAAGGCGTACCTAATTGAGCGCCGATTCTCCCTCGACTCATGCGAGGCCGAATATGAGAGCGTCTCGCTATTCGCGGTGGCATCGAGTGGGGATCGCTTCGAGCGACTCCTCACGCCCACGCAGCGATGGTCAGCAGGCGCGTCCCACAATCGACTGCTTAATGGGGTGAGGGCCTCCTGCCGCAAAACAGGAAGCCCTCTAAATTTCCCGATACCCACCCAACCCATTTTTAGGAGAGTCTCGGGAGCCTTTTCAAATCGTTACGTCGTGTTGCGGAATGGTGCACCGCGATTCATTAGGCTACCTGATTGGCAAATCAGTTGCCAGCCCAAACCTGCAAGCACGTTTCTGGATCAAGTCTTATGCTCCGGTCACGCCATAAGGGGGCTTGAGAGCAGCGCGCCGTTAGCGACCCTTCTGCCAGCCTCAGGACAGCGGGAGTTCGCGGCGTCGAAGACCGCAAAGTGAAGCACGGACGGCGGCGTATACCTCGCCGAACTGCGCTGAAGCCGGAGAGACGTTTGGATCATCGGCAATTCGTTCTTCCGTTTGCCACGGATCCCATGTAAGCAGGTTACAAGCCGAGGAAGAGGCTGACGGGCAAAGCCAGGTCGACTTAACCGCCGGCTGCTCGTTTCGTGATCATTGGCGATACCATTGCCGTCTCCCAGGTGCCACAGCAGTGCTTGCGTGGGCCGTTTGCAGATAAAGAGAGATGGTCCATGGCCACCTCCACGTCGTTGTAGAGCCGCTCCGGGCAAGCTGACTTGTGCCCGTGCGGCTCGCTTGCGCCCGCAATGTTTCCGGCCTGATTCCACTCGCCTGGTCAGCCGCGCAAACACTACGGGCCACACAAGTTCGATCGCCGCGGAACGCAGGCGCCTATGGTCTATGCCCAACGCATCAGCGAGATGGCTTGCTAGATACCCTCGCCGTGCCGTCTCCCGAACTTCATTGGTGGCGCTGCTTGATGCGATTGCGCTACCTGTGCGATCCACAACCACAGCGATTCCGGTGTGGACGGCACATGTCGACGTGACGTTAGGAGCAGCGATCGGATGGCGGAGTGCGTACGACGCGGCTGTCTGAATGTGGTTATTCGTCAACCCTGCGATTAGCCGCACAGCCGGCTTGGTGAGCCTCAACTGGTGGTAGGCGGACCATCCAGCCACAAGCGAGGACTTGCCTGTCCCAATCGAGCAGTGCAAAACCCCACGTGGCAGCGTAGCCAAACGCTGCGCCGCGTCTCGGTATCCCCCCGCCACAGTACGGAACTGTCCCAGTTGGTGCCGAATGCAAGCGACCAGTCCTCTGTCTCCAGTGACCGCCAGCGCATACAACACGCCTGCCGCGCCGAACGCGAGGCCGATCTCACCGTCGTCGGTGGCGAACTGCCGCGGATCGCTCGGATACAGCATGGCGTCGCAGCGCAGGTTTGCACTGGCTGCGATCGCCCTCGTCAGCGAGGTCCAGGCTTGCTTCCACCCGCCCAGTCCGTCCGGCGAGATCACCGCCACCGCCACGGCCCGCTCCGGGAAATAATTCGGCACCAGGAAGTCCGCTGCGGTGATATCGCCAAAGTGCCGGGCCTTGGTCCGGTCGTGCCGCACGATATTCGACATCGGCAAGGAACTCGCCAGCATCAGACACGCTAGCGCGTACAGGTCAATATCGAACCGGGCGATAGTCGAAGGAGCCGAGAATCCCTGATTGGCAAAACCTGGCCGAGTCATCCGCTCCACCGGTATGGCCACCCCGTAGTCGAGCAGCCCGATCGTGTCTCCTCCGCAGACCAGCAAGTTCCAGAGGTGCAGATCGCCATCCACGTATCTTTCTTGGTGGGTAGTTTGGGTGGCTGTCTCGATCTGCCCATAGATCGTCATCGCCCACGTCGTATATTGGGCCAGACCGTGGCGTCCACTGCCGCCCTTTAGGAGCGGCAAACGGTTCGCGATCTGCCGACTCAGCAGGCGGCCGTCCACGCACTCCATCGCTAGTGCCCGGTGCTCGCCGAGGTCGAAGAGCCCTAGCGCTTCAGCCACACCGGAAATACTGGCGAGGACGCGCATGATCTCGAAGCGATCTTCTAGCCGCGCCATCGCATCGCTGCCGCGGGCGTCCAGGCCGAAATGGGGCCGGATAAGCAGCGCCCCGGTCAGCGGTAGGGTCCTTAGGTCAAACGGCAGCCACAGCCGCTCGTCAAGGATCAGGTCCACCACCTCGTCGCTGATCTCCACAGTGGACAGATCCATCTGCTGAGGCGAGATCTTCCCCTGGGCAACAACGACTTGTACGCCGCGCGCGTCGACGGTTTGGAGGATGGTCCACAGCGACTCGTGCCGCAGCAGCAGCCCAGCCAATGAGGCCTCCAGCACGGCCACGTCGAGCGAGTCGCGCAGGCGCATCCCGACGCCGGTGCTGCACGCGACTCCGCCGCCGGCACCAGCGAACTCCAGCTGGCCGTCGTCGTGCCACCGCACGACGTCGCCGGTGCGGTACATCCGCTGTCCCGGCTCACCGAACGGGTTGTCGACAAACCTTTCCGCCGTGAAGCCCGGCCGGTGCTGGTACCCGCGTGCGAGGCCGAGCCCTGCCAGATGGAGCTCTCCGGCCACGCGGGCGACCACCGGACGCAACGCGGCGTCGTGTAGGTCGACCCGGCTGCTCAGGATAGGACGGCCGATTGTCGGCGCCTGAACATCACGCACCAGCAGTCGGCTCCTGTCTGTCATCACCATGGACTCGGTCGGTCCGTAGAAGCTGATGGGATGGCAGACCAGCATCCAGTGCCACACCAGTTCGACCGTGCAGGCGTCGCCGCCGCCGATGACGGTATCGAAATAGGGCAGCTGGGCAGGCGGCACCGTCGCGAGGGCGGCCAGCGGGATCAGCGCGGGGTCGACCCGTTGTGTGGCATGCACTTCTGCCAGGTGTTTGCCCAGCAAAGCTCCGGGCGGGGACACCATGCCCTTAGGACGCCCGGTCGAACCGGAGGTGTAGATGACATAGGCGGGATAGTCAGCGTGCCATTCGATATCAGTCGCGGGTTCATAAGACATCTCCTCCGGCGGGTCGCACGTGGCCAAGGTAAACGGCCCAGGATCACCTTGCAGAGCATGAAGAACTTCGTAGAAGGCTTGGTCAGCAGAGAGTGCGGTGATGAAGACGACATCGTCACGTACCCTACCGCGAGTCAACGTGTTCATCGGCCTCATGCCTCCTGCCATAACCCAGCTAACCTAAGCCTGCATGACTGAGTGTGGCCGACGATCGCTCTCTACCAGTGATTAGTTCTGTGCAATTCTGTTACGCAACTGATCGCAACAGAGTTAACTCGTATTCGATAGCAACTCGTCGCGCGCCACGCCAGGTGCCAAAGGGCATCGGCGCGGTTCCAGGTCCGCTGCAGTGGCGGCGAGTCAGGCCAGGTCGCGCTCCTAAGCAGGTCGAGATAACTCCTGCGCGTTACGGATTGGTTGTGGACTCGCCGTCCGGGATTGGCTCAACCCCGGGCCTGCGTGCTGGCCTGGGGGTGAGGTAGCTGGTGCCCACGCCCTCGACCGCAAGGGGGGCCGTGTGTCGCGGCTTGCGTGTCAAAAACGGCTCACAAACCTCGGCGGGGCCGTCGCCGACCGGCCGGTTCACCCCGGGTCCGGGCGGGTTTTGAGCCATTCTTGAGACGGTTGTGGGAAGAAGTCGCCCTGCCACCCGGCGCGACACGCCCGCACAGCTTGATCGTTGTGCCTATGCCAGATCGTTGTGCCTGGGAACGTCACCGCAGGCCCGCACACGACGTCCACCCGCACAAGGATCACGCACGGGCAAAACGATCACCACATCTCCACCGGACGGCGATCAAACACTGATGCAGCTGATGATGCGGCGCCGGCCGGTTCATGGTTTCAGCCTCTCACATGCAGCTTTACACCCGAGCTTCGGGCGCCCATGCTGGCTGCGGCTGCTGGGATCATGAGCGGCCAAGGTCTTCCAGGTCCGCCGCGCCGGCCGAGTTGCGGCTGCAACCTCCGGCATGCTGGCCCTCCAGGCAGTGATTGGTGGGAGACCCGTACGTCTGTACACATAGGCCCCATATCGCGAATCGTAACCGGACGGGTCACATGAGAATCACCTTTTCGCGGCGGTTCGCAATGTACGAGGCGGGGCACGCGTCCGGTGATCGACGCTTCAATGAGACGTGCGGCGCTCATAGCGCCGCACTGAGATCGGTGGCGGCGCCTCGGTCGGTGAGGGTCATCATGCCATGATTGCTGTGTGGCAAAGTTAGATGACTTTGAGTGGATCGAGGAGCTCTTCCCGGAAGGTATCGGCGTCGATCTTGGAAGCGATGGAGATGAGTGGCGCGGCCACGTGTTCGCACACCTGGCCGACGTGGCCGAATCCTCCGGATACCAAATGCATAGCCAGGAGGGCGGCGGCTATCTCTACACGCCCTCCGGTGGGCGGATGACCACATCACTCCTCATCACCCGCTCCACAAACAATCGACCAATCTGCCACGTACTCGGTCGAGGCGAGCGCAACGATGCAGATGTCGCGACATGGGTTGATGCCATTGATCACGCGGTACGGCAGCTCGGAGAAAAGAAGAGTTATCCCTGGTGGGCGGTGATAGGCGAGGACCCAGATGCCCGTATATCCCCACCGATACGGATGGTCGACGAACGTACCGTAGGCGGCATAAGGCTACTCCCTGCAAGAACGGCGTTTATTGAACCCAGAGCAGGCCGCTCGATAGCGTCCTCTACGACCGCACGAACGTTCCTTGTTCATGCCCATGGTGTGAGCACCGGCTACGCTGCCCATGTCGCGATGAGAGAAGCCGCCCGCAATCTCAGGATCCTTTGCTCGCTGTTATCGCTCATCTCGGGACGTACTTGGGTATTGCGCTCCGGTCCGAGCTACGTGACTCGTGTTGCGGATGGTCAACCGATCACTGAGGCGCCGACGCTGCCGGAGTACACGTATTTCCTTCCCGAGGAGATGCGGCGCGAGGAGAACTCGCCCGAACCAATTCCGCTGTCCTTTCCAGCCAGCATCGAGGCTGCCTGGGGAAAGCTCCTTACAGAGAGGCGTATTGCTGACTTGATCGTGGCCTTCCATGAGAGTCTCTTGCTGGATAGCGGCGGCCACGACTCGTACGCGCTGCTTGGATGCGTGGCGGTCATTGAGGCAATCGGCAACCGGGGTTACAAGAAACTGCCCCGATGCAAGGGTTGCGACAACTGCAACGGCTGTCGCAACGTAATCGGCGCGGCAGCGCGATTCCGCGACGCCCTGGCGAGAGTCATGAACGCCGACCGGGCCAAGGAACTTGGAAACCTGGTCTACGGACGCCGATCAGACACCGCCCACGAAGGAGTCCTTCACGGGATCGAGCCGGAATTTGGCGCGGGATTTAGGTTTGGGGAGTTGGCCGACGACCCACCGATCGAGTTTGGCTACACGGTCCGCAGGCTGCGCTACGCGACTGTCCAACTACTTCGGAACGAACTGGGGCTGCCGGACCGACTCGAGGGGCCCGCAGACGCCGACGCCAAAGGCGTAATAGGCATTGCCAGCACTGCTGGCGGAAGGATGCCGTAAAGCTGCGCCTGGCAATTTGCCTGGCAGATCCGAGACGTGGATCGCACGGCGTGGCCAGTGCCGGGCCGGCTGCACATCCCAGCCACGTGATCATCGCAACCAGCCTCGCGCTCTGCGGACAGAGGGCGTCCCTTGCGGAACGGATCATCGCTCGCTTCGTTCGCGCTGATCACTATGTCGTTGGCGGTTGGCGCTCAGGGACCCACAACAAGACACCGCCAAACGCGCTCGTCGCAGCAATCCATGTGGGCGATCTCGGGAAGGATCGCTTCGGGCAGCCCGCGAACGATCACGCCACCGACGACCGGACGGCTGTGATCAACTGCTCGCGTGCCGCCCACCTGGTCCGCGGTCAGGTCCGTTCGGACGCTGGGCAGCAAGCGCCGAACCTGGGGTGAACGCTCAATGCTGAGTCTATTAGGATCTCCCAGCAAGCGATCTATCGTGCTCCTGCTTATCCCGCATGGTGGCGCCGCATTGGCAGGAGTTGGCTACCTTGCCTTCAATCACTCTTCAGATTGCTCGTCGCCACTGGCGTTGTCAGCTTCGTATGAGGTCACCATAAAAGGATCATCGGGGGAAATCTGCAGGTTCTTGGCCCATGTCACTCGCCTCGTTTTGCAGCCCTTTTTCATAGCATGCTCAGCATTGCACACATGAGTGTCAACGGCCCGCGACGAACCCGCTAACAGGATTGGCAGAAGTCGAAGATTCGAAGATCTCGCGGCAGTATCAGCTTGCTGGATGTCCCATCCACCGTGTTCGAGGAAAGCACGGATTGCTTCGCGGGCGATTTCGTCGGTGAACGAGTCGCCTTCGATAACGACTGCTCCGACGCTTTCCTCTGACTGTAGTCCGAAGTGAAAGCTTACTGCCGGCAACATCGGACCAAAACGCGATTGATCAACTTGGATCATCTCGACCCCGTCTCCAGATCGAAATGATTCATAGCCTTTCACGCATGTCCAGCCAAAGCGCGTCAATTGGACCCAGCCGGTCTGGTCGGAGTGGCGAACGATGCCGAGCGTTACGAGGCTCCCGATCAGCCCGTCGACGATTCCCTCCAGTCCCGGATCGACTTGAAGGATATGACGCTGTCGCCACATCGTGTGTCGACAGTGGGCAACGATGCTCGATCTCGCTCCAACTCGCCTTCGTCGCCGATCTCGGCTGGTGGACGGGAACCGCGACCTGCCAGCACTCGCAGCAGTCGCGTCTCCAACGGTCGCAACTTCGCCAGCACTTCGAGGACCAGCTCGGCATGATCGATGATTCTGGCGTCATTCGCGGCGGTGGCAAACACCTCGCACCCGCGGGCAACGGTCCATTGTTCGCGCTCGCGCTCGGCAAGTCGAAGAAACGTAAGGAATAGGGAGAACGCGGCCTCGTCGTCCGACAGTTGCTCCAGCAGCTCTGTCTGGCTCACGCCAAGGCGAAGCGCCAAGCTCTCAACCAGAGTCTTGGATCGATCTACAATTGCGTCTTGCCTGCGCCTCAGCCCGACCTCAAGGGCCGCAGCCGCGCCGCCCCCCAATGCTGCGCCTAGAATCCCTGAACCTGGCACGAAAAGTTCAATAAGACCGGCAACGGACGCGCCGGCGAGCCCGCGACCTATTGCTAGTGCCCTGGGTCGATCTTCGGATTCCGTGGCTTCATCGAGCCCAGAATCCGAGAAGTCATCTCGTTCCGGGGATCCTTCGCGGTCGCTCTCTGCGGTGGCCATTGCCAGCGTCCTCTCACGATAGACTGTAAGTGACTGGACCCCCGTGGAACGGGTCCTGTAGACCAAAGTCCGGGTTTTGTAAACCTGGCAATGCCCTACGACGTCCAAGAATCCAGTCCAGCGCCACTCTCTGCCAGCCGGTCTCCAAGTCAACGACCTCCACATCGTTCGCTGGAGGTTGGCCGGCGGAGACGAGGTCTTCCGATTCGAGCTCTGATCGAGAAAGCGATCTCAATGGTGGAGCCGGAGATCGCTTTCCCATCCTGTTGCAGCGGGGCGATGGACCAGTGGCCACCGGGGGGTTGGTCGTCGGGCCTGCCAGTTGGCGGCTTCCTTGGTTGGCCTGCTTGGGCGAAGTAGAGCGTTGGCCAACGGGTTACGATATGCCCTTGCCTACCCCGGCATCACCAGTAGTTCGATGTTGGGTTCGTCTGGCTCGTCCTCCGCTAGGTCCCGCTCGGGCTCGACTGATCCTTCGTCCTCTAGGTCCGAAAAGTCGACTGACCAACGTTCCAGCGCCCAGTCAGCTAGTCGCTCTTGACGAGCAAGTATGGTTTCTGGTGTCCATTCGTCGAGCAGCGCCAGCTCCTGTTCTTGTTGCAGGGGGGCCTGCGCATAGCAGGTGCTGCTAGACACGCTGGGACCGGAGGAGCCTCGCTTATCCGGAAAGTCCTTATTGGAGTATGAGCTGTTGTCCCGTGTGAGCACGAGATTGCCGAGTGCGTGGATGTAGGTACGGCGTTGTTCCTTGGTGAACCGCTGTCTCCAGTAGCGTGACGTCGCCGTCTGCGGCAGCACGTGCTCCACGGTCTTCTCACGCTTACTCTTGCCGAAGTAGCCGTAGCCGATGTCTGGCATCGCCCCCGTGAGTAGGTGTATTTCATACTCGTAGAGGAAGAACCTTAGGTGGGGCCAGCGGTACCAGTTGTACTCGGTATCCAGAAGTTCCTGACGGACATAACTGTCGTTGGCATACTCGTGAACCAGTTTGCGCAAGGCCGCCTCGAGCATGGACGAATCCCGCACTCCACAGTAAACCTCGTGCGCCAAGCGGTACAGGCGGGTCTGCCCGGCATCGGCACGATAGCCGCCAATCACATAGGTCCGAACGGCGAACCGCTCGCAGAGATCAAATATTCGCACATACGCGCCACCGTCGTTCGGCCAGCGCTCGCGCAGGGCAATCATCAGCGGCTGGAATACGGCCACCGTTCCGGCCCTGGAGAGCCGGTCATGTAGTGCTCGGGCTGCATGAGCGTTGGTTGGGCCGAAGGAATGAAATGCCTGCAGATCGGGTCGAAGCGAGTCAGCAAAGGCGCGAGCAGCGCGAGCCAGCGAGTCGACATAATTCCCGATGTCAACAATCAGCATATCGGGACTTTCCACATACTTGTCCCGCGGGAACCGCGACTTGATCGACTTCGTGCCAGCCCACTTGGTCGGTACTGGATCTACTGTGGCGAGCCAATGCGCGCGTAGGAATTGGTCTTCGCCGGCTGGCGATACTCGGGCGACCTCCAGGAGAAGCCGGTAGACAAGAGTCCAGGCGTCATTGATGCGCTTGGCCAAAGCGGCTTGCTGCGCAGCCGGGAGACGAGCCGCTAGAAACAATAAGTAGTTTTTGACCTTTTCGAGTTCGGTCAGAGGCTTGCCGCGGTCGTTGAGCGTCTCGAAGATCACGCCGACCTCTGCTTGCTGGTCGAGCGTGTATAGGGTGAAGTGCAACCCGGTGATTATCCGGTCACGAAGATCGCGGAGTACAGCTACGGGATCTGAGGCGCCTTCAACGAGCGTCCTCACATGGGAGCGCATCTGGCGCGCGGCCATAAGGAGTCGTTCAGCCGAAAGCGTCTCAGGGCTCACGTCCGGGCCGTCGTTGAGGAGAGCATCCCGAACAGGGCGTGCGTCGGAACCAACTTGGAGTTTGTTCTGGGGTACGCCGTTCTTGGAGATCACCAGAAACTGTCGCCGAAGACCGTGAGCTGCTGCGTCATCGCCAACTGATAGGAATGCGCGCCGTAATTCGTTTAACAGGAGGCAGATCGTGGTCAGTCGCTGTTGTCCGTCAACGATGTCAGCGTGGGCAAGGGCATTCGACTCGTCGTCGACCAGAGGTTGTCCGCCACCAAGCAGGACAATCGTACCCGTGTAGTGGCTCTTGCCTGGTTGAAGCAAGCGAAGGTCATCGAGAAAGTCGTCGACGTGCTCGCGCTCCCAAGCGTAGCCACGCTGGTAGTCGGGGATCGTCAGCAGTCGAGGACGCAGCACATCGGACACGGACTCAGTCAGCCCCATGGCGGCACTGTACGAGACCGGCACTACGACGGAAATCGGTCTGCCGGAGCATCCTCGAGTGGTCGAATGTCTCGCTTCCAGCCGGATACATCGGTGGTTGCGCAGCATTCGTCAGTGCGAACCGCGCTGATGATGCGGAGCAGCATGACCAAACTCGGCAGGTGACGGGTTTCCTAGAACGCGAAGACAAAGGATCACATAGCGCAGCGATGCTGGCCTCAAGCCATCCGGTGACCGTTCCTCAACCGAGGCGAAGCGTTTGCCGCCCCGATATGCGTCGGATCAGCTCGATCGAGACGGTTGCTGTCGCCGGGTGGCTCGTCGTGGCGGGCCTTCTCGCATGACCGTGGTCAGGCGAATTGTCGTGCGCTTCCGATCGTCTAGGTTGGACTCGGCCGTGTGCACCAGGAGGTAATGCTGTCCGGTTGAAGTAGCCTCACACTTTCCACTGTCCATAGAGGACGGCCAGGATCGCTGCGGCTGCCGCTGTGGCGCTTGGTGCAGAAGCCAATCCAGCAGCGACTGTCCATCGTGCTCGGCGAACCCGAACCACGCTGCGTGTGATGCGATCGCGGCGGCCATATCCTGGGCGGAGGTTTTCGCTTCCCGCAGAGCATCAGCGACGAGTTGAGCGACGATGGCGAGGTCTTCGCCGTCGTGCAGCAGGTCGGAGATGATGCGGCCCGGTCTGGTGACCAGCAGCCCGCCCACCCTGGCGCAGTCGCGGTCGGACAGAACTGCCCGGTAAAGCCGGACATCAGCGCGTCTGGTCTGCCGCCGCACCGGCAAGGTGAACTGGTGAACACCGGCCGACCAAAGCCGGTTGGAACCGAGACCGTAGATTGCCGCAGCAGTCCATCGGCAGGCAACGCCCTGTCCAATGCTGCGATCCCAGACCATGATGTCCGGTGCCAGCTGTAACCAGGCGGCCCGCGTCGCACGATGTTCGTCGGCTGGGGTGCCGCGCAGGCGGTACACACCATGGGTCACCCGCTCGGCGATGCCGTGCTTGGCCGCACGAGCCAGCGTGGTCCAGGCCATGCCGGTTGATTCGGCCTGCTGGCGGGTGAACAAACCCCACTGGTCCTCGGCGATGTCGGCAAGTGATCGGATGGTGGCAGCCCTTGGCACGGCTGCTCACTCTAGCGACGTTGCAGACTATAGCGACATCGCTACACTTTGCAGATCACAAATGTCCTAAATGTCACCAATGACAAGTTCGGAATGTAACCAGTGGCAGGACGCATATCCCACTGAGATCAACACTGGGACGTCCCGCCGCTTGGCTTCCGAAAAGGCATCACCTCCCCATTGCCACCAATCCACAGGATTGGAGGCGTGCTGGAGGAGGTAGGGCGAGGTCGCGCTACCGAGTCGGTTCATAACTCCACCCTCCCACACTCCGGTCCGCGCCGCGCCGCCGACATCACCCACGCATCCGCGAGCGGATCACTGGCGAACTGTCTGGCCCCCGGGTTCAGCCTCCGGACTGGCGTGGTCCGCAAGGACGGGATCGCCGCCGAGGATTTTGAGCGCTTTTTCGAACTCGGAGTGGATGACGGTAGGCCAGCTCCGCTGACTCGCCGGCGCGCCGCCGCCGCGCGTGACGGTGACGAGCGGCGAGCGAAGCGGCGTCGGCTCCGGTAGGAGAATGAGATCGGCCGGCCAGTCCATGCCCGGTGAGCGCAGCACCACGTCCGAGCAGGTTCGCCCGATCGCCTTGTTGACTAGGTCGGCATGCTCCCGACTCAGACCATTCGAGGATCCCAAGATCGGCAAAGGTGTGACCGTGAGCAGGACCTTCGGCGTAACCGGCAGGTAGATCTCGTACGTGTCAGGTAGAGGGATCGGCGTGAACGGAAGATCACTTTGATCATCGAAGGCAACCACCGGAGAGTCGCCTGTGACCAGCTTTGGGTCAGCCGAGGTGCTCAGCAGGAAGCTCATGGCTTGCAGCTGAGATTTGAGCGTATCGGCGGCCCGCACCATGTTCCTCATGATCGACTTTGTATCGGACTGCTTAGTCTCCGACGGAGCCACCTCAGCGATGCTGGCGTGCCACCTAGCGAGATCCCGGCTGGCACGGAGTGATGGGTCTCGCTGGAGCGCACGGTCGAGAACCATATTCGCGAAGATGAGTGGTCCAATGCGCGAACTCATCTGCTGCAACTGCCGCCGGAAGGTGATCGTCCGGACCATCTGGATAGCGACGAAGGCCGCCAGCGCTTCCGTCTCCGGTCCCGGCGCGGGCAATGCCCCCTTCCTGAGGTTGTGCATAACGTCACCGACGGCCGACTCGATTTCCCGCCCGAACCAGCGCTCGAGTGTGTCGTCGAGCAGGTTCGCCTCACCAACGTCGTAGAAGTCGACCTCCACGGTGGCTTGCTTGATCGTCAGGACGTCTTCATGACCGTCACGATGACGCGACCGAAGCTCTCCGCGCTTGTCCGCGAAGCCCCTGAGATAGAGCTTCGGCACGGTGTGATGATCACGGGAGACCTGTTGCTGCATTTGACCATTCTCCAAGCGGCCAAGCCGTCGGAGCAGCGACTCACCGCCGGCCGCTCCGACGATCACGTGACCGGGACGGGGCATCGGTCCAAAGAGCCCTAACCACGGCGACCTTCAATCTTGATCATGTGTTACGCGTACGCTACCCTTCGCCAATTTCCCATCCAAGTACTGCGGTAGCAGGGGCGTTGCGGCGAGGAATCAAAGATCCCGTCAGGCTTCATACCGAGGCACAACATCGTCGACGATGCCGGCCGCGTCCAGATCGGACAGCACCGACCACACCGCCGCCACATCACCGAACCGCTTGTGCTGGCTGCGAACCGGCTCTGCGCCCTCACCACCGGACAGCTTGGCCGTCACCTCCTCGACGCTGCCCAGTTACTGCTGGGAAACGATGCGCGGCTTGCCATCCACTCGGGCGGACTCCACCAGGTAGTAGTAGGTCTGGTTCCCACGACGCTTAAGCACGATCGAAGGCATTTATGGTGTAATACACGACTTTGGATCGAAAGTCTAGCCCAATTCCACAATTACCGGCCACTATTCATGAAAAGGGGGCAACTCGAACTAGAGTCACCATCGTTTGCTACTTCCATCAGGCTTGGACAGCAGCGCTCTTTGCCTCAAACTGAGGCAGGGACGGGCATTTCACGCACGAATCGAGCTCGCCAGCAGCCACCGCCGACAAGCGAAAGGTGGTCGATCCGCTCGCCGGACGAGCCGACCACCGAGTCGGCGCGTACCGCTACGTGTGGCAGGTCGCCGAGGTCTTGGAGCGCGACCACGTGCTCGACGAGATGATCGACGAGCCGTAGACGCGGTATGCCAATATCTCGGGCATGGTTGCCTGGATCGCCTTCGCCATCTCGCTCGTCTCGGCCGCCGGCGCGATCTTCAGCGCCTGGTACGCGCGCAGCCAGGCGCGCCATGCCAAAGAGGCGGTCGGATTGGAGCGCCGCCGGCTGCATCGGGACCTGACGCCGACCATCACCGGCGTGTACCTTGAGGCAAGCGCACCAAGATCCGTGATGATTGGCGGACGCGAATACGTGGAGGCGGGCAACGGGGAGGAGCGGACGAGGGTGAGACTGACCAACCGCGGAGGGATTGACCTCGAGCGGATTGACGTCAGCCTGATCCCTCCGCACCGCCACCACGAGAAGGTCATCGAGGGCTTCTACGACCACCGAACCCGGGATGCCGTGTCTAGCGCCGAGACCGGTCGCCTGTCCCGGGAGGCATCGTGGGAGCTGGAGGTCGTTCACCATGCGACCAGTGACGGCCCCATTGGAGGCACCGTCAAGTTTCGTTGCCTGTGCCACGCGAGCGGTCATGACCCCTGGGACGTGGTTGTCGAGGTCGAGTTCCCGGAACTTCCCATGGTCGCGTTTGGCTCGCGGTAGCGGAAACACACAGAGGCCCGGATCCCAAAGACGTGCCGGGCCGCTTGTTTGCTTCCGATCAGGGTTTACTTTGACATCACAGGGTCTCCGGTCAGCCGGTAAAGCTGAGATCTATCCTGCGGTTCCGTCGTGTCAGACTCCTTGCCGAACGGGGAACCTCGCACGAGGCCAGAAGCTTACGGCGTCTTGACTTCTTGCCAGTAGCCAGAAACGACGGACTCGAATCCTTCGGCGCAGGCGAGCAGCGCGGGGGCTTTGACAACGAGCGCAGTCCGTCTGCCCCCAGATCTTCGTTGGCCGGAGGATTCTGCGGGGACCCGACCTCGATGGAAGCGAACCCATCGCCCTTCTTCCAAGGGTTCTTTGGAATGCCGGTGGTTGCGCCCCGAGACCGCGGGCGGAACCGGTGGTAATCCAGATGCCGGGCAGCCTGTAACTCACCGCAAGTCCAGCGGCGTTGGCCTCGTCTTGGGGCACTACGAGTGGCGAGATGATGATCCCGTTGTGTGAACGCCCACTCTGGCCACAGTCGCGATCGGACAGGGTCGCCCGCTAAAGCCTGACATCAGCGCGCCGGGTCTGCCGCCGCACCGGCAACTTGAACTGGTGAACATCAGCCGGACCAAGCCAGCGGGTACCGGGTCTGATGGCGCCGATATTGGCAGACACATGTCGTGGGGTGCCGCTACCGTTGTTTTCTTGCCCGATGTGGACGTCGCATAGCGGCAGTTCTTGGTATCGGAGGTTGATGACCCCGCAGCCCGTGCTGTTGTTGTGTCGAAGATAAAGCGGTTGAGGATTGGAACCACATGATTGCCGTAGATGATTGCCGTAGATGATTGGCCGTTTCCGGGTGATCCGAATCAGTATGTCGGCGCCCTGCATCACACAGTGCCACGTTTCTATATGGAGAACTGGGTGGACTCGGACCACAACGTCTTGGTAATCGAGAAGCCGAGCGGGCGCCGGTACCCGGCTCGCCCGAAGAATATCGGCGCGGAGACCGACTTCTACACCTACATCGACCTTGAAGGAAAGCCTGCCGGTCATCTGGAGCAGGCGCTGGGCCAGCTGGAAGCAGCAGCTGCCAGCGCGATCGGACGGATTAACCATCCGGTGTTCGGGGTGTTCCCGCCTCCGCCGGATGACAAGCAGGCCATCGCGACGCTGATGGCGTTCCAGAAGGTCCGGGGCAAACGGCACCGCCGGGAGATCGAGCAGCATACGGATTTCCTGGCGAAGGTTCAGGTGTCTGGCCTGGACCGTGAAGGCATCGAGCGTTTGCTGACCGACCGGGCAGGTGAGGTAACCGATGAGGGCATCGCGCAGATGGAGGAGATGGTCGCGAACCTTGAGGAGTACGAGTTCGTTCCCGATCCCAACGAGCACCTCCGGATGCTCGGCTCGTTGTCGTTTGAGATCTTCAAACGGCTGATGCGTCGTTACTGGTACCTGGCCGAATTCAGCACACCAGCGCTGATTACCTGTGATGAGCCGGTGCTGTTGTACAAGCAGAACCCGAGCCCGCACCGCGGCTACGGCGTGGCCGACGCCGACGAGGTCTGGTTCCCGCTGAACCCGCGCCTGCTACTGATCCTGGCTCGGGAACCGTCGCCACTGCCGTTGAAGTTCGCGGCCCCGGCTGATTTCGCCGAGCTGGTCAACCACTACGTGATGCACCACGCCTACCAGCTGATCTTCGCGCATCCGGAACACGCGGGTGGTGGTGCCAGACATGCCACCCGACGGCCCCCTGATGCAGGTACACGCGCCCGGATTTCCTTTCGCTGCCGAGTACAACAAGCCGCTGAAGTCGCGGCGTACCCAGCGGCGCAGCAAACGCTGACGACATCTTTCCGTGGCGGCAATGAGCTTCAACCCGGGGGCAGCACCGGCACGACAGGTGAGGAGTGTTCATGGCGAAGGTACTCAAGCCCGGAGAGAAGCTCGTCGGTGTACTCATCCATACCGAGGATGAGCATGCGCCGTATGTGCCGGCACAGCTGTGGCTCGACGCGAAGTTCGGGGTGATGGCCGAGGTTCCGCTCATGGTCAACCGGCCACAATTCGCGGCGGCGACCCGTTGGTTCAGGGAACGCAAACCTCCCGAGAACCTTTTATTCCGCAGCGATTCCTTGAATGTATCGCTGTTCAATTGCCGATTCTCGCGATTCAGCGATGGAACCTATGTCGGCGTTGGCCGGATCAGGGCCGGCGAGGCGGTCTTGCATGAACGCGCGGGTGCGATAGATGAGCCGCTGATCGTGACGTCGTTGAGTTCTGTCATCGATGGTCTGGCGGATTGGACTGGCATGACGTCGGTGCAGTGGGAGTCCGAAATGGTTCCCGGTGATCTCGGCCGCCGAAAGCGCCGGGTCGTCTACACCGTCGAGCCACGAGACGGCATGACATGGCTGCAAGGCGAAGCGCGTATGTCGCTTACCACCGACTGGCGCCACGATCAGCCAGGCGGCAGAGGCATCTACCTCGATGACCGGGTCATCCTCCAGAGTAGGTTCCGGACGCCCCGCCCGGTCGCGCAACACCTGGCAGAGCAGCGAAAGTTCCGCGACCTGGTAACCATCAACCTGGGTACCGGCGGACATTTCCATCAACACCACATCCGCGACCGCTGCTTTCCTGCCCTGGGATTGAATGGGGACATTCACGGAGTCGAAGACCATCAGCTGCTGAGCTGGTCCACCGTGACTGAGCATCTCCTGCCCGCGGCTGCGACCGAGTGGGACCATGTGCTGGGTCATGGTCAGTTACCGCCCGCGTTACTCACGAAGTGGGCGCGTGAGTACGACAACTGGAAACGGGTCATCCTGCCAACGGCCAGCGTGTTGCGGCGTGCCCAGACGTTCGCGCAAGACAAGGTACTCAACGCATCTATGAGCATCGAGGCACTTGGTGGACGCCTGGGACGGATGGCGGGAGAGGAGCAAACCCACGCGGGGGGAAACCGTCCGACCACCGCCACGTACTTTTACCGTGCCATCATGCACTCCTGCATCGACTTTTCCGGAATCTCCAGCAGCGATGCCGACGCGGCCAGGGCGATGGCCGAGGTCTACAACACCGTTAAACACGCCGACAAGGGCGACTTTCCTGACCCAATGCATACCTACTTCACCGGACGCATTGCCTTGCTGCTGGTCCGGGTAGCGCTGATGCATCAACTCACCGGCAAAGACTCGGAGATCAAGCCTTTCGCCGCGTCATGGGCAGTCAAACAGGTTTTCCATGACATGCAACAGAACTCAGTTACCGTCGACTCGACCGGAAAGTTCAACTAGCCGGTGCACCCTACCCAAGTATCAGCCAGCCACATTGATGACCGATGAGCGTCAACGTCAGCCCTATGACGCGAGGCGTAGGTCACCGAGGAGGTGACGGCCTACCTGGATCCTGCCGTCGAGTTCGACCTGAGAAAACGTCTCGTTCGTCGACTCCAAATCCGTTTGGCCCAGTATGTCGATGCTCTATACAATGCGGACAAATCCCTAAAAAGATCGGATAGCGGGGGACCTCGTGACCACCCAAGCAACGCCACCAGCGGACGCCGACCTCGACACCATCCGTGCCTTCATCACACGCGCCCGGCGGATCGAGTCCCACTCCCTGGCCGCAGACAAGCAGAGCCTCCTTCGCTGGTCAAGCCAACAAATCCATGTCCAGGTCGACGACAACGGCCAAGGCATCGCCCGCTGGGACCTGCCACCCGAGGAAGCGCTCGAATCACTCGCCGCCAGGATGAGGCCCCTACTCCTCAAGACCGAACGCCTCTACTACGCCAAGGTCCTCGACGCCATCGACCATCGCGTCGCTACCGACCCTGAACTCGCCGACGCAGCCGTGGGCCTACGCGCAGAGTGGGCCAAACTCGACCGCGACAGCCCTGATCTGCTCGCCTACCGATCACAGACTGGCGAGGTCGGCGGTGAGCTAGGCGCTGCCGTCAATGACAAGAAGCTTGCCTACGCATGGATCTACGGCGACCTCGTACACGCCGACGACGTCACTACCCGAGCTGCTGGTCACAACCTCGACTACCGCTACCAAGGAGCGGCCGGACTCATCACCATAGCCGCCGTCGCCTGCATCGCGACCCTCAACCTGGTGCGAGCCGCGCAAGCCCGCGGCCTGCTCGGCCTCGAACCCGAACTGTTCACCGCCCGCGTCAGCCCGCGGACCACCGCCGAAGTTAAACTTGCGAGGCTTGTCATGGCCCCGGTCGGCACGCCAGCCGAAGACATGACTGCACTGCTGGACAACCACGGCGACCAGCCGCAATACTCGGCACCTGATTCATCGCCGTCCAGCGGCGAAAGTCGATCCGGTTAGGCGCTCCTTGTCGATCGCGGCAACCTGCGCGACACAAGGGATGAGGCCGGGAAAGCGATCTTCGCGTATGTGGACGGCTGGTACAACCGACAACTGATCCAGAAGGAGCTCGGCTGGCTGTCCCCGGACGAGTACGAGACCGCCTGGTACACAAAGATACCAATGAACCAATGGCCGATATGATCCCCGCCGAGCCCATTCCCGTCAGAAAGACACCACTCCGGAAAACCGGGGGAACCTCAATTTCTCCTAACAAAAGCCAAGACGTTCGAGCCGCTTGTGCAGTGCAACGTGAGCTTCTAAGTCCTCTTTCTCGCGCATCCCATAGCTGTGCCAAGCGTGGAAGGCCGCGGCTCATGGCGGTGGCCTCCTCGCCAAGCCGGGTGAGGAAAACTCATAAGGCCGCGTAATAGAGATCGCAGAGCGCCGGCGAGGCTGCGGAAGTTGTCCGCTCGCCGTTGGTTGGTGAGACGCAAGACGATCGCGGCGCGCTTCGCTTCGCTCGCGCTGATCATTGTCCGGTGCGGGTTGCCGAATCGGGCCAGTCCACGGTGATGGTCTACGACGCGACGGATCAGCTGTACCGACAGGAGTGCGGGTGGTCTCGGCAGCTTTGATCAGCTGGGCAGTCTGTCGTTTAGTTGACTGGCTAGCCATCGCGATATGCGTGGATAGGTAATGCCGGACGCGAGCCCGTCCGTCTAGGCTCTATGCCCAGCTGTGGCAGTTATCGATCAAAATTTTGGGTGTGAGTGTGTGAACAAGACGTCTTCACTTCAGCTGTTGATCCGCTGTCCCGATATGGACGATTCCGGAGTCGCCGATCTTACCCGCAGACTTCGCAGGGAACTGATCGACTCTGGTGTGGACGACGTCTCCCCACTTCATAATGCTGAGCCGGCGCCGCAGGGGGCAAAGTCCGGTGAGGCGCTGGCTCTCGGTGCACTCGCGGTGTCGATCGCGCCGATCGCGGCGACTGCTTTGTTCGACATAATCGCCTCCTGGCTGCAGCGTCAGCCAACCGACGTGGAGATCGAGATTGGTGGGAACAGGATCTCCGGCCGGGTAACCCGTGAACAGCGAGACGCATTAGTGCAGGCATTTCTCGACCAGACCCGTTCCGGGGCATGACGGCTGTGAACATGTCCTCCCGCAAGGCGCTGATGTTGGCGTGCGGCACCTACAAGGACCCGTCATTGCCGCCACTGCGGGCCGCCTCCAACGACACCCGTTCCCTGGCAGACACGCTCACCCGGCTACCCGGCGTCCCATACGATGTCACGGCCCAGATCGACTGCACCTCGGCGCAGGCACAGCAAGCGATCGAGACGTTCTTCGCCAACACGAGGTCAACCGACCTGCACCTGCTGTATCTGTCCTGCCACGGCATCCAGAACGCCAACGGCGAGCTGCACTTCGCCTTCGCGGACACACAGCCCCACCTTCTCGCCTCCACCTCGCTGTCGGCTGAGTTCGTCCGCATGAGGATCCAGGCAAGCAGATCACGGCGAACCGTTGTACTGATTGACTGCTGCTTCAGCGGTTCGTTCCTGCGTACCATGCAGGCACGGGGGCACGACCAGGTCAACGTCAACACCCTGGTTCGTGACATTCCTGAGGGTAACGGACTCGCCGTGCTCACCGCGTCAGGCGACACCGAGTACAGCTTTGAAGATCTGAGGGAACGCGGTGATGGATTCCGCTCCTACTTCACCAATGGTGTCATTCGAGGCATCGCGACTGGCGCCGCGGATCACGACGGCGACGGCCAGATCACCATCGATGAACTCTACGACTTTGTGTACCAACATGTGCTGGAAAGCCCATCGCCACAACGCCCACGCAAGCTACGAACTGGCGAGGGCAGAATCGTGATCGCGGAAACACCCATATCCTACGTGGAGTCGACGCCTCCGCCTCCGCCTCCGCCGGCGCCGAGGGCGCACCAGGCACCATCCATCCTTCCACTTACGGCGAAGGGCGCGCTTGGCACTGTCTCATTCGATGGCGAGTGGGTTTACGTAGCCATGAATGGTTGGGGCCCCAAGGCCAACGGGACAGAATCAATCCACATAGGTGAAATCATCCGCATAGATTTCAAACCGGGCACCACCTTCTACCACGGCTACATCCAATTTATCCGGCGTGGAAAGATGCCAGCACCAATTCAGCAGCATGGGCCACACAAAGGCCGGCCGCACATGTACGACCCGGATTCGGTATCGGTGCCGAAGAAGGCGAACCAAGCGTTCATCCACCTACGGGAGGTCATTAGTGCCGCATGCGGGCTCCCGCCGCCCTCACCAAAGGCGGACACTAAACCGCCGCCCCAGGTCCTCGCCACCGTGCAACCTCACCATTCACCCACGCCCTCGCCAACAGCAGCAAAGCAGCACCCGCCTGGCCGGGCGCGATTCATCTGGACAGTCATCGGCCGAACCTTGCTGTGGATGCTCATCAGCTTCCTGGCACTTGGCACCATCATCACTGGCGGTACAACCATTGCTGGCAAATGGGAGCAGAGCCTTGGCAACCCGATCGGCGCCATCCTCTGCTACGGCATACCACTGACCGCTCTCCTGAGTTTGGGCATCTGGGACATCCGGCGTCAAAAGCGCCGCGCCCTCCGAGTACCGGCTGGGCAGGCCAACCCTTAGCGGGCCAGCTGCCAATCACGGACCGCCATCAAGTCACGTGCCCTAATCGGAATCGACCCGCCGTTCTCCGCATGTTGGCCTATCCAGCGCTCCGCTGCCGTTCATCGCGTTCACCGCACTGCCGGTCCTTCCCTGGTCGCATTCGAGTCGGTCGCGATCGCCTCCCGCCCGATGCCACGGCCGGTCGTTGGTGGTACTCCGTCACTCTGTCGGGATTCGCGGCGGGGTCCAGCGTCACGGTGACGTGCCGCGACTCGGTCGATCCGGGCGGATTCTGGAACCAGACCTTCACTATCGGCAGCGACGGCAGAGCTGGCGACAGCACCCTCTACTACTCCGCGCAACCACCCAGATCATTGGGGCACCGGCCGCGGTGTCGAATCCAACCACGTCACCTGGTAAAGCATGTAACACAGCTGTTGTGTTGGCAGCCATCTATGACAAGACTGCCGCATCGAGGGCAAGGAGCTTGGCCGCTCGACCGGGCATCGGCCAGGCTCCTTGCCGCACCGGGATTTAAGCTGATCACGTCCACGACTGTCGCCGGCCCCTACTCACATCAACGTGTTTAGCGATCGAGCGGCTGGACTTGAGGGGTCCCTTGCCAGGGTCCGCAGACCGACTCCGATCACGCGCCTGGTTGCCATAGTGACCCGCTGGCGAGGGGTCATATCGCAGATCAGCGTGCGCAGCAGCAACCGTTTCCGGCCGCGGGGCTTGTCGTCGGCGCACCCTACAACCTGGGTAGCTCTGCCACCAGCGCGCAGTACCTCGTGGTCGGGCAGCGGCAGTCTAACTGTCCGCGCGGTCGCCAGCGCCGCCTCCGCCGCATAGCGAACTGGTGCGAGGACGTGGCAGCAGATGCGGCGAGCAGAGCCAGCGAAGGACCACGGGCGCCCCACATTGGGAGATCTCCGCTGTACGGTGAGGGTCCCCAACTGGGACGTCCCGCCGCTTGGCTTCCGAAAAGGCATCACCTCCCCACTGCCACCAATCCACAGGATTGTTCGCGTGCTGGAGGAGGTAGGGCGAGGTCGCACTACCGAGCCGGTTCATACCTCCAACCTTCCCCTACGCGGCTTTTTTAATGGTCGCGGGTGGTCGCCCTTGGCGGCAATGCTACGGGATCTGCAGGGTTGCGGCGGAGGGCGGTAGTGAATGTGACTGCGGTGGCCGCCTGGTCCCGACCGATGATGATCCACCGGACGACACCGATCACCAGAAGGGCGATCATGACCAGGCAGGCCACGGCTGGTGGGTCGGCCACAGCCACGGCGGTAATAAGACCTCGCTGAGCCTCCAGCGGTGCGCTGGGAGATACATCGGCGCGATGGTGAACCGTTCCCCAGGCTGTCGAGCAACGTGACCGAGGCGGGTGGTTCGGCAGAGCGGACTTTACAACGCGCGTGATCTGGCGACTTGGACCTCGGCGCGACCCACTCGTCGGACCAACCTGGCGACGATGTCGGATTTCTTACGCCAAAGTGTGGTCGCCGTGGCAACTGGGCGTGATGCTGCTTGAATTGCAGTGTCACCTATCGGGAATGGACGCGTGGATGACGGGCGGGACTTACGTCGGGGTTGGAGTCGTTGAGTATGACTGCCCTGAATACGCCACGCTAGAGCAAGCGAAGATCGACGTCGAGCGCATGACCGCCGTCCTTACGGGCCAAGGCTTTCATTCGCGCATATTGATGAACCCGCGGGCGGGCCATGTGACAGGATGCCTACACCCGCTCGACCCAGGCCATTCCGACGCATTGGTGATCTACTGGGCCGGCCACGGGGTCTTCGCCGGGCAGGATGATCTCCGGCTCATTTTAAGCGACACCAGTGCGCACGCCGCGCAGGACGAGACGCAGCGGCCTGGCGCGCTGGTCGAGCGCGCCATCTTGACCGGGG
This sequence comes from Allorhizocola rhizosphaerae, assembly GCF_003426775.1. GTDB lineage: Bacteria > Actinomycetota > Actinomycetes > Mycobacteriales > Micromonosporaceae > Allorhizocola > Allorhizocola rhizosphaerae. The sequence goes on along the minus strand of NZ_QJUG01000050.1, from coordinate 19,509 downwards.
CAACGCAAATAATTGTGCTTATTGACGCTTGCTTTTCGGGTGCGGCAGTTGTCGAGGCGATCGAGATGGCCGCCCAAATGGCTCCTTCTCAGCCTGCAGGAGTCTGGGTAGGTGTGGTGGCAACCGCTCAAAGCTTCGGGACCGCTATCGGCGGACGATTTGCTGAAGCAATGGAGCGAATACTGACGACTGGCCCACATGGCGACGAATTCAGGCTTCGATGGAGCGTCCACAATCAGGACATACGGGCCGATGAACTGGTCCAGGCGGTCAACGATGAGTGGGTCCACGATGACCAACAACTTGGTTCAGCCAATTCGGATTCGCGAGGCCCATATTCCGGAACCCGCGGTTCAACGCATCGGCACCCGAGACGCTTGTAGAACAGCTCCTGGAGGCAGCGCGCGGAGTTTCGGCCGGTGAGCAGGGCTGGTACTTCACCGGTCGGCGAGCCGTACTATCGGGCATCGTCCGATGGCTCAAGAGATCAGAACCAGGTTTGATGATCGTCACCGGTGCGCCTGGATCCGGGAAGTCCGCCGTCGTCGGACGCATCGCATCGTTGTCAAATCCCCTGGAGCGAGCCAATATCATGGCTAATGCGCCGCTATCGGCGGACGATCCGGATCCGGGCGAGGGAAGCGTCGAGGCGGTAGCCGTAGTGCGGGGCATGGACCACGACAGTGTTCTGGCGCAGCTGGGCCGCCAGCTTCAAACACCGTTTACGAGTGTGTATTCGATACTGGATGCTCTTACCAGGTCGGGCCGCGTGCCTGCCGTGATTGTGGATGCTGTCGACGAAGCCCGCCCTGCCGACCTGCCACGTATCGTCGAAGAACTGATCATTCCTCTATCGGCCAAATGCCGAGTGATCGTTGGCACCAGAAGATCACCGGTGCGTGCCACCACCGGTGCCCATCCTAGACCGACCATCGTGGACGCGCTGCAATCCTTCGGAACGACGATGGACCTGGACCTCGACGATGACACCGCGGCGATCGAGGAGTACGTTCTGCGACGTCTGCAAGGCACCGGGAACACCGATCCGGCCACGATCGCCAGAGAGGTAGCCCGCCATGCCACAAACTAATGGCGGGTTCCTCTTGGCCAGGCTGGTAACAAGCCAGCTTCGGGCCACACCCATCGATACCAGTGAAAGCGGTTGGCAAGCAAAACTCGAACACTCAGTTTCCGACGCGTTTCGCCGAGACATCGTCACCCTTTCTGAACAAGCGGGTGGCCTTGCCGCTGCGAATGACTGTCTTACGGCTCTGGCTTGTTCGTTTGGGAAGGGACTGCCGCTAAGAGAAATTTGGCCGGCGCTCGCTAGCGCTGTGTCTGCGGGCCAAACATACAACGAGGCCGATGTGGAGCGGGTCCTGCGGGCTTTTGGGCGTTACATAATCGAGGCCGGTGACGCGGGCCACGCCGTCTACAGGCTGTTTCACCAGGAACTTGTGGGTTACTTTACACAGGACCACGCCAGGGTCCGGGCAGCAGATGACACCCTGTGCATGATGTTGCTGACGCAGCTGAACACCGGTGACAGCAGCCAAACCATCAACCCTTATCTGCTGCGGCACGGGGCAGCTCACCTTCAGCGGCTTGGCCCCGACATCCGAGAAGCCTTTGCTACTCAGGCCGGCGAGGATCCAGACATCTTCGGGCCGATGTTCGCGGCCGCACAGAGCGATCTCGCTGTCCAATGCATTGAGACGGCTCAGTTTGAGCGCGGCCTTCATTTGTCTGCCAGCGCCGTTGCTCTGTTTAGGCAGATCGCTCTTGCACACGTTGAGCTGCGAAGTCACCTTGCGGCGGCGCTCAACGTTCACAGTATTGCCAGCGCCGGGATGGGCGACTTCGATACGGGACTCGCAAGCGCCGCGGAATGTGTGGCTCTCTATCGAACGCTATCGCAACAGGATACGACAGCGTATGAGCCTCAGCTGGCCAACGCCCTACTTGGGCTGGCCCAGTCGTACGATCGAGTGGGCGAGAAGAATCAGGCGCTAGAGACGGCACACGACTCCCTTAGACATTGGAGGCTCCTAGCTGAGCAGGACAACGACCTCCACCAGCCCGGTCTGGCGGCGTGCCTTGTCACCCTTGGCACCATGATGTTTGAGGCTGGTGAGCTCACTCGCAGTGCCACAACCACAGAAGAAGCAGTCGACCTCTACCACACTCTAGCTGCTTCGAACCCGTACTACTTGAAACACCTTGCATCCGCGCTGACGAGCCTTTCTCCGGAGCTATCCGCTCTCGGGCGGTTCTCCGCAGCGCACGAAGCAAATGTTGAGGCTGTGGCCATCTGCCGTGAGCTTGTCCGAGAGGTACCAGATCTCTACCAAAAGGAGCTGGCTGCTGCCCTCGTTGCGTTGTCCAACAGCCTGGCCCGTCAAGGACAGGCGACATATGCGTTGACGGCCGCGGCCGAAGCGGTCGATCTGTTCCGCCTGTTGCACGCTAGGGAACCGAATATCGCCGCAAACGAACTTGCCACCGCACTGTATGTGCACTCACAGCGTCTTTCAGACGTTGGCCAGCTCGAAGCGGCGCTTGCTGACGCTGGCGAGGTAGTCGATCTTCGACGGCAACTTCATACGGCATCCCCTCGACGGCTGGACCTGTCGGACCAACTCGCTCGCGCACTCGGCAATCAGGCTGGCGTTCTTCGCCGGCTCGGCATGCATTCAGAGACCGTGGAAACGCTCTCGGAGGCCGCGCTCATCTACCGGCAGCTCGCTAGTCAAGACGCAAGCCGCTACACCCGACCGCTTATGCGGACGCTTAACAACCTCACCGTGGTGTTGGCCGACATAGGCCGTTTTCACGATGCACTGGCAACAGCCGCCGAGCAACACGAAATCGCCATCCAGCACTCGGTGTGGGTTGAGGACCCACAAGCCTGGCTGGCTGCAGCCGAAACCATGGCGCTGGCGTACGCGGCTGTGGGCGAAAGTGACGCGGCGCAATCTGCCATGGCCATGGCGTTGACCAACCTAAGAAGCAGTCCTGACAATGATGCAGCTATCGCCAGGGCAGAAAGTTTGTTGGCCTATTACCTCGCGCAAGCTGGCAGGGTAAGCGAAGCGCTGGAACCGGCAGCATCGGCCGTCGAAAAATTGCTGCGCCTGTATCGCAGCCGTGGTGCTGCATACCTAACCGGCCTCAGGTCTGCTGCATCGACAGCTGGAGATCTACAGGAACGTCTGGGGAACTACGCCGCAGCGATGCAGTACCACCGGCTGGCATACGAGCTGTCATCGACGCTCTCCAGAACCAACGCACTCGAAGGTGCGGCAGGGCTATCGACTGCCGGCCAGGCCATCGCTGGAATCCTCATCAGACAAGGGCAGACAGACGCAGCGGTCTCCTTCGTCTCAGAATGCCTGGAAAGGCTAAGTAACGCGGTCGGATCTGAACAAGCTGAGTTCCTGTGGTCGGCTCTTAACATCGCCGTGACGTGGATGAACGAGGGCATCTACGATCAAGCGCTTACGCTCCTGGAACCACTTGTTCAGGCAAAGCGGCCAGTCGACGCAGCGACATTCTACGCTCTGGCCCTCCTCACCTTCGCCTACCAAGCCCTGAACCGCCGCGAGGATTCAGGGCAAGCGCTGCAGCGGCTGCAGGCGATGATGGAGCAACTGCCAGAAGACGAACCATTGAAGGTTGATATCCAGCGGCTTATCGATCGCATGAACTGGAGAAGCTGACCCAGGCCGCAGCAACTGCTAATGCTCGAAGACCGCAACAGCTGCTGTGACGACGTCGGCTAGCAACCCATCCGGCCTGCGCCACCCTGTCCGAAGCAGATACTCCCCGGGTGAAAGCCCGTGTAGACGAGCAGCAAAATTCCCACCACCCAAATGCTTCATCATGTGAGGCGCCCCGATTGATCGCCCGGCTGAATCCACGACCTGAACGGCCAGCACCCTTGACGCATCGGAAGCCTCCGCAGCGACCTCGAACTCAGCGCCCGCCGGCAACCATTCGGACACCGAAACCCCGATCCTTACCGAGCTAAGACGCCGCTCCACAGGACTGCCTGTGAGAATACCGTCAATTTGGTCTAGGACGGCCCGGTTCCCCTGCAGCGCACCATGTGTCTCCCCCACATAGCTCAGCACAGGGCTGTCTCCCCGAAGACCCACCGGCCTGGCCGCAAGCCGGGGAACGGTGCCATCTCCTCCCTCGTCAGCACCTTCAATCGTCCTCAGCGCCGACCAGGGGACACTCTCGTTGGCGACGACCGTCGTCACAGTAGGCTGGTTTATCCCCACGATCGGATAAAGATCAAATTGTGGGTCGGTTCGCGCAGAACTGTTTAGCTGCGAATGAAACGTAGCTGCATCACGTACGCGATTAGACGCCAGCTCAGGAACCACCAGTTCGCTGGCCTTCAACAGTGTGCCTCCCTTGTCGATGAAGGCATACTCCGGCAAAAGTTGGTAAAGCGACGGGAGACTCTGCGCAAGCCGAAGCAGACGCTCACTGACCGGCCCAAGCCAGTCAACTATTGGTCGGCTAAGCTGCTGCAGCGCCTTCGCCGAACCTCGGTGTGGCGTGCCGATCGTGATGATCTTCCTGACAAGCCCAGCGCCGCCGTCGACATCGGCATACCATCTGGCGATCAATCCGCCCATAGAATGGCAAACAAAAACAATCCTTGCGCCCTCGTTGCCACTTCGCTCGCGCCACCGCAGCAAAAACGGCTCCACTACTTGTTTTAGCCGGCGCGCATTCAACCGATTGGACAGGCGCCAGTCGTAGCCAAACACAAGTAGGTTCGCCGCTCCTGGCGGTTCCTTGATGCACGCCGGCGTTAGCCCGTGCCGCCTCACGAGGTGAGTGATCAAACGGTCGTATCCGATTGAGATCGTCCAGATCTGAGGAATTAGGTGAATATCGCCAAGAACTCGCCCGGGGGTCACGCCATCCTGGGGGTCGTCATCACCGACTTGATCCGGGAGCCTCAGCGACGTCACAGACCGTCCAAGTGAAGAAGCGGCTCTCCATATCGCACCAGCTCCTACGCCCCACAGCTCCTTTCCGTCCTTGTCCAGAAGGGACGTGCCCATGATTCCCGGTACCAAAACAACAACATCCGCGTTAGACATCACACGTCTCCTGCAAGGATCTCACCGCGCTCATGCTGGCCAGGACAGGTTACATAGATACCGAAGCAAGTTCGCATCATCTGCCGCCCCGCGCCGGCAAAGAGAACTGGTGGGTATCGCCTGACCGGATGCGAAGGTCATTGATCGCTGCAGCCGACCACATCGTGCTCGATGTGCGATCCCGGATCGTCGTGTCTGGCGCCAGCTGTAGCCAGGCGGCCGAACCTCGGGATGCTTGTGAGCCAAGGTGTCGCTCAGCTGGTAGACGCTGCGGGCCACGCGCTCGACGGTGCCTTGCTTGGCCAGACGAGCCAACGTGGTCCAGGCCATACCCGTTGACTCGGCTTGCTTCGGGTGAACAGGCCCCACTGATCCTCAGCGATGCGGGCAAGAGATCGGACGCTAGCGGCCCTTGGCACGGCTGCAAGCTATAGCGATACCGCTACACTTTGCAGATCACAAATGTCCCAAATGTTACCAATGACAGGCCGCATATCCCACTGAGATCAACACTGGGACGTCCCGCCGCCGAGCCTCCGCGAACGCCTCCTCCCCCCACTCCCACCAGTCCACGGGGTTGTCAGCATGCTGGAGAAGGTAGGGCGAGGTCGCACTACCGAGCCGGTTCACACCCCCACCCTCTCACATCTGACCCGCCCAGCTCGCACCGACCGGCAAGGAACCGTCCGCCCAGAACGCGGGCGCTTGACGATGCCGAGGCAGGCGGTTCGGTCAGGCGAGGCAAACAAGCACGGTCGGCTCAACATTTATTGGGGGACTCTTCGACTCTCACCAGCGCTCATTGACTACGTGCTCGTCCACGAGCCGGCCTACATCATGCATCCGCAGCACACGCACGCCTTCTGGGTCACCGTCGAACGAGCGATGCCCGACTGCGAACGGCGTAAAGCCGACCTCACTGATGTCGGCGCGAAGTTGCGGATGGATTGATGGTGACCTCCGGATAATCCAATCAGGACTTTCGAGTTACCGATTGTCTGACTCCAGGTCACTAGGAGCGCGGCCATGTCCACCCAGTCTCGGCATGGATCATGGTGACCGTGGTCGCGGTTGGGTTCGGGTGACTGCTGGCCGAGCGCTTGCACCAGCCCCTGCACCAGCCCCTGCACCAGATCACCGACACCGCGCGCAGCATTGCCGATGGCCCGGCGGCAGATCGCGGCCTGCACGAGCGCATAGCCCTGACCGGGCCGGACGATGAGGTCAAACAGCTCGCCGACACAGCAGGGTCTGCGCGTCGGCCGGATCGAGCGTGCACAGTGTTCAGCCTCGCGTTCATCGACCGGCTGCGGTCCCGGTTCGCCGCGGCGGTGGACGGCTTCGAGACGGCGCGGGCGCTGGCCGAGGAGGCGGGCTGGCTGGACGGGGTGGCCGCGGCGTACAACAACCTGGCCGCCGTGCGGCTCGAACAGGGCGACATCCGGGGGGCGGCGGAACACCTGCGCGCGGCGCTGCGCATCCACCGGGCGAACGGCAACGAGCACGGCGAGGCGACCATGATGGGGAACCTCGGCGCCATGTGCTGGAGCTTGGCGACCTGCACGAAGCCGAACAGCACCTGCGCCAGGCGCTGGAGCTGAGGCAGCGCCTCGGGTCGAGATACACAGGCGTGCCACTGGACAACCTCGCCGCCGTCCTGCGTCTACGCGGCCACCTCGACGAGGCCCTCCGGTACGCCGTTGACGGCCTCGCCCGTCACCGCGAAAACAGCGGACGGTTGCAGGAGGTGGTATGCCTGAGCGGCATCGGTGAGATCCCAACGGGACGCCGGGCGCCTGGACCTCGCCCGCGACTACGTGCTCCAGGCGCGGTGCCCGGCACAGGAGACCGCGAACTCGCACCTGCTCGCCCGCACGGGCTACGTCATGGGCACCGTGCTCGCGCGGCTCGGCGAATACCAGCAGGCCCTCGACGCCCACCGGGAGGCGCACCGCCACGCGTGCGACGCGGGCATGCGCATGGCGGAGGTCGAGGCGCTGATCGGGCTGGCGACGCCCACCGGGGCTTGGCCGACCCGAGGACGCGCTCGCGACTGCCTTGGAGGCGCTCGATATGGCCCGCCACGCCGGGTACCGCATCCTTGAATGCGACGCGCTTACCACGCTGGCCGGCATCTACCGCGATCTCGGTGACGACGCCCGGTCCGCGGCGCATGCCCGCGAGGCGCTGGCCCTGCGGCACGAAACCGGCTAGGCACCGTCGCCTCTTAGCACCAGAGGGTCATTCCTTATCGAGGGCCGCCAACTCGTGGCATGACATCGGCAACGGGCGTGTTGGAGGAACACTGTCGTCCGGCTCGCACCAGATGCCGACATTCTAGACATCCACCCATCGACAACCAGAGGAGTAGCAAATGCGGCGATCAAGAATGACAAACGCGGCGATAGCTGTCGTCGCGCTCGGCATCATCGGCCTAGCGGCGGGGTTCGCCCAAGCCTCCACCGCAGGCCCAGTCCCGACACAGCCGCCGTGGGTGACGCAGGAGGGAGCAGTCGACCTGCGGAAGGTACCCGATCAGATTCCGGTTCTGGATCAGACCGGTCGCGTGTGCGGCTACGCGTCAAAGTCCGAGATCTTCAGACCGCCCTCCGCCACTGAGCGCGAAGCGATCATGAAAAGGCAGGAAACACTCGATCATCGACTGGTTAGCGATAGCGATGGCAGGGAGGCGCTGGCCTTCGTTGACCCACCGGCTGGTCACAAGTGCGGCTAACGAGAAAGGTGACATTCGGTGAAAAGGTTCATTGGTCTATCCTTGGTCGCCGCGGCGGCAACGCTCCTCGCGTTCAGCATCGCGGCTGCGGCAAACGGCGACAATGGAGGCGGGAGGCCTGACGGCGAGAATCGGCGCCCACCATGGGTGAATGTGGACGGTAGCGTCGACGTGCAGAAGATGCCGGACACACTCCCTGTCTTCGATCGCCATGGCGAGGTTTGCGGCTGGGTTTCCAAGTCGGAGCTGCTGCGCGATCCCACGCCCCAGGAGGAGGCGGCTGCCCGCGAAAAGGCGGCCCGTACACCTGGCACCACCACGACGTATGCCAATGGTGGTATCCATGGGGGCGTCGCCGCAGAGCCGACAACCCGGTGTCAGTGAAGCAGGAGGGAGAGTCATGCACGACAAGCTCGAAGTTCGGATCTACAGCCTGCTCGCCGGCCTGGTTGCGGCAACAGTCACCGTTATGGCCACGGCGGCGCCGGCCGCGGCACATTCACAGAGCAGCAGCTCGCAAATCAAACAGTTCGAAAACTGCCATACGACACAATCTGAGCTCTCGCACGGATCGTCCATTCCAAACGGTGGCATACCGAAGACCACGGGGTGGAGCTATAACAATGTGTTCACGACGTGCTGGTCGAAATCAGCCGAGCACCGAGCAAAGTGGCTTATGATGTTCCAGAATCCGTCTAATGGCTTCTGGGGTTTCTGCACCGAAAGCGCTTGGACCTACAGTCCGGGCGCGGTAAGCAGCTGGTACGTCTACTGGGACTTCGGCAGCAGCGGCCCTCCGTGCGGGAGAGGGTTCTACTTCAACTCCGGTGGTTCGAAGCACAAGGTTTCTGACACAGTCTGGGTCGGCTGGGACATCGTTAAGTCGCCGGATCACGGACTGCCCGCCTGCATCGAAACCGGCTCCTGCTGAGTCGAACGCCTCGACGCACTATGCTGGCGCTGCGTGGGCGACGTCTATGCAGCGCTGGCAACTGGGCGGCATTGGGTGCCAATTTCCGTGGGAGAATTCAAGCATGAAGCAGACTAATCCATGGCGGCTCGTTATTGGGCTGCTGGCCGCTGTGGCCCTGATTGCCGGCGTGATCCTCGAAGTCTCTGGCGAGCGGGGGACGCCCGCCATGCCTCTGCTGACCGCAGGACTCGGACTCGGCTTTCTCTGGCTGGTGGTCAGCGCAATCTGCTGGGAGATCCGGCGGCGTTGATCCGCTTCACGTCGGCCCCGCGCATCCACGAACGCCTGCCCCCGCTCACCGCGGCTCCCGTGGGAGCCGCGGTCTTTCGTCAGGTCGGAGTCAGAGCTGTGGGGCCATGATGTAGGACATGCCGGGGACGTGCTTGACCCAGCGGTCGGAGACGATGTGCAGGCCCCGCCAGTTCATTTCCCAGACGTGGATGTAGGTGCCGTCGCTGCGGGGCTGCATGAAGTCGACCCAGGCGACGTGGCCCTGGGAGCTGGCGCCCTGCACGCCGGGTTCGAACACGACGATCGACTGAGTGGCCGGCGAGTTGTGCACCAGCCAGCCACGGGCGGCGGCGGTTTCGTTCCAGGTGTAGGCGTTGCCGCCGGACAGGTTGGGGTAGACGCCGGAGAACTGCTTGAACCGCTCATAGGCGTACCACGTGCAGTTGCCTGACACGCCGGAGTTGCCTGGCTGGGTCGTGCCTCGGGTCCAGTGCCACGACGTGGCCCAGATCGCGGTGCCGCTACGGTACATGACCAAATTGCCGTCGTCCTGCATGATCAGGGACGCTCCGGTGTATCCGGCGGTGCCGGTGTGCCAGATGGCTGTCCCGTTGCGGTACACGACAAGGTTTCCATCTGTCTGCATGACGATCGACGAGCCGTTCTGGCCACCGGTGCGGGTCGACCACTTGGCCCCGCTCGGGGTGTAGAGCACGAAATTGCCGTCGCCCTGCATCGCCGCCGTGTAGGCGCCGTTGTTCGACCGTATGGACTGATTCGCGCTCAAGCCCTCTCCGCCGCCGAGATAGTTGCTGCCGGCACCGGCCTGCGCCGGGCCGGCGAAGCCCACCACGGCTGCCACACACGCCGCGGCAGTCAGGCCGAGCGTGGCCCGCCGGGTGAAGACGTTGGTACGCATGCTTTCCTCCATGAGGTTGTGGGCCCAGGTGTGCTCAGCGTGCGCGAAATGCGGCGGACGGTCCTCTCAAGTCGCTCTCAAGTGGACCGCCCAACGGAGAGCGAACTGAGAGGACTCCCGACCCGCCCACGGCCCACTCTGGGTCGGACCCGGGAACTCCGGGATACCGACAGGAGGAATCGTGGGTAACCATGTCTTCACCCGGCGCGGCCTGCTCACGCTCGCGGCGGGCACCGGTGCGGCGGTCGCGATCGGTGTGCAACGGCCCGCCTTCGCCGGCTCCGGCACCAACGTGCTGCGCGCCGGTGAATCGTTGAGCGCCAACCAATACCTGCGTTCGAGCAACGGCTCCTACACGGCGGCGATGCAGGGCGACGGCAATTTCGTGCTCTACACCCCGAGCGGGGCCAAGTGGTCGACCCGCACCGGCGGGCAGAACGGCTCGGCCATCTCCCTGCAAACCGACGGCAATTTGGTCATGTACCGCAACGGGACCGCCATCTGGCACACCGGCACCGCCGGATACACCGGAGCGTCCCTGATCATGCAGGACGACGGCAACCTGGTCATGTACCGCAACGGCACCGCGATCTGGGCCACGTCGTGGCACTGGACCTGGGGCCAGACCATGTCCAGCAACCCCAACGGCCAGAAGGACTGTAGCTGGTACTGCTACGAGCGGTTCAAGCGGTTCAGCGGCGTCTACCCATACGTGGCCAACGGCAACGCGCACACCTGGAACGAGACCGCCCCCACCCGCGGCTGGCTCGTGCACAACTCGCCGGCCACCCAATCGGTCGTCGTCTTCGAGCGCGGCGTCGCCGGCGCGAGCTCCACCACCGGCCACGTCGCCTGGGTCGACTTCATGCAGCAGCGTAGCGACGGCACCTACATCCACGTCTGGGAGATGAACTTCGGCGGCGGGCTCGGTGTCGAGCACGAACGCTGGGTCAAGCACCAGGCCGGCATGTCCTACCTCATGGCGCCGCAGCTATGAGGGGCATGGCGTTCGTCAAGGTGCTCGCCGCCGCCGCGCTCGCGCTGGCCGCGGCCGCCACTCCCGCCCAAGCGGCGGGAAGTGGTGACCGCCTGCTGCCCGGACAGGTGCTGTATCCGGGAGAGTCCATTGTGTCCGCCAACAATGCCTACCGCTTCACCATGCAAACCGATGGCAATGCGGTTGTTTACACCAGTTCCGGTACCGCGCTGTGGCACAGCTACACGCACGGCTATAACGGCACCGCGTTCGCCATGCAGGGCGACGGCAACGTGGTGATGTACCACAACGGGCGCGCGATCAAGGCGACCAACACCGCCGGGCGGAACAACGCCTATCTGATCATGCAGACGGACGGCAACCTCGTGCTCTACTCATCGTCAGGCCAACCGCTGTGGAACACCAACACGTGGGGCGGCCGCATCGCGCCCCTGCCGTCGAGCGGCGCCGGATTGTGTGCTCGCGTCGGCTACTCGGCGGGCTTCCGCGACGGTAGCCTGCAAACCGCGGTCGCCGTCGCCCTCGGCGAGTCGAGCTGCGTACCAAATGCGGTAAATCACAACACCAATGGGTCGTGGGACGCCGGTCTGTGGCAGATCAACAGCATCCACGGCTATTCACAATCGTGGTTGTTCGTGCCGCAGAACAACGCCAACGCCGCGTGGCGGATCTCGTCGAGCGGGACGAGCTGGCGACCGTGGGTGGTCTACACCAACGGCGCGTATCGCAACCATCTGAACCAGGCCTCGGCCGCGATTTTCCAACTGTGAGTTCTCTTCCCGCGGCGCATGCGCGCCGCGGGAACTATCGCTGCGCACCGACGCAGACCGTCTCGACGATCTGGACGGCGTTGAAGTCAATGCCGCGACACGCCGCCGAACATGGACGTAAGTTCATGATCGACCGGAAAAGCGGGTGGTGAGGGGGAGGGTGATGAGCGCGACGCCGGCCAGCGCCGCTACCGCGATCCAGTCCACGCCGCCGCCCGTCCAGGGCGTGCGGATGGCGTCGACGAGCAGCCCGGTGGGCGTGAGCGACGCGGCGTCGTTGAGGGCGTCGGGCAGCACCCCGGGCGGCGGGCCGCCACCGACGAGGAAGAATGTGCCGAAAAACAGCAACAGCCCGAGCCCCTGCGCCGCCCGCGCGCTCGGCATGAGCGACCCGAGCAGCGTGCCGATGCCGGCAAAGGCGAGTATGCCCGCCACAAACCCGACGACAACACCACCGACCGAGCGGGGCGCGGCGATGTCGAACCCCGCATACGCCAGGCCGATCATCGCGGCCGCCCCGACGACCGCCAGCACCGACATGACGAGCACCTGCGAGGTGACAAACGAGGCGGTCGGCACACCGGCCGCCTGGAAGCGCCGGAGCACTCCACTGTCGCGATAGGACGCCAGATGTGTTGGTGTGCCCATGAAACCCATGGCGGCCACCGCAGCGCCCAAATAGGACGTCACGTAGAAGTCCGTGCCCGCCAATCCCATGAACACCGGGTCGGTGTCCCCCGCGAACGAGGCCAGCAGCAAGGCCATCAACAGCAACGGAAACAGCAATGTCACGACGAGCACGAGTGGCTCGCGGGCCAGCAGCTTCAGCTCGGTCCAGGTGAGGTACAGGGTCATCGCGGTGATCCTTCGGTGAGAGTGAGGCGGTGCCCGGTCAGGGCCAGGAAGACGTCTTCGAGCGACGGGTAGTGCGTGCGATAGTCGGGCGGCGCGATCCCTTGGGCCGCAAGGGCTGCGGCCACATCGACGGCACTCGACGCGCTCCCGGTGACGGTGACCCGGCCCGCGTCGATGCTCACCGACTCGACCCCGGCCAGGGAGGACAAACCGCGCGGGTCATATCCGTTGACGCTGAACGTTATTCGCACCGGGCCTCCGCGCAGAGCCGTCAGCGCACCGGGTGTGTCGGCGGCGACGACCCGGCCCCGATCGATGACGGCGATCCGGTCGCACAGCGCCTCGGCCTCCTCCATCAAATGCGTGACCAGCACGACGGTCGCGCCCCGGTCACGCACCCGCCGGACCAGTTGCCACGTCTCGCGCCGCGCGGTCGGGTCGAGCCCGGTCGTGAGCTCGTCGAGGAACACCACCTCGGGCCGGCCGAGCAGGGCGAGCGCGAGGAACACCCGCTGCTGCTGGCCGCCCGACAGCGTGGCATAGGCCTTGCGCCGCAACGCCTGCAGGCCCCACTCCGCCAGGGTGGCGTCCACATCGACCTGTTGCTGGTGCAGCCGCGCGAACAGCCGGATCGCCTCGCCCACCCGCAGCCGCTCGGGCAGGGCCGACGACTGCAACTGCGAGCCGATGCGCCGGCGCAGACGCGCCGCCTCCCGCCCGGGGTCGAGCCCGAGCACGGCGAGCCGGCCGCGGGTCGCGCTGCGCAAGCCCTGCAGGCACTCCACGGTCGTGCTCTTGCCCGCGCCGTTCGGCCCGAGGATGCCGAAGATCTCGCCCCGGCGCACCTCGAACGAGACGTCCTCGATCGCGACCGCGTCGCCGTAACGCTTGTGCAGATGCTCCACGGTGATGACATTGTCCATGGGAGAAAACGCTAGAGATACCAGGGCTGTGCGTCGTCGCCAATTGGTGGTACCTCTTTTGCCGTACGCGGTCAGTCGCCCGGCTTCACCAGACCGGTCTGATAGGCGAGCGCCGCGGCCTGCACCCGGCTGTCGAGCCCGAGCTTGGTGAGGATCCGCGACACGTGTGTCTTGGTCGTCAGCTCCGCGATGCGCAGGCGCGTGGCGATCTCCCGGTTGGAGCAGCCACGCGCGACCAGCGCGAGCACCTCGCGCTCCCGCTCGGTCAGCGTCTCCAGCCCGGCGGGCACGGGCCGGTCCCGTTGCATGCGGGCGGCGACGAGGTGGTCCACCAGCCGACGGGTCGTCGCGGGCGAAATCACCGCACCGCCGCTGTCGGCCGCCTGGATCGCCTGCAGCAGTTGCACCGGCGGCGTGTCCTTGACCAGGAACCCGGCCGCGCCCGCCGCCAGCGCGTCGAACGCGTTCTCGTCGGTGTCGAAGGTGGTGAGGATCAGCACCTCGGGTGGGTCGGGCATGGCCCGGATCAGGCGGGTGGCCTCGATGCCGTTCATGCCCGGCATGCGGATGTCCATGAGCACAACGTCGGTCCTGTGGGAACGCACAAGCTCCACAGCGGACAGTCCGTCGCCCGCCTCGCCGACGAGCTCGATGCCCGGGTCGGCGTCGAGCAGCGCGCAGAAGCCCGCACGCACCAACTCCTGGTCGTCGACCACCACGACACGGATCATGTGGGGAACGTTACCGCGACTCGGAACCCGCCCTCGCCGTCCGGGCCCGCCTCGAAGTTGCCGTCGTAGAGCGCGGCCCGCTCGGCCATGCCACGCATGCCCTGCCCGGGGGTGATCGGCCCGGCCGGCCCGCTGGCCGCGTTGCCGATTTCGAGGCGCAGGGCCTCATCCTGGTACCGCATAAGGATTGTCGCCTTCGTCCCTGGAGCGTGCTTGACCACATTGGTCAATGCTTCTTGGATTATCCGGTACGCGGCCAGATCCAGCCCGGCGGGCAGAGCGCGCACCTTGCCGGCGGTCGTGACCGCGACCGCGACGCCCGCGGCGCGCACATGCTCCACGAGCGTCAGCACGTCAGCCAGACCGGGTTGCGGAAGCTGTTGCGGCGCATGTGGATGCGGGTCGCGAAGCACGGTGAGCATCCGGCGCATCTCGGTCAGCGCCTCCCGCCCGGTCCGCTCGATCACGCTGAGCGCCTCGGCCGCCTCACGCGGCCGCGACTCGATCAAATGCGCGCCCACCCCGGCCCGTACCGTGATGACGCTCATCGCATGGGCGATGACATCGTGCAGTTCGCGTGCGATCCTGGCGCGCTCGTCGAGCACGGCCCGGTCGGCCAGCTCACGCCGCGCCGCCTCCAGCGCCGCCACCACCACCCCGAGTGTCCACATGAGAACGAACATGACCACGATGTAGCCCACGTCGCCCAACCCGGCGCCCTCCCACCAGCCGGACAGCACCGCGTACAGGCACCAGACCGGTGCCACGAGCGCGATCGCCCGCACCCACAACGGTTTGGCCCACGCGCCGGAGGCGTAGAGGGCCGCGAGCATGGGCAGGGACTGGAACATGCTGGCCTCGTGCCCGGCCACCAGCCACGCGGGATAGGCCGCGCAAATCACGAGCACCGCCGCGACCGGCTGATGGCGCAAAAGCAGCAGCGGCAACGTGTTGAGCGCGATCAGGACCACGTCGCGGGCCACATGCGCGCGATCCCACCCGCCCGACACCACGAACACCGCTGTCAGCACGACTGTCACGGCCAGCACCGCACGCCACGACCGGATCATCAGGCGCTCCCGCCGCCCGCCGCAGCGGTGTTGACCACGAAGTCACTGCCGCGACACACCGTCGAACATGGACGTAAGTTCATGATCAGCTCGTTTCCCCCGGGCTGACCAGGCCGGTCTCGTACGCGACGACTACGGCCTGGACACGGTCGCGCAATCCGAGCTTGGCCAGAATGCGGGCGACGTGTGTCTTGACGGTCGCCTCGGACAGATACAGGCGCGCGGCCAGCTCGGCGTTGCTCAGCCCCTGGGCCAGCAGGCGCAGCACCTCCAGCTCGCGCGGGGTCAGCGCGGACAGGTCACGGTGGACCCTCGTGGCCGTCTCGGGGTCGCGCCCGGCGAACCGTTCCACGAGCCGCCGCGTGATGGCGGGCGCCAGCAACGCGTCGCCCGACCGCACCAGGCGAACGGCGGCGACGAGATGCTCCGGCGTCACATCCTTGAGCAGGAACCCGCTCGCGCCTGCCGACAGCGCCGCATACACGTAGTGGTCGAGGTCAAACGTGGTCAGGATGATCACGCGTGGCTCGGCGGCGGTGCCCGTGAGGATGCGCCTGGTCGCCTCCAGCCCGTCCATCTCCGGCATCCGGATGTCCATCAGCACGACATCGGGCAGCGTGCGCCGGACCGCGTCCACGGCCTCCGCGCCGTTGGTCGCCTCCGCGACCACGTCTATGCCGTCGGCCATGAGGATCATCCGGAATCCGGTGCGCACCAACGCCTGGTCGTCCGCGAGGACGACGCGCAGCGGCACGGTCACGAGGCCTCCAGGGGAATCATTGCGGCGACACGATATCCGCCGGTCAGGCGCGGCCCCGCGTGCAGAGTGCCACCGTACACCGCGAGGCGCTCGCGCAGGCCCAACAGCCCGCGGCCGTTGCCGTTGCCACTGGCGGCAGACACGGCCGGCCCGCCGCCGGTGTCGGTCGCTTCCACCCGCAGGCGGTCGTCACCGTACTCGATGAGCACAGAAGCGCTCGCCCCGGCCGCATGCTTGACGGTATTGGTGAGCGCCTCCTGCACCACTCGGTATGCGGTGAGCTCGACGCCGGGCAGCAGTGGCCGCGGCTGCCCGGCCACGGTCAGCTCGACCGGCATCCCGGTGTCGCGCACCCGCTGCACCAGCGCCTCCAAGCGGTCCAGCCCCGGCTGCGGGGCGAGGCCCTCCGGGTCGGACCCATCCATCGTGAGCAGTCCCATGACGTGGCGCAGCTCGGTCATCGCGGCCCTGCCCCCGGCCTCCACCGCGAGCAGCGCCTCGCGCGCCTGCCCGGGATCGGCGTCCATCACCTTGCGCGCCGCACCGGCCTGGATCACCATCACGCTCACGTTGTGCGTGACCACATCGTGCAGCTCGCGGGCGATGCGCGCCCGTTCCTGCTCGGCGGCGCGGCGCACGGCCTCGGCCTGCTCGCGCTCCAATCCGTCCGCGCGGCCCTTCCAGCGGCGCAAGCCTTCTGCCACCACGAGTATCGGGATCAGGATGAGGAAGGGCACGGCGCCGTCCGGGACCGTGGGCACCGCGGGTTCGCGGATTTCCGCGTACACGAAAGCGGCCAACGGCAGGCTCGCCAGCGCGGGCAAGCGATATGGGCTGTAGACGGCGGCCGTGTAGCCCGCGATGACGCACGCGTAAAACGACAGCCGCAGCGCGGCCTCGAAATCGACGATCAGCGGGGCGGTGAGCACCACGATCCACAGCACGGCGAGCGGCCATCGCCGCCGGAACAACAGCGGCAGCACCGCGATCAGCATGACCAGCGGCCAGCCGGTCTGCTCGTCCTCGATCACCGGGAAGGGCTCCCTGATCATCGGCGGCCCCGGCGGGTCGAACTCGGGCCGGGGCATGCGCGTGCGCGGCTCGGCGTCGTCGCCGCCCGCCTGGATCGCGAGGAGATAGAGGCCCAGCGGCAGGAACGCGTCGAAGATCGCGCCCCGGCGCGACAGCGGAGGCAGCGGAGCCGACGGGCGCAGCAGTTGCCGAACCCATTCCAGCGCTCGTCCGGCCATCGCCGCCACACTCATCACCTGGCCATTCTTGCCGACACCGGCATGGCGCGGCATCCACCCGCCTGACCACCGGGCTACATCGGCGGACTACATCTCAGGGATGACGCCGATTCTTCTCATTCCTATGAGGTACCGAATATGCCTCCGCTTGCAGACGCGGCGGCCACGGAAGCGGGCCTAGCTTCAACGGCGCAGATGCGACCGAAGCAGAAGGAGATAGACCATCATGAGCGCTCCAGTGATCGAGCTGAGCGCGGTGAGCCGCCGCTATGACGAGGGCCCGCCCGCGCTGGACAACGTGTCGCTGACGATTGCGACCGGGGAGGCCGTGGCCATCCTCGGGCCGTCGGGCAGCGGCAAATCCACGCTGCTAAATCTCGTGGCCGGGCTGGACCGGCCGACCGGCGGCACCGTGACCGTGGACGGCGTGCGCGTCGACAAGCTGGGCGAGGCCGCCTCGGCCCGCTATCGCCGCGCCAAAATCGGCATGGTCTTCCAGTTTTTCAACCTGCTCGACGACCTGACCGTCGCCGACAACGTCATGCTGCCCGCGCAGCTGGGCGGGATGCCGCGCGGCGCGGCGCAGCGCCGGGCGGCCGAACTGCTGAGCACGCTCGGCATCGACCGGCATGCCCGCGCTTATCCGGGCCGGCTGTCCGGTGGCGAGCGGCAGCGGGTGGCGGTGGCACGGGCCCTGATGAACCGGCCCGCGCTGCTGCTGGCCGACGAGCCGACCGGCGCGCTGGACACCGCGTCCGGTGGGGAGGTCCGGCAGCTGCTCAAGGACCTGCACGCCGACGGGCAGACCATCGTGCTGGTGACGCACGATCTGGCCCTGGCGCAGTCGTGCGCGACACGGACCGTCCAGCTCGTCGACGGCCAGGTCGCGGATGACACCGCGCGGCGGGAGCGTGCTTCATGAGCGCGCTGGGCAGGGTGGTCCGCTCCGGTGTCGGCCGCAAACGGGTGCAGACCGTCGTGATTGGACTCGTCGTGCTGATCGCCGTGACGTCGGGTGTGCTCGGTGGCACGCTGATGGTCGCGTCGCGCGCGCCGTTCGACCGGGCGTTCGCCCAGCAGAGCGGCCCGCACCTGGCCGCGCAGTTCGACCCGGCCAAGGTCACGGCCGCGCAGGTGGCCGCGACGGCCAACGCCGCCGGGGTGGTCGCGTCGGCCGGCCCGTTCCCGACCGCGTTGATCACGCCGGTCAGAGCGGGCGATCGACCGGTGCGCCCTATCACCGTGGCCGGGCGTGCCGATCCGGGCGGGGCTGTCGACGTGGTCACGATGCTCGAAGGCCGGTGGGTGACCGGACCCGGCGAGATCGTGCTGCACAGCGACGGCCGGATGCCGCCCGGCATGGAACCGAAAATCGGTGAGGTGCTTGCGCTGCCGAACGTTGCGGGCAGCCCCGCCCTGACCGTGGTCGGCAGGGCCCGGTCGATCAGCGAGACCGCGGGCGGCTGGGTCGCGCCGGAACAGGTCGCGGCGTTGACCGCCGCGACCGGCCTTCAGATGTTGTACCGCTTCGCCTCCGCCGACACCGAGGGTCAGGTCGATGCGGGCCGCGCGGCCGTGCAGGCAGGCTTGCCCGAGGGGGCGATGACCGGGGTCCGCTCGTGGCTCACGATGCGGACCGAGAGCGCCGGCAACGCCGTGCTGCTGATCCCGTTCCTGATCGCGTTCGGTGTGCTGAGCGTGCTCATGGCGGTGCTCATCATCGGCAACGTGATCGCCGGCGCGGTCAGCACGGGCACGCGCCGCATCGGCATCCTCAAGGCGCTCGGGTTCACGCCGCGACAGGTCGTGCGGGCCTACATCGTCCAGGCGCTGATCCCGGCGGCGGTGGGCGGCGTCCTCGGCGTCGTCGCGGGCAACCTGCTGGCCATCCCGATCCTGGCGCAGACCAATCGGGTCTACGGCACGTCAGACTCCGGTGTCACGCCGTGGGTCAACGTCGCTGTGCTCGCGGGCGCCCTGACTCTGGTCGTCGCGACCGCTTTTGCCGCAGCGGCGCGGGCCGGGCGGCTGCGCACGGTTGACGTGCTGGCGGTCGGGCGCACACCGAAGCCGGGGCGCGGCCAGTGGGCGTCGCGGCTGACCGCGCGGCTACCGCTGCCCCGGCCGGTGACCCTCGGCCTGGCCCACCCATTCGCCCGGCCGGTACGGTCGG
>NZ_QJUG01000005.1 GCF_003426775.1 Allorhizocola rhizosphaerae | reverse complement strand
CGACCGTGCGGCCGCCGCGGCCCGAGCCGTCGCCCGGCCCCGTGCCCTCCCCGCCGAACTGGGCGAGCAGTCCCGTGGTCATGCCGGGCACGGCGAGCGGGAGCACCACCGCCGCGATCACGCCCGCGACCGCCAGCCTGCGCCCGCTGGCCGCGAGCGGCGACGGCTCCCACAGGTCCACGCCGCGGCCCTCGCCGGTGAACCGCCGCCCGAACCGCCGGACCTTGTCCACGTTGTCGCTGACGAGAAGCCACAGGTAGCCGACGGCCCCGATGATGAACGGGAACGGGGACACCGAGTCGATGATGACCGCAACCGGTACCGAATAAATGGCAAGCATCGGCAGGCCGGTCAGAGCGGGTCTGCGCAATCCCACCGCGAACAGGTCCACCAGGATGGCCACCCCGCCCACGCCCAGTGTGCTCAGGAAGACCAGGCTTTCGATGTCTGGGGCCGGCACGTAGGACGTCTGAATCTGCTCACCGGAGGCGACCAGCAGGCCCCCGAACCGGTCGATGGTCGCGGGCGTCGGGATGATGCCCAGCAGCGCGGTGCCGTTGCCGTAGAACAGCGTCAGCGCGAGCAGCAGGGCGCCAACCATCGCGGTGACCTGCGACCACAGCCGGCCGCGCATCGACCGGACCGTCCACGCCGCCCCCGCGATCAGCGCTACGGTGACGATGGCGTACATGAACCATTTCAGACCGTCGAAAATGGACAGTATCGGCGCGGCGGCCATCAGCGTCGCCGCCGCGGCGACAAGGGTCAAATGCCGACGGGACGTCATCGCCCACCCCCAATGGTCACGGTCTCGGCCATCGCCGCCCGTAGCGCGAAGCCCTGCATGCCGCGCGCGGCCTTGGGCCACAGCGTCGGCAGTTGGTCGCCGTGCTTGACCGGCACGACACGCCAGCCGTTCTGCAGCAGCGCTAGCGCGGACGCCGCGTGCTCCTTGTCGGCCTCGGCGCGGGCGGGCGCGGGCAGGTTGAGCCAGCTGTGCGTGTCCATCGCGAACCCGATGCACGTGGTGCCGTTGGTCCGCAGGTTGGCCAGCAGGCGCGCCTCGGCCTCGGTCAGCAGCCCGAGCACCGCGATCACGAGCCCGCCGTCGGAGCGCCGGCGCACCTGGTCGACCAGCGTCGAGATGTCGCCCCGGGCCGTGGACTTGACCTCGGCCAGGTGGTCGAGCAGCAGCCCGTCCCCGCCGATCTCATTGGCCTCGATGTCTGCGCCGACGTCCGTGACGAGGCGCATTTTGTACCCGGACTGTCGCAAGTGGACGGAGATGCTCGCCACCGCGGAGACCGCCCACTCGAACGAGCCGGTCGGCCCCTCGCCCCGGTGCCCATAGGACCTCGTATCGAGCACGACGGTCGCGCGGGACTCCCATGGCTGCTCCTCGCGCCGGACCATGAGCTCGCCCACCCGCGCGGTCGAGCGCCAGTGCACCCGCCGCAGGTCGTCGCCCTGCCGGTATTCGCGCGTGGCGGCGTCGTCCTCGCCGTGCACGGCCACCGAGCGGGCCCGGCTGTCGCCCGTGCCCACGTATTCGCCCGCCAACCGGACCATCGGCAGCGGTGTCACCTGCGGGATCACGGTCAGCCGGTCGGAGCTGGGGAATGCGCGGGTCATCTCGCACAGCCCGAACGGGTCGGTCATGCGCAGCGTCAGCGGACCCACCTCGTACCGACCGCGCAGCTCCGCCCGCACGGTGTAGGCCACCGACGACGCCTGCTGCGCGCCCAGCCGGTCGAGCACCAGCCGCGGCCGCGAGCCCAACGCGTACGGCAGCTTGTCTTCCAGCAGCAGCGTGCCGGTCGGCAGCCGGGACACGTTTTGCAGGCGCAGCAGCACCCGTGCCGTGCCGCCCGCCTGCACCCGGTAGGGGTCAAGACTGCGCTGGCACGCGAGCTTGTATCGCGCCCGGCCCACGTGCCATGCGGCCAGCAGCGGCAGGGCCAGCAGCAGAATCGACACGCGCAGCAGGTCCTTCTCGCCGAGCACCAGCGCGGACAGGGTCGCGGCCAGTCCGGCGGCGAGGAAGCTGCGTCCCCGCGTCGTCAGGCCCCGGAATGCCTCGCCCATGACGTCCTACCGGCCGTAGTAGGTGTTGGGCGGCGACGGCGGGCGGGTGTCGTACGGCGAGCGCCGGTCGTGCGGCACGGGCAGCCGGTGCACCAGCTCGGACAGGATCGCGTCGGTGGTCCGGCGGGACAGCTGCGCGTCGGCGGTGGGGATGATCCGGTGCGCGAGCACGGGCACGGCCAGGGTCTGCAGGTCGTCGGGGAGCACGTAGTCACGGCCGTCCAGGGCCGCGATCGCCTTCGCCGTGCGGATGAACTGCAGCGTCGAGCGGGGGGACGCGCCCAGGCGCAGCTCGGGGGCTTCACGCGTGGCGGTGACGAGATCGACCGCGTATTGCTTCACAGGCTGGGCCACGTGCACGTTGCGCACGGCCGCGATGCATCGCCGGACGGTCGCGGCGTCGGTGACGGCGACCAGGTCTTCAAGCGGGTCGTGGGACTGGTGCCCATCGAGCATGGCCAGCTCGGCGGGCTCGTCCGGGTATCCCATGGCGATTCTGGCGGTGAACCGGTCGCGCTGCGCCTCGGGGAGGGGGTAGGTGCCCTCCATCTCGATCGGGTTCTGCGTGGCGATGACCATGAACGGGACCTGGAGCTGGTAGGTCACGCCGTCGACGGTGACCTGGTGCTCCTCCATGCACTCCAGCAGCGCGGACTGGGTCTTCGGCGACGCCCGGTTGATCTCGTCGCCCACGACCAGGTTGGCGAACACCGCGCCCGGCTTGAACTCGAACTCGCGGGTCTCCTGGTTGTAGACGCTGACCCCGGTCACGTCGCTGGGCAGCAGGTCGGGGGTGAACTGGATGCGCCGGACCGAACAGTCGATCGAGCGGGCGAGCGCCTTGGCGAGCTTGGTCTTGCCAACGCCGGGCACGTCCTCGATCAGCAGGTGGCCCTCGGCCAGGAGGACGGCGAGCGCCAGCCGCACGGTGGCGGTCTTCCCCTCGATCACCTGCTCGATGTTGGCCACGATTGCGTTTGTCGTGGAGCGGAACTCCTCGACCGGCATGGGGTCACCGAGTTCGCTTGCTCCGCGTTGCGTTGTGGTCAAGGGGTTCCTCCTCGTGTCGGATGACGGATGGACGCTCGGGCGCGCCAAGAAGGTTGCTCGACAGGTTGCTCGTCGTTACTTGAGTCTTCATCAGTTAACCGCGTTCCGCCAATGTAGCCGGGCGCGCTATTATGCACCCATGTCCCGGGGCTTCCTGCTCCTTACGAGGCCGTGCTGACGCCCACGCCATAAAGCGGCGCAAGCACGGCGACCCCTTCTGCGCAAGGCGCGCGAAGGGTTTTTTTATGCCTTTGAAGTGGAGGAATAGATCATGGAGCAGGTAGAGGTCCCGCCCTTCCGGTACACGGCGGAGATGGCCAACCGGATCGAGGCTCGCTGGCAGGACTACTGGCGGCAAAACGGTACATTCCATGCGCCTAATCCCGTCGGTCCCCTGGCAGACGCGCAGCACCCCCGGTACGGCGCAGAGAAGATGTTCGTTCTGGATATGTTCCCCTACCCTAGCGGCGCTGGTCTACATGTGGGGCACCCGCTGGGGTTCATCGGCACCGACGTGTTCGCCCGGTTCAACCGGATGGCGGGCCGCAATGTGCTGCACACCATGGGGTTTGACGCGTTCGGCCTGCCCGCCGAGCAATATGCGGTCCAGACCGGTACCCACCCTAGAAAAACCACTGAAGAGAATATTGAGCGGTACCGTGCACAGCTGAGCATGCTGGGTCTGGGCCACGATCCGCGGCGCTCGGTCGCGACCACCGACGTCGAGTTCTATCGCTGGACGCAGTGGATTTTCCTGCAGATCTACAACTCGTGGTTTGACGCCGACCAGAAGAAGGCGCGCCCGATCGCAGAGCTGGAAGCACAGCTGGCACACCTGCCCGCTTCGGAAAGACGGAAGATTGTCGACTCCAAGCGGCTGGCCTACGTCAGCCAGGCCCCGGTCAACTGGTGTCCGGGCCTGGGCACGGTGCTGGCCAACGAAGAGGTCACGGCCGACGGGCGCAGCGAGCGGGGCAACTTCCCGGTCTTCAAGCGCAACCTGAAGCAGTGGATGATGCGCATCACGGCCTACGCCGACCGGCTGATCGACGACCTGGACGTGCTGGACTGGCCGGAGCCGATCAAGCTGATGCAGCGCAACTGGATCGGGCGTTCGACGGGTGCCTACATCGACTTTTCCTCCATAAGGGTCTTCACCACGCGGCCGGACACCGTGTTCGGCGCGACGTACATGGTGCTGGCACCCGAGCACGCCAAAGTGGACGAACTGGTCGCAGATGAGTGGCCCGACGGCACACACGCCGTGTGGACCGGTGGGCACGCCACGCCGCGCGAGGCGGTCGCGGCCTATCGCGAGTTCACCGCGTCGAAGTCCGATGTGGAGCGCCAGGCCGACGCGAAGGAGAAGACCGGCGTGTTCATCGGCGCGTTTGCCATGAACCCGGTCAACGGCGCGCATATCCCGATCTTCATCGCGGATTACGTGCTGGCGGGCTACGGCACGGGCGCGATCATGGCGGTGCCCGGCCAGGACGAGCGCGACTGGGAGTTCGCCGAGGTCTTCGAGCTGCCCATCATCCGGACCGTGGAGCCGCCCGCTTCGTTTGACGGGAAGGCCTACACCGGCGAGGGTCCGGCCATCAACTCGGGCTTCCTGGACGGCATGGACATCGCGCAGGCGAAGGCCGCGATCATCGAGTGGCTGGAGGCCCGCGGTTTCGGCGAGGGCGCGGTCACCTATCGGCTGCGCGACTGGCTGTTCAGCCGGCAGCGTTACTGGGGCGAGCCGTTCCCGATCGTGTTCGACGAGCACGGCAACGCCATCGCGCTGCCCGACTCGATGCTGCCGGTCGAGCTGCCCGACGTGGCGGACTTCGCGCCCAAGACGTTCGATGTCAACGACGCCGACAGCGAGCCGGAAACCCCGCTGTCGCGGGCCAAGGAGTGGGTCGAGGTCGAGCTGGACCTGGGCGACGGGCCGCGCGTCTACCGGCGCGAGACCAACGTCATGCCGCAGTGGGCGGGCTCGTGCTGGTACCAGCTGCGCTACCTGGACCCGACCAACGAGCAGCACTTCGTGGACCCCGCCAACGAGGCCTATTGGGTGGGCCCGCTGTCCGGCAAGCCGTCCGGCGGCGTCGACCTGTATGTGGGCGGCGTCGAGCACGCCGTGCTGCACCTGCTGTATGCGCGGTTCTGGCACAAGGTGCTGTACGACCTGGGGCACGTGTCGTCGTACGAGCCGTACCAGCGGCTGTACAACCAGGGCTACATCCAGGCGTACGCGTACCGCGACGATCGCGGCGCGGTCGTGCCCGCCGAGGAGGTCGTCGAGGAGCAGCCCGGCATCTACGTGTGGAACGGGCAGAAGGTCGACCGCGAGTACGGCAAGATGGGCAAGTCGCTGAAGAACGTCGTGACGCCTGACGAGATGTGCTCTCAGTATGGCGCGGATACGTTCCGGGTGTATGAGATGTCCATGGGCCCGCTGGATGTGTCGCGGCCGTGGGACACGCGAGCCGTCGTCGGCTCGCAACGGTTCCTGCAGCGGGTCTGGCGGGCGGTCGTCGACGAGCACACGGGTTCGACGGTGGTTTCGGGGGATCCGGCGCCCGTTGAAGTCAAGCGGCTGCTGCACAAGACCATCGCGGGCGTGCGTGAGGACATGGCCGAGCTGCGCTTCAATACGGCCATCGCCAAGCTGATCGAGCTGACCAACGCACTGACCAAACTGGACGGTACGCCGCGCGACGTGGCCGAGCCGCTGGTGCTGATGCTGGCGCCGTTCGCACCGCACATCGCCGAGGAACTGTGGCACCGCCTGGGCCACGCCGGGTCGCTGACCTATGTGGACTTCCCGCAGGCCGACCCGGCCATGCTGGTCGACGCGACGGTCACCTATCCGGTGCAGGTCAACGGGAAGGTGCGGGGGCGTATCGAGGTCGCGGCCGATGCCGGCGAGGACGCCATCCGTGCCGCCGCGCTGGATGCGGTGTCCATTGTGGACGCGAAGAAGGTCATCGTGGTACCGGGCCGGCTGGTCTCGGTGGTCGCGTAGATCCACAACTGACAAGACGAGTGTGCTCGGCATGCGCATCTGCACGACCGGCGCGTTCTTCGGCCGAAGCGACTGCGGCTATGTCCTCCAGCTCGGGGTCACGGCCACCTACGGCGGCGTGACGGTCAAGAACCTTGGCCGGGGCAACTTCCGCGGCGTCGGCGGCGACAGCGGCGCACCGATGTACGCCAAGCACACCGCCTACGGCCTGCAGGTCGCCGGCTACAGCATGTGCGACAGCCTCTATCAGGGCATCCGGGCCGCCGAGAACAAATTGAACGTCGACGTCCTGCACGCCAGTTCATAAGCCTCTTCACAACCCTGGCGGCTAAGCTCGTCGAGTGACCGAATCGTGGTTGCTCGACGAGCTGGCGTTTGCGGGCCCCGAACACCTGGACGAGGCGTTCGTCGCCGGATACGACCGCAAACAGGGCTTCCCCGATCCCGCGCCGGACGTCGAGATCCTGCGGGCACGCGGCGCGCGGACGGTGGTCGACCTCGGCGCGGGGACGGGCCGGTTCGCGCTCGCCGCGGCGCGTGTGTTCGACCACGTGACGGCCGTGGACGTCTCGCCGGCGATGCTCGAAATGCTGCGCACGCGGGCTCGCGCCGAAGGATTGTCCAATCTGGATGTTGTGCGGGGCGGGTTCCTCACCTATGACGGGCCGCCCGTGGACGCCGTGCACACGCGCAACGCGCTGCATCAGTTGCCTGACTTCTTCAAAGCCGTTGCGCTGCAACGCATCGCTGGCCAGCTGCGGCCGGGAGGCGTGCTGCGGCTGCGCGATCTCATCTACGACTTCGCGCCCGCGGAGGCCGAGGCGGTGTTCGCGCAATGGTTCGCGCACGCCTCCCCTGACCCGAGCCTGGGCTACACGGCCGCGGACTACGCCGAGCACATCCGCACCGAGTTCAGCACCTATCGCTGGCTGCTCGAACCCATGCTCGACCGGGCCGGGTTCGACATCGTGAGCGTCGACTTTGAACGGTCGCTCTACGGCGCCTACACCTGCGTCAAGCGGTGACGACGGCCACGTCACTATCGGACATTTGACTCATGTGGTACCGTCCACATCCCGCACCGTAACGGAAAACCGCAGCTAGCCTGCCGTTTGTGTCGCCTACCGCACAGACTCTCGTGCACTTCAACTGATTCGCGTCCATCGACGCCGCCTAGTACGTTTGCTGGCAAATGCGTAATGCGCGACCTGGGGGGATCAGATGTTACGCATCCACTTCACCGCAAAGGACCTTGCCCGCACGAGAATCGCCGCCGAGCCCGACCTGCTATGGGAAGTCCTGCTGAGCCTGCATGTCACGCAGAGCGCCAGCGTCATGCAGAACGCGACCGGACGCCTGGTCTATGGACCGTGGCGGCGGCACGCTTCGGGGAGCGTCAGCCCGGGAGACCTGGCACTGCTGCGCGAGTTGGCGCCGCCCGCCGGTTACTCCCCGGATTTCCTGACCCCGATCGGGGCCGGGCCGGGCCTCGACGCCGGGCTGGAGCTGCTCCTGGCGTCCCCGCGCGAGAAGGTGCGCACCCAGCTGGAATATCTTGCCATCCGGCGCCCGGTGACGGCCTGGAGCCACGAGCTGGCCACGGGCCGGGTCGAGCCGATGCGCCGGCTCGCCGCGGCCATGCGGTCCTATCACGACACCGCGCTCGCGCCATATTGGCGCTCCATTCGCAGTCACGTCGTCGCCGACCGGGCCCGCCGGGTGCAGGAGTGGAGCGGGCAGGGCATCGACCACATGCTGTCCCATTTGCACCCGGGGGTGCGCTGGACCCCGCCGGTGCTCGAGGTGTTCGACTTCGCCGACACCGACCTGCATCTCGACGGGCGCGGGCTGCTGCTGCAACCGTCGTTCTTCTGCTGGCAGGCGCCGACCAAGCTGCGTGACACCGAGCTTCAACCCATTCTTGTGTATCCGACCCAGCCCGCGCCGGGCGAGCTGAGCCAGACCGACCGGCCGCCCAAGCTGGGGGCGCTGCTCGGCCGGACCCGGGCGATGGCATTGGAGGCGACCGTGTCGGGCTGCACGACCAGCGAGCTGGCGCGGCTGTGTGGGGTGTCTCTCGCCGCGGCCAGCCATCAGGCCACGGTGCTGCGCGACGCCGCCCTCATCACCACCCGCCGCGAGGGCGGCGCCGTCCGCCACGAAATAACCCCCTTGGGCCTAACCCTCCTCAACGGCCTGACCCTCACCCCTTCCGGTTGATCATGAACTTACGTCGAGAATGGACATGAGTTCATGATCAACGCGAGAGGTGAGCTTGGGCGCGGGTGGTGTGGCGCCAGTAGAGGGCGGCTGTGGTGCTGATGAGCACACCGACGGTGGCGGGCAGGAACGTCAGCCAGCTCATGGACTCCGGCGCCACGGCCGCGGCCCCGATCGTCGCGTAGCTGATCGAGGAGGGTGCGCCGCCTAACGCGGTACCCCCGAGAAAATCTCTAAACCGCACGGAGGAGGCACCGTAGGCATACCCAACCAGGCCGAAGGGCGCGATCGGCAGCAGCCGCACCACCACGACAGCGAGCAGGCCGCGGCGGGCAAGCCAGCCGTCGAGCGCGGTGATGCGCGGGCCGGCCTTCGCCAACAGCATCTCGCGGCCGGCCCAATGCCCGAGCGCGTAAGTGATCGTCGCGGCGATCAGCGCGGCCGAAAGCGCCCACGCCGCGCCGGCCCAGGCACCGAAGATGGCGCCACACGCGAGCGAAACGGCCGTGCGCGGAACCAGCGCGCACAGCATCACGACCGCTACCGGCACAACCGCGACCGGGCTCAGCTCGCGCAGCGGGAGCTGCCACCCGACCACCGCCAGCACGGCGACCGCGATGGCAAGCCCCGCAAGCCTTTCGCCACGCCACGGACGCCGGCCCTGGCGGAGGGGCGGCTGTGGGCGCGAAGCCCCGGTTTTCACGCCAGCCCGTTGGCTGTCAGCCGCTCGGTGCGCAACTTCGACGTCCAGGTCTCGTCCAATTCGGGCAGTCGGTCCTCGCCGGTCGCCCAGCTCAGCAACAGATCCGCGAGCGCGGGGTTGCGCGACAGGGCCGGGCCGTGGCAGTACGTGCCGAGCACCGTGCCCAGCCAGGCACCCTCGGTCTGGTTGTCGTTGCCGATGCCCACCTTCACCTGTGCCAAGGGTTTCGCGCCCGGCCCGAGGTGGGTGCGGCCACCATGGTTCTCAAAGCCGGTGAGCGTGGGCAGCCCCAGCTCCGGGTCGACCACGCCCGCGAGCTCGCCCACGGCCCGGGTCTCGCCCCGGTCCGAATACAGATCCAGCAGCCCAAGGCCCTCACATTTGGCGCCCTTGGCGAAGAAACTGCTTCCCAACAGTTGGTACCCGGCACACACCGCAAACACGACGGCCCTCCGGTCGACCGCGCGGTGCAGCCCGCCGTCGGCGATGAGCCGTTGCGCCGCAAGCGCTTGCGGCCCGTCCTCGCCCCCGCCCAGCAGGTAGATGTCACCATCGGGCAACGAGTCGTTGGCGAACACCTCGACGGTCTCGGCCGGGATCCCGCGGGCGCGGGCCCGGTGCGCGAGGATCAGCATGTTGCCGCGATCTCCATATGTGGACAGGAGATCCGGATATACCCAGACGATCTGCAGGGCGCTAGACGACACGATCCAACTCCGCTCTGATGTCCTGGAACGCGCTGTAGTTGGCGATCACCTCAAGCCGTCCGGGCGGCACGGCCTCGACCGCCCGCCAGAAGTTGGCGACATGCTCGAACTGCACGCCGTTGACCTGCAACCGTACGGCCAGGTCGTAGGCGCGCTCGCCGGTGATGAGCACGCGCCTTGCGTGAAGCGGCGAGAAGTCCACATCGAACAGCCAGCTGGTGTCGTATCCGTCGGGGTCGCGCGCGTTGATGGCCAGCAACGTCGGCGCGTCTTCGGCCATGTCGAACGCTTCGAGCCAGCTCGCCGGATTCTTCGCCAGCAGGAGCCGAATCGTGCGCCCTTTGCGGTCCACCTGCGCGTAACGCCCGGCCACACTGGCCACCTCGCTCAGCCTGGGCGCGCCGTCGGCCGGGTCGACGCCGAACCAGTGGGCGACGGCCAGCGCGGTGGCGGCGTTTCCCACGTTGACCCGCCCGGGGAGCTGGAGCTTGAGCTCGTGCCGCCGGCCGTCCGGGTCGATCACGGCGCTGTCGTCGATCGTCCACTGTGGAGTGGGCCGGATCAGATCGCCGGTCGGGCAGGCCCAGTAGTCGCCGTCGGTCTCGCGCCAGATGTGCGAGCCGCAGGCCGGGCACACGTGTGCGTCATCACGCCAGCGCTGGCCGGCGGCGAACCATGTCACGTTTTGCGAAGCCGCGGCGGCATAGACGATCATCGGATCGTCAGCGTTGGCCACGATATGCAGGTTCGGGTACTGCGCCACGGTGTCGCGCCACAACTGGGCGATCATCGCGACCTCCTTGGCCCGGTCGAGCTGATCGCGGCTCAGGTTGAGCAGCGCGATCACGACCGGGGATGTGGCCGCGATCACCTTCGGCATCCAGTGCTCGTCGACCTCAAGCACGGCAAACGGAGTGCTGCCCGCACGGGCCAGCGCCGAGGTGTGGCCGGTGGGCATGTTGGCGCCGAACGAGTTCGTGGCCACCTCGCCAAGCACGCCCAGCGCGGCGGCCGTGAACCGGGTCGTGGTCGTTTTGCCGTTGGTGCCGGAAACGAGCGCGATGCGCCGGCCGGCGGCCAGATGCGCGAGCAGGTCGGGATCGATCATCATGCCGAGCTTGCCGCCGATCACCGAGCCGTCGCCGCGCCCGGTCGCCCGGGACAGCGCCGCGGCCGTCCTCGACACCCCGGCCGCGATCGCCGCGCGCAACGGCAGCTTCTTGTCTTCCACGCGCCAGAGGTTACCCCACGCCCTCCCGCCGCGTTCCTTCCGCGTTGATCATGAACTGAAGTCCGTTCTCGGCGGCGCGTCGCCGCATCAACTTCATGGTCAACACCATCGCGTCGATCATGAAGCTGCGGTCGCGACGCACCGTCGAACATGGACCTGACTTCATGATCAACCCGGAGGGGGGCGCGGGGGTGAGTCGTGTCGTGAAGGTGACGTGAGGGGCATTTGTGGAGCTAGAAGGGTCACTTAAGGATGATTTTGGATTGACGGTGGAGGGAAGTGGAGTAAAGTGGGGGGCTATGGCGGGCTGGCGGGTCCGTCGCCGCGAGTCCCCGCGTTTTGCGGGGTGATCCGGGGGGTGTGGGGTCGTGTTTTTGGGCACCCATAATCCTCGACTGGATGACAAAGGCCGGTTGATCCTGCCCGCCCGTTTCCGGGAGGAGTTGGCAGGAGGTGTCGTGATCACTAAAGGGCAGGAGCGCTGTCTCTATGTCTTCACGACTGCCGAGTTCCAGCGAATCGCGCAGCAACTGTCGGAGGCGCCGGTGACCCACCGGGCGGCGCGCGCCTATAGCCGGGTTTTCTTCGCCGGCGCTCACGATGAGGTCCCCGACAAGCAGGGCCGGGTCACGATACCCGTGCACCTGCGGGAATACGCGGGCCTTGAGCGCGACCTGACGGTCATCGGCGCGAGCACCCGGGTGGAGATCTGGGATACGGCGGCCTGGTCCACCTACCTCGAGGCAAGCGAGCAAGAGTTCGCCGAGATCGAGGAGGGGGTGTTGCCGGGCGGTCTCTAAACGTTCGTACCGCGAGGTCTCCACCCGCTCTCACGATGGTGAGGAGCACCTGGGATCACTTCCCCGATGCCAGGCGCCGGTCTCCGGCGGGGGTAGCGGATGGGGATCTGGCGGTACGAACCGTTTTAGCGAGGGGGTCGGGGTGGAGCCACGCGGCAGGCATGTGCCAGTGCTGCTCGAGCGTTGCCTGGAACTTCTCGCACCGGCCCTGCAGCGCCCCGGCGCGGTGTACGTCGACGCCACACTCGGCCTCGGCGGGCACGCCCTGGCCGTACTGCAGCGCTTTCCCGAGACGGTCCTGATCGGGCTGGACCGGGATCCGGAGGCCCTGGTGCACGCGCGCCGGCGGCTGGCCGGATACGAGGACCGGACACAGCTGGTGCACGCGGTTTACGACGAACTGCCGGCGGTGCTCGGCCCGCGAAAAGTTGACGGGATCCTATTTGATTTGGGTGTGTCCTCCCTGCAATTGGACGAGGCGGACAGGGGGTTCGCCTACGCCCAGGACGCGCCGCTGGACATGCGGATGGATCAGACCACCGGGATGACGGCCGAGCAGGTCGTCAACACTTACCCGGCGGCCGACCTCACTCGCATCCTGCGCACGTTTGGGGAGGAGAAGTTCGCCAAGCGCATCGCCGCCGCGATCGTGCGGGAGCGGGCGAAGGCGCCGATCACTTCGTCGGCGCGCCTCGCCGAGCTGGTCCGGGAGTCGATCCCGGCGCCGGCCCGGCGCACCGGGGGACACCCAGCGAAACGGACGTTCCAGGCCTTGCGCATCGAGGTCAACGGCGAACTGTCCACTCTGGAGCGTGCCTTGCCGGCCGCGATCGGCGCGCTCAAACCGGGTGGTCGGGTGGTGGTGCTCTCGTACCACTCGCTCGAGGACAGGATCACCAAGCAGGCCTTTGCCGAGCTGGCACGGAGCAGGGCGCCGATCGGGTTGCCGATCGAGCCGCCCGGCACCGAGCCGACGCTGCGGTTGCTCACCCGGGGTGGGGCGGAGCTGCCGAGCGAGGCGGAGGTCGCGGCGAACCCGAGGGCGGCGTCGGTGCGCTTGCGCGCCGCCGAACTTCACAAAGGGGGTTGAAATGAAGACGACGGCAATGCGGGCGTCGCCAACGCCGGCGACGGATGTTCCACAGCAGAAAGGGTCGCTTCCGGGGGGTCGGGACGTGACCATCGATCTGGATGTGGATGTGGCGCAGAAGCCGAAGCTCCGGCTGGTGCCGCCGGTGCCGGTCAAGGTCGTGCGCACCCCGTTCGTGATCCTCGTGATCATGGTCGTGGTGGCCGGCGTGCTGGGCATCCTGGTGCTCAACACAAAGATCAACCAGAACGCGTTCGAGCTGGCGGCGCTGCGCGACGAGCAGAACCGGCTGGACCTGCGCCAGCAGCAGCTGGAGCAGCAGATCGCCGAGTACGAGTCGCCGGGCAACCTCGCGGCCGCGGGCCGCAAGCTCGGCCTGGTCGACCCTGGCGCGCCAGCGTTCATCACGCTACCCGACGGCAAGATCATCGGGGTGCCGAAGCCGGCGGCCGGATCGCCGAGCGCAGCGAGTCAGTGAACGAACCCACGGGGAGGTAGGCATGGCAGAGGACAAGAAGCCATACCGCCGCAGCGGTATCGGCAACGCGCGTGCCTACACTCCCCGTGGCCGGACCGTGCGCGACACCGGTCCGGTCGAGCGGGTCGTGCACAAGGCGACACCCGTGCCGCGCAAGAAGGCAGCCTCGCGCAAGCTGAAACCGCCACCGCGCCAGCGCGTGGTGCTCAAGAAGCTGAAAATCAAGCGCACGCCGACGCCACCGCGAATGGGCGAGCCGAAAAGAAGGCTGCGCCTGGCCACGGCCCTGTCGTTGCTGCTGTTCACGATCATCGGGGTGCGCCTGGTCCAGCTTCAGCTGACCGACGCGCCCGCCTATGCCGCCGCGGGGTTGCGGGACCGGCTGACCACGATCGACCTGCCCGCGCCCCGCGGGTCCATTTTGGACCGCAACGGCGCGGTGCTCGCGCACAGCGTGGAGGCGCGCTACGTCGGCGTCGACCCGGAAATGGTCAAGGACATCCCGGCGACCGCGGCCGCGCTTTCCCCGCATCTGGGCGTCGCCGTCTCCGAACTGGTGCCCAAGATGGAGAAGAAGGCGCCCGGGTCGCCTGGTTGGCGCTTCCAGTTCCTCAAGCGCGGGGTGGACGTGGAGGTCGCCCAGCGCATCGCCGACCTCAAGCTGCCGGGCATCAGCATCGACCGCGACGAGCGGCGCGACGTGCCCGGCCTGGACCTCGCGGCCAACCTGATCGGCTTCACCGGCACGGATCTCAACGGGCTCGCCGGCATCGAGGCCCGCTTCGACCAGGTACTGGCGGGCAGGGACGGCAAGTTCACGTTCGAGGTGGGCCAGGGCGCGCTGCGCAAGCCCATCCCCGGCGGTTATCAGGTGGTCACGCCTGCCAAGCCGGGCAGCTCGCTCGCCCTGACCATCGACCGGGACGTGCAGTTCATGGTGCAGCGCATCCTCGCCGACAAGATGCGCAGCCAGGGCGCCACGTGGGCGGCGGCGATCGTGCTCGACGCCCGATCGGGTGAGGTGATCGCGCAGGCGAGCTACCCGACCTACAACGCGAAGCAGCCGTTGGCCTACAAGCCTTCCGAGCGCGGCGACATGGCCACGAGCGCCGTGGTCGACCCGGGCTCGATCCACAAGGCCATCGTGCTCGCGGGCGCGCTGCAGGAGGGCGTGGTCACGCCCGACTCGACGATCGAGGTGGGGCCGTCGATCCGCAAGGGCGACGAGCCGTTCCGCGATCACGGTCGGACCTTTCCGGAGGGTACCCAGCTGACCCTGCCCGGGGTCATGGCCTATTCGTCCAACGTTGCCACCATCAAAATCGCGGAAATGCTTGGGCCAAAAAAGCTTTACGACTATCAGCGGGCCTTCGGGCTGGGCGCGGAGACCGGCATCGGCGTGCCGGGCGAGGCCGCCGGGCTGGTGCAGCCGCCGGAGAACTGGAGCGGCTCATCGCACGGCTCGATCCCGATCGGGCACGGTGTGGCGGTCACGCCGCTGCAGATGGCCGCCGCCTACGCGGCGATCGCCAACGACGGGGTGTGGGTCCAGCCACACATCGTCAAGGAGACCATCGCG
Organism: Allorhizocola rhizosphaerae; assembly: GCF_003426775.1. Classification (GTDB taxonomy): domain Bacteria; phylum Actinomycetota; class Actinomycetes; order Mycobacteriales; family Micromonosporaceae; genus Allorhizocola; species Allorhizocola rhizosphaerae. The sequence continues at coordinate 59,427 of NZ_QJUG01000005.1, read as the reverse complement.
CCGGACGGCAAGCACATCCCGAGCGGTCCGGCCAAGAACCACCGCGTGATCAGCCCGGAGAACGCGGCCGCGCTGCGCCAGATCATGGAGGCGGTCACGGTCGTCGACGACGCCACCGGTACCAAGGCAAGGCTCGACGGCTATCGGATATCCGGCAAGACGGGTACCGGCAAGGAGGTCAAGGACGGCGAGTACGCCCCCGGAGAGGTCGCGTCGTTCATCGGCATGGCACCGGCCGACCAGCCAAAATATGTCATCGCCGTGTTCGCCCACACGCCGGTCGGGGGCGGCGGCGCGGTCGCCGGGCCGGTGTTTCGCGACATGATGGCCTACACCCTGCGGCACTTCCGGGTCCCGCCGACCGGCACGAATCCGCCCGACTTTGTCATCACCCGATAAGTGATCGGCACACGGCAAGGTAAGGTCTCGTCCCGTGCCCGGCAATTTCCGTCCCGAATCGGTGAGCGGCTCTAGCCTGTCAGCCATCGCCGCGCTGCTGGGGCTGTCCGCGAGCGCGGACATCCAGGTCACGGGCGTGACGCACGCCAGCGATCAGGTGCGGCCGGGTGACCTCTACGCGGCGCTGCCCGGCTCCCGCGCGCACGGCGCCGACTTCGCGCGGCAGGCGATCGCGGCCGGTGCTGTGGCCATCGTCACCGACCGCCCACTTTCGTTGGAGGTGCCGGTGTTGGTCGTGCCGTCGCCCCGGGAGGTGCTCGGAGCGGTGGCCGATCTGGTCTACGGCTCGCCGTCGGCGCGGCTGACCGTGTTCGGCGTGACCGGCACGGCAGGCAAGACGTCCACCGCATATCTGATCGAGTCGGGCCTGCGCGCGGCCGGTCACGTCACCGGGCTGCTCGGGACCGTTCAGACCCGCATGGGCGACCTGACCGTGTCCAGCGTGCGCACCACGCCCGAGGCCACCGACCTGCACGCGCTGCTCGCAGCCGCGGTCGAGCGCGGGGTGACGGCCGTGGTGATGGAGGTTTCGAGCCACGCGCTGGCGATGGGCCGAGTGGGCGGAGTGCGCTTCGACGTCGCGGGCTGGACCAATTTCGGCACCGACCACCTGGACTTCCACGCCGATCGCGAGGACTACTTCGCGGCCAAGGCGCGGCTGTTCGACGGGCGGGCCGGGGTCGAAGTGCTCAACCTGGACGACCCCGCCCTGGTGCCCTTGCTCAAGCCCGACACGATCACCTTCTCGGCGCGGGGCGACGCGGAGGCGACCTGGCGCGCGGCCGACATCGTCGACGAGGGCTTCGGGCAGCGGTTCACCGCGTTCGGCCCGTTCGGTGACATGCCTGCGGCCGTGCAGCTGCCCGGCCGGCACAACGTGGCCAACGCGTTGCTGGCGCTCGCGATGCTGACCAGCGTGGGGATCCGGCCCGAGGTCGCGTCGGCCGGCGTGGCCGCGTGTCCCGGGGTGCCGGGCCGGCTGGAGTTGGTGTCCCCGCCGGATTCGGAGATCCTCGGCGTGGTCGATTACGCGCACAAGACCGACGCGATCGTGGCCGCCCTGGCGGCGCTGCGCGAGGTGGCAGGCTCCCGTGGCGGCAGGCTGATCTGCGTGCTGGGCGCGGGCGGCGACCGCGACCGGGGCAAGCGCCCGCACATGGGCGCCGCCGCGGCCGACGGCTCAGACCTGCTGATCGTGACCGACGACAACCCGCGCGGCGAGGAGCCGGCGGCGATCCGCGCCGAGGTGCTGGCCGGTGTCGCGAAGGGGGACGCGATCGAGGTCGGGGGCCGGCGCGAGGCGATCGTGGAGGCGGTGCGCCTGGCCAAACCGGGCGACGTGATCGCGTTGCTGGGCAAGGGGCACGAGACCGGGCAGGAGATCGCCGGCGAGATACTGCCATTTGACGACCGGGTGGAGTTGGCTTCCGCCCTGGGGGCCGCGAGAGGAGGTGACGCGGTGCGTGAGATGGCCGCGGACCCGCCGGAACCGAGGCGAGACGGCCCCGGGCCGCGCGACTCCGCCGTGCGGGGGCAGGCATGATCCCGCTCAGGCTCAGTGAGATCGCGGCGCTGACCGGGGGCGCGCTGCACGGTCAGGACACGGTGGTCACGGGCGGGGTCGAGTTCGACTCCCGCAAGATCGGGCCGGGCGGTCTGTTCGCCGCGTTCGTCGGCGAGAAGGTCGACGGGCATGACTTCGCGGCGGCGGCCACGGCCAACGGCGCGGTGGGGATCATCGGCAGCCGGGCGGTCGGCGGGGTGTCCACCATCGTCGTGCCGGACGTGCGCGAGGCGCTGGGCGGTCTTGCACGTGCCGTGCTGGACCGCCTGCCCGACGTGACGGTCATCGGCGTCACCGGGTCGTCCGGCAAGACGTCCACCAAGGACATGATCGCCCAGTTGCTGCAGCGGATCGGGCCGACCATCGCGCCGGCCGGGTCGTTCAACAACGAGCTGGGCCTGCCCTACACGGTGCTTCAGGCGACCGACAAGACGCGCTTTCTGGTGCTGGAGATGGGCGCCCGCGGGCCGGGCCACATCACCTATCTGTGCGGCATCGCGCCGCCACGCATCGGCGTGGTGATCAACGTAGGCGTGGCCCACGTGGGTGAGTTCGGCTCAACCGCCGCGATCGCCAAGGCCAAGTCGGAGCTGGTGCGAGCGCTGCCCGCGGACGGGATCGCGGTCCTCAACGGCGACGACCCGCAGGTGGCTGCGATGGCCGAGCTGACAAGCGCCGAGGTGCAGCTGGTGCACGTGCCCGACGACGTCGAGCTCGACGAGTTCGGGCGGCCGGCGTTCACGTTCGACGGGCAGCCGGTCACGCTCGCCCTGCGCGGCGCGCATCAGGTGGGCAACGCCCTGCTGGCGGCGGCGGTCGCGCGCCGGTGTGGGCTCGCGCAGGACGAAATCCACAAGGGACTGACCGAGCTGAAGTTGATTTCGGCCCGAAGGATGGATGTTTTCGACCGTGCCGACGGTGTCACGGTCATCGACGACTCCTACAACGCGAATCCCGACTCCACCGCGGCGGCCCTGCGGTCACTGGTGGGCCTCGGGCGGTCCCGCCGGACCATCGCCGTGCTCGGTTACCACGCCGAGCTCGGTGCGTCCGAAAGGGAGGGTCACGCCGAGGTCGGCGCGCTCGCGGCCGCCCTCGGGGTCGACGTGGTCATCGCGGTGGGGGAGTCGGCCGCGCCCATCCTCGACGGCGCGGCCTCGGTGCGGTCATGGGAAGGTGAATCGGTGCTGGTGAGCGATCAGGCGGCGGCCATTTCGGCGGTGCGGCAACGTCTTCGGCCGGGCGACGTGGTGCTCGTGAAGGGCTCCCGGTATCGCACCTGGGACGTCGCGGACAACCTGCGAGCGGATTCATGAGAGCGGTATTCATCGCCACACTCGTCGGCTTTTTGATTTCCTTATTCGGTACCCCGATAGCCATCCGTGCTTTCACCAAACTCAAGGCGGCACAACCCATCCGCACGGACGCGCCGGTCGGCCCGGTCCCGCCGCACCAGGGCAAGCGTGGCACGCCGACGATGGGCGGGGTCGTGTTCATCGTGGCGACCGTCATCGCCTATGTGGTGGGGCACATCGCGCTGCTGACCGTGCCCGAGCGGCAGATCGTGCAGATCACGCCGACCATCTCGGCGCTGGTGCTGCTGGGGCTGTTCGTGTTCTGCGGTGCGGTCGGGTTCATCGACGACTATCTCAAGGTGCGCCGGCGCAACAGCGGTGGCCTGAGCAAGCGCGGCAAGCTGCTCGGCCAGCTGCTCGTGGGCGCGGTGTTCGGCACCGTCGCGCTCAACTTCCCGAGCACCAACGGGCAGACCGTGCTGTCGACCAAGGTGTCGTTCGTGCGTGACGTGTCGTGGGCGGACATCGGCCACGTGGGCGCGGTGATTCTGTTCGTCTTCATGATCATTGCCACGTCCAACGCGGTGAACATCACCGACGGGCTCGACGGCCTGGCCACAGGCACGTCGGTCATGGTGCTCAGCGCGTTCAGCCTGATCGGTGCCTGGCAGTACCGGCACTGGTGCGCCGACTGGGATTACTCCGGCTATTGCTATGTCGTGCGCGACCCGCTGGAGATCGCGATGATCGGCGCGGCCGCGGCCGGTGCGTGCGTCGGCTTCCTGTGGTGGAACGCCGCTCCCGCAAGGATTTTCATGGGCGACACGGGCGCGCTCGGGTTGGGCGGCCTGATCGGGGGCCTGGCCATCGCGAGCCGTACCGAGCTGCTGCTGCCCATCATCGGCGGCCTGTTCGTGATCCTCATGGGCTCGGTGATCATACAGATGATCTCGTACAAGACCACGGGCAAGCGCGTATTCCTGATGTCGCCGCTGCAGCACCATTTCGAGCTGAAGGGCTGGAGCGAGGTCAACATCGTGATCCGGTTCTGGATCGTCGGCGGGATCTGCGTCGCGCTCGGGCTCGGCATCTTCTACAGCGACTTCCTGGCGCACATGCCATGAGTAGCTTTCTGGTCGCAGGCGCACGGGTCGCGGGGGCGGCCAGTGCGCTTGCGCTGCACCGGCTCGGGCATGAGGTGACCGTCGTCGACCGGGCGTCGGCCGACCCGCGGCTGGCGGAGGCCGGCATCCGCGTGGTCATCGGCGAACCCGACCCGCGGGAGCTGTTGTCCGGTGTGGACGAGGTGGTCGTTTCGCCCGGTGTGCCGCCGGACCATCCGCTGGTGCAGGCGGCCCTGCAGCGCGACATCGAGGTGTACAGCGAGCCCGAGCTGGCGTGGCGTCTTCGCGGGCCCGACGCGCCCATTTGGCTGGGCGTTACCGGTACCAACGGAAAAACGACGACGACCACGATGCTGGCCGCCATCCTCAAAGCGGCCGGGATGCGCACGGCGGCCCTCGGCAATATCGGCGAGCCGCTGGTGGACGCCCAAGCCGGTTACGACGTGATCGCGGTCGAGCTGTCCAGCCAGCAGCTGCACTGGTCGTCCACGCTCGCACCGCACGCGGGCGTCATACTCAACCTGGCCGACGACCACCTGGACTGGCACGGCGGCTTCGATGACTACGCGATGAGCAAGACCGCCATCTGGCGGGGCGGGATCGCCGTGGGCAACCTCGACGACCCGCTCGTGGAGTCGCTGCTGGGCAAGGCGGAGGGGCGCCGGATCGGGTTCACGCTCGACGTGCCGCCACCCGGATGCGTTGGCGTGGTTGAGGAATTGCTCGTGGACCGGATCGAGCCCGGTGACGCGCGCGAGCTGGGCACGATCGCCGACATCAAACCCGTCGGTGCGCATAACGTTGCCAACGCGCTCGCTGCTGCGGCGCTGGCCCGCACGGTCGGGGTTTCGCACGACGCGATCCGGGCCGGGCTGCAAGGCTATGTTCCCGAGCCGCATCGCAACGCGCTCGTGACCGCCGTCCGCGGAGTGTCCTATGTGGACGACAGCAAGGCCACGAATCCGCACGCGGCACAGGCCTCGCTGACCTCCTATGAGCGGATCGTGTGGATCGCGGGCGGCCAGCTCAAGGGAGTGGACATCGATCCGCTCGTGCAACGGGTCGCGCCCCGGCTCGCGGGCGCGGTGCTGCTGGGCGTCGATCGGCACGAAATCAAGGAAGCGCTGGCGCGACACGCGCCCAGCCTGCCGGTCGTCGACGTCGCGGCGACCGATGATGGGGCGATGGGGGAGGTAGTGCGAGCCGCCGCGGCGATGGCGCGGCCGGGCGACACGGTGTTGCTGGCCCCGGCCGCCGCGTCGCGGGACATGTATGAGAGCTATGCGCACCGGGGCAAGGCATTCGCCCAGGCGGTCCATCGGTTATGACCGAGAACCTGTTCGAGGTCAGCGGGATTACAGTCCGCCCTGTGCCTCATGCCGAATGCGACCGCCACCGGTTTGAACGCTCCGAGGGGGAGCATTCGGCATGAGTGCTGAGTCGGGGCGCCGCAGGGATCCACTGATGTGGGCCGCGGCGTTGCGCGGCCTGCTCGACCGCCCGCTGGCTTCGTACTATCTGTTGCTCGCGAGCTCCGGGCTGCTGCTCATCATCGGGCTGGCGATGGTGTTCTCGGCGACGAGCGTGTCGTCATACGGCTCGTCGGGCAACGCGTACAAGGTGATCCTGCAGCAGGTGGCCGCGGCCGTGGTGGGGCTCGCGGCGTTCTGGATCTGCCAGCGGCTGCCACGGCGCACGTTCCGTGCGCTTGCCCCGATCTCGGTCATCATCGCGCTCGTGCTGCTGCTCGTGATGGACGGCATCTACGTGCTGCACGCCTCGGGCACGATCTCGTCGCCGAACATCGGGCCGATCGAGTCGGAGACGCTGTGGCTGTGGATCGGGCCCGTGCAGCTGCAGCCGTCGGAGCTGGCGAAGTTCGCGCTCGTGCTGTGGGGAGCGGACGTGTTGACCCGCAAGGGAAAGCGCATCATCAACTGGCGCGAGCTGGTCATGCCGCTGTTCCCGGCCGTGGCGCTGCTGTTCATCCTTGTGGGGTACAACGACCTGGGGTCGATGCTGTGCCTGCTGATTCTGTTCGTCGGGCTGCTGTGGGCGGCGGGCGTGCCCTTGCGTTTTTTCGGCATCATGCTGGGCGTCGGGCTGGTCGGCATCGCGGGGCTGATCGTGGCGCCGGGCCGGTCGGACTACCGCTCCGAGCGCTTCGACGCGTTCTTCTCCGCCGACGCCGCGTTGCTGGCATGCAAGGGCGAGCAGAAGTGTTATCAGGCCAAGCAGGGGCTTCTGGCGCTCGCCGAGGGCGGCTGGTTCGGTGTGGGCCTGGGCAACGGCAGCGCCAAGTGGGGCTGGGCGCCCAGTGTGCACAACGACTTCATCTTCGCGCTGATCGCCGAGGAGCTCGGTGTGGTCGGGTGTCTGGTGGTGCTGGCCCTGTTCGCGGTGCTGGCCTACTCGGGCATGCGCATCGGGCGGCGCGTGGCCGACCCGTTCCGGCGCATGGCCGCGTGCGCGGTGACGCTGTGGCTCGTCGGCCAGGCAGTGATCAACATTGGTGGCGTGGTCAAGCTGCTCCCGATCACCGGGCTGCCGCTGCCGTTCATCTCCGACGGCGGAACTGCCCTGGTGGTGACGCTGGCGGCGGTCGGCATGCTGGCCTCGTTCGCCCGCGCCGAGCCCGATGCGGCGGCAGCCCTGCACGCCCGTCCCCCCGCGAAGTGGTTCCAGCTAGTCTGGGCACCGTTGCCCCCGTTGCCAAGTTCCAGTAGGAGAGTCCCGTGAAGTCAGTCGTCCTCGCCGGTGGTGGGACGGGCGGGCACATTTACCCGCTGCTCGCGTTCGCCGACTGTCTGCGCCGACACGATCCGGGGATCCGGATCACGTGCCTGGGCACGCCGCGCGGCCTGGAAACCGACCTCATCCCCGCGGCAGGCTACGACCTGCGCCACATCCCGGCCTATCAGCTGCCGCGCTCTGTCAACATGAACCTGCTGCGCACGCCCGACCGGATGTGGCGGTCGAGCCGGGCCGCCCGCGCGATCATGGACGAGGTGCAGGCCGAGGTGGTCGTGGGCTTCGGTGGATACGTGTCGGCCCCGTCCTTCCTGGCCGCGTGGCGGCGGCGCACGCCGATCGTCATCCATGAGGTCAACGTGCCCCCGGGCGTGGCCAACCGGCTGGGCATGCGGCTGACCAAGCACGTCGCCGTCGGCTTCCCGCACCAGGTCGAGCAGTCGGCGGCGCTGCGCAGGGCCGCGGTGGTCGGCATCCCATTGCGCCAGGCCATCGCCGCTCTCGACCGGCAGGCCATGCAGACCCGCGCGCGGGTGCACTTCGGGCTCGACCCCAACCGGCCGACCCTGCTCGTGTTCGGCGCGTCGCAGGGCGCCCGCTCGATCAACCTCGCCACCGCGGGCGCGGCCAAGGCCCTGTCGGAGGCGGGGGTGCAGGTGCTGCATGTGATCGGCGCCCGCAACGAGGACGTGGACGTGCCAGCGGGGCTTCCCGTGCCATACGTCCGGCTGAAATTCATCAACGAGATGGAGATGGCCTACGCGGCCGCCGACCTCGCCCTGTGCCGGGGCGGCGCGTTGACCTGCGCCGAGACCGCGGCCGTCGGGCTGCCGGCGGTGTTCGTGCCGCTGCCCTATGGCAACGGCGAGCAGCGGCGCAACGCGCTCCCGGTCGTTGAGGCAGGTGGGGGTCTCATCGTCGATGACGCCGAGCTGTCGCCACAGTGGATCGAGCAGAACGTGCTGCCGCTCGCGCTCGACAAGCAACGACTAGCATCGATGAGCGCGGCTGCGGCGGCATACGGCCGCCGTGACGGAGACGAGCAGCTGCGGCGGTTCGTGCTGGCGGCCGTGGGCGAGCAATAGGAGGAATCGTGGAGACGGCGGAGATGATTCCCGCGGGCGTTTTAGCCGCGGAGGATCTGGGGCGCGTGCACATGATCGGTGTGGGCGGCGTCGGCATGTCCGGCCTGGCCCGCCTGCTGCTGACGCGCGGCGTCCCGGTCTCCGGGTCCGAGCTGCGCGAGTGGCCGTCGCTGGACAGCCTGCGCGCGCTGGGCGGCACGGTGTTCATGCGGCATGAGCCGTCCAATCTCGACGGTGTGGACACGGTCGTCTACTCCACCGCGATCCCGGCCGACCACCTGGAGCTGGTCGAGGCGCGGCGGCGGGGCCTGCGCATCCTGCACCGGTCGGAGGCGCTCGCGGCCGCGATGACCGGCCGGCGCACCATCGCCGTCGCCGGGACGCACGGCAAGACCACCACGACCTCGATGGTGACGCTGGTGCTGCAGCAGGCCGGGCTCGCGCCGTCGTTCGTGATCGGCGGCGAGATCTCGGAGGTCGGCTCCAACGCCCACCACGGCACCGGCGAATACTTCGTGGCCGAGGCCGACGAGCACGACCGCACGTTCCTGCTCTACCGGCCGTACGTGGCCATCATCACCAACGTCGATGCCGACCACCTCAACACGTACGGCGACATGGCCGGGCTCGAAGACGCGTTCGTGGAGTTCGGCAGCCTCACCGATCCCGACGGGTTCATCATCACCTGCGCCGACAACGACGGCGTGCGGCACGTGGCCGACCGCCTGCGCGCGATGGGCCGCGCGGTCTACACCTACGGCGAGGCTTCCGACAGTGACTTGAGCATGTCCGAGGTGCATTCCTCGGCGTCCGGTGTGCGCTATCTGGCTACTTTGGACAACGAGCCATTAGGTGAATTTTCTTTGCCGGTACCGGGAAGACACCTCGGGCTGAATTCGGCGGCCGCCGTGCTGACCGCGTTGAAGCTTGGCATCGACCCGGAGGTCGTGGCCGCCGCGCTCGCGGGCCACCCGGGGGTGCGCCGGCGCTTCGAGCTCAAGGCGATCGCGGGCGGCGTGCGCGTCTACGACGAATACGCCTACCACCCGACGTCGATGACCGCCGCGCTGCACACTTTGCGCGAGGTGGCGGGCGAGGGCCGGCTCATCGTGGTGTTCCAGCCGTATCGGGTCTACCGCACGCGCGACCTGCAGACCGAGATCGCGACCGCGCTGGCGATCGCCGACGAGGTGCTCGTGATGGAGGTCTTCGGGCCGGGCGAGATACGCGAGCCGGGCGAGGGCGGGGTGGCCCTGACCGCGGCCATCGACCTGCCCGAGGAGCGCAAGATGTTCGTGCCGTCGTGGGAGGACGTGCCGGGAGAAGTGGTCCGGCGGGCCCGTGAGGGCGACGTGGTTGTGACCATGGGCGCGCCGCCCATCTCGCTCATGGGCGAGGACCTGATCGAGGCGTTGACCCAGCGCAGCAGCTACGCCCCCCGGCATGCGAAATCCTGACGCATTGCCGCCGCCGCTTTCCCGCAGCGATCTTGAGGCGCTCGGGCCATTCCGGCTCGGAGGTGTCGGCCTGCGGCCGCCACGCCGCGACCCGGAAAAGCCGCTCTTTGCTTTCAAGATCGCAAGGGAAGGTTGCGGCTTCAGGGTGGTAATGACGGCGACTTGCTTTGGCGGGAGCCATGACTGACGGCCGTCGTCGCTGGCGCCTGGTGCGGGCGCGCAGCGATGCGATCCCCGATTCGCTGCGCCGGCTCATGGCGCGGGCGCGCGAGACGCGACCGCGCTGGAGCGTCGTGCCGTGGCGGGAGATCGGGCTCGCGGCGACGGCCCTGGCGTTCCTGGGCTGGCTGGTGTTCTATTCGCCCGTGCTTGGCGTGCGCGAGGTCGAGGTGACCGGGCTGGTCGAGCTGCCCGAGGCACAGGTGCGCGAGACCGCCGCCGTGGTCATGGGGACCCCGCTGACCAGATTGGACGCGTCGGCGATCGCCGACCGGGTGCGCGGGCTCAAGCCGGTCGGCGCGGTCGACGTGTCCCGGGTGTGGCCGTCCACTTTGCGCATCGCCGTCACCGAACGGGTCCCGGTCGGCGGGGTCAAGCGGGACAACGCTTTCGAGCTGTTCGACGGGCAGGGCGTGCTGTTTCGCACGGCCGAGTCGCTGCCCGGCGGGGTGGCACACGTCGAGCTGACCGTGGTGAACCAGCTCCTGATCGACGGCGCGGCCCGGGTTATCGGATCCCTGACACCGGAGCTGCGTGAGTCCTTGGTCACGTTGAAGGTCGACGGGCCGGCCGGATACGAGCTCGTCTTGCCCAATGACCGTACTGTGATCTGGGGCGATGCCGAGGAAAACGACACCAAGGCGAAGGTCGCGACCGCCCTGTTGAAGCAGAAGGGGAAGCGCATTGACGTCAGCGTCCCGGAGATCGTCACGATCCAGTGATGGACACGCCGTCCGTGGTCCTTGGATCAAACCGCGCTGACACTTACGTTTTCGTCCAGACAGTAGTCGCAGTAATTGACAATGCTGTGAAGCTCTAGTAGAGGTTGAGGGTTTGCGATGACACCACCGCACAATTACCTCGCCGTGATCAAGGTCGTCGGTATCGGCGGCGGCGGCGTCAACGCGGTCAACCGCATGATCGAGGTTGGCCTCAAGGGCGTGGAGTTCATCGCGATCAACACCGACGCCCAGGCGCTGCTGATGAGCGATGCCGACGTCAAGCTCGACGTGGGGCGGGAGTTGACCCGAGGGCTCGGCGCGGGTGCCAATCCCGACGTCGGCAAGAACGCGGCCGAGGATCACCGCGACGAGATCGAGGAAGTTTTGCGCGGCGCCGACATGGTGTTCGTGACGTGCGGCGAGGGCGGTGGCACGGGCACCGGGGGTGCCCCGGTGGTCGCCAACATCGCCCGCAAGCTGGGCGCGCTGACCATCGGCGTGGTCACCCGGCCGTTCTCCTTCGAGGGCAAGCGTCGCCAGGTGCAGGCCGAGGCGGGCATCGAGGAGCTGCGCAACCAGTGCGACACGCTCATCGTGATCCCCAACGACCGGCTGCTCGCGCTCGGCGACCGCGGGATCACGATGATGGACGCCTTCCGGCAGGCCGACCAGGTGCTGCTGTCCGGTGTCCAGGGGATCACGGATCTCATCACCACGCCGGGCCTGATCAACCTGGACTTCGCCGACGTGAAGAGCGTCATGAGCGGGGCGGGCAGCGCGCTGATGGGCATCGGCAGCGCGCGCGGCGACAACCGCGCGGTCGAGGCGGCCGAGCGCGCCATCTCCAGCCCGCTGCTGGAGCAGAGCATGGACGGCGCACGCGGCGTGCTGCTATCCATCGCGGGCGGGTCCGACCTGGGCCTGTTCGAGATCAACGACGCGGCACAGCTGGTGACCGACGCGGCGCACGCCGACGCGAACATCATCTTCGGTGCGGTGATCGATGACGCGCTGGGCGACGAGGTGCGCGTGACGGTGATCGCGGCCGGGTTCGACGGTGGCACGCCGTCGTACAAGCCGGCCGAGGTGCGCCGGATCCCGCCACCTGAGCCGCCGCCCCTGCGCAACCCGGCGCCGACCAGCGCGCCGCCCGCGCAGACCCAGCGCAAGGTGCTCTTCGACGACGTGGACGTGCCGGACTTTCTGAAGAATGGATCGTAGGGACGAGCTTGCGGCCAACCTGGCGGCGGTGCGGGAGCGCATCGCCGCCGCGTGTATCGCGGTGGGACGGTCGCCTTCGGAGGTCACGCTGATTGCCGTGACCAAGACCTATCCGGCGTCGGACGCCGCGCATCTGGTGGCGCTCGGGGTACCGGATATTGGGGAAAACCGCGATCAGGAGGCGGCGCCGAAAGCGGCGGCCGTGCCCGGGGCGCGCTGGCACTTCATCGGCCAGCTGCAGCGCAACAAGGCCAAGTCGGTGGTGACGTATGCGCACATGGTGCATTCGGTGGACAGCGTGCTGCTGGCCCGGACGCTCGCCGAGCAGGCCTCGCGCAGGCGTGAGGCGCCGCTGGAGGCGCTCGTGCAGGTGAGCCTCGACGAGGCTCCGGGGCGCGGGGGCGCGGCGGCTGACGAGTTTTTGACCGTGGCCGAGGCGATCGCCGGATCGGGGGCGCTCAGATTGAAGGGCATCATGGCCGTGGCACCGCTCGGCGAGGATGCACAAATGGCTTTCGCCAGGTTGGAGCGGTACATCACACTACTACGGGCGGATCATCCTGATGCGACCGTGGTGTCGGCGGGGATGAGCGATGATCTTGTCGAGGCGATCGCCAATGGCGCGACACATGTGCGCATAGGCAGCGCCTTGCTCGGAAAGCGCCAGGCACTGCGGTAGCCTGGCGGCGGGGCACCGAATTACATGGGTGTGGTTCACCGGGATGTGACGTGAATGGTGTCCACGCGCGACAGAGCGGCATAAGGCACGGGGGACTGTGCCGCACGGCGGACGGAGGGGCGCGGAAATGGGCGCACTTAGGAAGGCGGGGGTCTGGCTCGGCCTGGTCGAAGACGATGACGACCTGGAGTACGACGACGCCCCGGCTGAGTCCTACTCCCGTTACCGCGACCGCGACCGTGGCACCTCTTCGCGGCGCGCCGAGGAGCGGCGCGATCGGTTCGACGACTTCGACGACGACGAAGAGCTCGACGTGACGCCGGTCAGGCGGCGCCGTCCCACGCGGCTGGAGGCCGATGACACTCCCGCCGAGCCGGTGGCATCGCCCCGCTCGGCCGTTGAGGCACGCCTGGAGCAGGCGCGCGCCGAGCGCGCGACGGTCCGCCCGATCACCCGGCCGGTCTCGGCCGCACCGGCGGCCGGCACGGGCACCCGGGAAAACCTTGCCCTGGCACCGCAGCCGCAACCGCTGCAGCGAGTCGCCCCGGCGGCCGAGGACGACCGCCGGACACAGATCACTACCCTGCACCCCACGACTTACAACGAGGCAAGGCAGATTGGGGAGCGCTTTCGGGATGGTTCTCCGGTCATCATGAACCTCACCGAAATGGACGAAGCGGACGCGAAGCGGCTGGTGGACTTCGCGGCGGGACTTGCGTTCGGGTTGCGCGGTACGATCGAGCGCGTGACCAACCGGGTGTTCCTGCTCTCACCGGCCAACGTCCAGGTCACCGCGGAGGACAAGGCCAAGATAGCCGAGGGTGGGTTCCTGAATCACAGTTAGCCCGAGCGAGGGACCCCCACTGACGTGTACATGTCGATCGTGCTCCAGGTAGTTCACATTGCGTTAAACGTCTTCTTGCTGACGCTCATCGCCAGGTTCATCATGAGTTTTGTGCTGACGACAGGGCGTCGATGGCGGCCGGGGCGGGGAGCCGCTGCGGCGCTGGAGGTCGTGTGGAGCGTCACTGATCCGCCCCTCAAAGCGTTGAGGCGTGTGATCCCACCTTTGCGCCTTGGTACCGTGAGCATCGACCTGCCCTCCATACTCTTGCTGATTATCCTGTTCCTGCTGATGTTTCTCGTTGCAGCGCTGATCCCAGCGTGACCCCCACGCGAAGACCAGCCCAACGCGGCCGCGACTGACCCGAGGAGTTTCGATGCCGCTCACCCCGGCCGACGTGCACAACGTGGCCTTCAAGAAGCCCCCTATCGGCAAGCGGGGTTACGACGAAGAAGAGGTCGACGCCTTCCTCGACGAGGTCGAGCGCGAACTCGCCCGCTTGATCGAGGAAAACACCGAGCTGCGCATGCAGGTCGAGCGTGGTGGCGGGCGTGCGGCGCCGGCCGGGCCGGGCCCTGACCCCCGCCTGGCCGCGGAGCTCAACGAAATGAAGTCCCAGCTCGACCGGATCCAGCGGGAGAAGGTCGCCGCCGAGCAGGCCGCCCGCGCGATGTCGGCCGAGCTGGAGCAGCTGCGCGCCGCCGGCGGTGGCCCGATGGTCGGCCCCGATGGCGAGCAGCAGGCGCTGCGCGTGCTGATGATGGCCCAGCGCACCGCGGACGATCACGTGTCGGACGCCCGGCGCGAGGCCGACAAGGTGCTCTCGGAGGCGCGCTCCAAGGCCGAGGAGGTCACGCGCGACGCGCGGGCCAAGGCCGACGCGCTCGAGCGCGACGCCCGCCAGCGCCACCAGGAGGCGATCAGCGGTCTGGACGCCAAGCGCACCGCGCTGCAGCAGCACATCGACACGCTCAAGCAGTTCGAGCGCGAATACCGCACCCGGCTCAAGGCCTACCTGGAAAGCCAGCTGCGCGACCTGGAGGGCCGCGGCCAGTCGCTGGAGGCCGAGATCGGGCGCGAAGGTGCGGGCAGCGGCGGCCTCGCCGCGGCGGGCACCGGCGCGTTCAACGGCCGCTAGGGTCATGATCGCAGGCGGCCCATCGCGGGCCGTCACCGTTGTTGGTGGCCCGGGAGCGGGCCGCCAACGCCAGGCGGCCCGCCGGGCCGTCGACCGCAAGTTGAAATAAACCTGTCGCCGGAACCCCCCTCGACGCATCCTTCGGCGGCGGTGCACTGTCATATGTATCGATGACACTCTGGATGCCCGACGCGGCGGGGGTGAGCTGTGATTGTTGCAAGTCTCGTGCTCATCCTCGGCGCCGTCGCGCTGCTCGTGCTGGGCCTGGCGAACCAGTCAAGCGGATTGCTTGTCGGTTCGATCGGAACCAGCCTGCTGGCCGCGGTGGCCCTCGTGGTGGGGGTTCGTCAAGCCGCCGCCGCGCGTGCCGCGGCGGACCTCGATGAGGACGAGCAGTTCGACGACGCCGAGGGTGACGACTGGGCCGACCGGCCGACGTCGCGCTATGACACGCGTGAAGTCGAGCACGCGCGGGCGATGGTCCCGCCACGGGAGCCGATGGAGCGGGAGGCGGTTGAGCGTTCCGCCCCGGTCGGGGTGAGTGTGCCGTCCCAGCCGCTCCACGACGACGACCTCGACGACGAGGACCCGCCGGACGAGCCGGTCGCGCAGCGGGTCACCGCGGCCGACGCCGCCCGGGTGGCGCGGATGAGCACCGAGGTCCTGGTCATCGACGGGCGGCCGCGTTACCACGTGGCCGGGTGCGTGCACCTGCTCGGGCGGCCCTACGAACCACTGCCGGTCTCGGAAGCGGTGGAGCTGGGGTTCAGCCCGTGCGGGCTGTGCGAGCCGGACAGTGCATTGCTCGCCGACGCCCGGCGCGTCTGACCCGTTTGTTGGGGCGGGTGGCCGTTGTCGGGACGGTGCCCGATGATCCGTAGGGTGGCCGACTGCCGTACGGCAGAATTGGCGGGTTCGCGGCGATGGGCGCGTTCGATTTGTGTGTGGCGAAGCCCTTGCAAATCGCGACGCCACCATCGTCTTTAAGGCGAATCCGCCGCGCGTTGCTTTGCACGCGCCAGAATAACGGCATGCCGCGCCGCCCTTCCCATGATGATGAAGTCGTGATCGCCGTCCGGGTCAAACCGGGGGCCTCGCGAACGCGTGTGGGCGGGCGGCATGACGGGCCGCACGGGTCGGCGGTGGTGCTCGCCGTGCAGGAGCGGGCCGTGGACGGCCGTGCCACCGAGGCGGCCCGCCGGGCGCTCGCCGAGGCGCTCGGGGTGTCCAAAGCGGACGTCTCCCTGCGCTCGGGCGCGGCCGCCCGGGACAAGCTGTTCACCGTGCATCACCCACCCTCCGATGTGGACGAACGGGTGGGGCGCCTCATGCGAGACGACCCGTCATGACGCTGGTCGGGGACGTGGTCGTGCTCCTGGCGGCGGCCGTCCTGCTGGTGTCGGTCGCGGCCGTACGGTGGTCGAGCCGCCTGGGCGTGCCGAGTCTGTTGGTGTACCTCGCGATCGGTGTGCTGCTCGGGGAGTCGTTCCTGGGCATCCAGTTTTCCGACGCGCAGCTGGCCCGCTTGCTGGGCACGCTCGCGCTGGTGCTGATCATCGCGGAGGGTGGCCTCACCGAGCGCTGGAGCCGCATGCGGCCCGTGCTCGGCCTCTCGCTGTCGCTCGCCACCATCGGTGTGCTGGTCAGCGTCGGTGTGGTGGCGGTTTGCACCCACTATCTGCTCGGCTTCGACTGGCGCACCTCGGCTCTGGTCGGCGCGGTGATCTCGTCCACCGACGCGGCGGCCATTTTCTCGGTGTTCCGGCGGCTGCGCGTCAGCCCGCGGCTGAAGGCCGCGCTGGAGTCGGAATCGGGCATCAACGATCCGGTCGCCATCCTGCTGGTGATCCTGCTGTCCGCGCCGGGCGGGGAGGCGCAGTGGTGGTGGGTCGCGCTCATGATCGTTTACGAGCTGGTGGTCGGCCTGCTGATCGGGGTCTTGGCGGGGGCCTTGGGCGTGTGGCTGCTGCGCCGGGCGGCGCTGCCGGCGGCGGGCCTGTACCCCATCGCGGCCGTGGGGTTGACCGTGCTCGCCTATGCGGCCGGGTCGGTGGTGCACGCCTCGGGATTCATGGCGGTCTACGTGTCGGCGCTGGTGCTTGGCAACGCCAGACTCCCGCACCGTCAGGCGATCATGGGTTTCGCCGACGGTGTGGCGTGGCTCGCGCAGATCGGCCTGTTCATCATGCTCGGCCTGCTGGTGTCCCCGCCCGGCCTGCCCGGGGTGCTCATCCCGGCGCTGCTCATCGGTTTGGTGCTCACGCTGGTGGCGCGGCCGCTGTCGGTGCTGGTGTGCGCCACGCCGTTTCGGGTCGGGTGGCGGCAGCAGACGTTCCTGTCGTGGGCGGGCCTGCGCGGGGCCGTGCCGATCGTGTTTGCCACGATCCCGCTGGCCCAGGGCACGCCGCACGCCGTGTGGATCTTCAACGTGGTGTTCGTGCTCGTGGTGATCTACACGCTGCTGCAGGCGACCACGCTGCCCACGGCCGCGGCATGGCTCGGCGTCGGGGCGCCCGAGGAGGCGACCGAGCTGCGGGTGGAGACCGCGCCACTGGAGCGGATGCGTGCCGACCTGCTTCAGCTCGATGTGCCGCCGGGATCGCAGTTGGCCGGTGTGCACCTCGATGAGCTGCGGCTCCCGGTCGGGGCCGCGGTCACCCTCGTGCTGCGCGACGGGGTCGGATTCGTGCCGGGGCGGGACACGAGGCTCAAGACCGGGGACAGCCTGTTGATCGTGACGACGGATGAGGTACGAGATGAGGCGGAGCGACGTTTAAGGGCGGTATCCAGGCGGGGAAGACTTGCCCGCTGGTTCGGGGAAGACGGCGTTGAACGCGGCAATTAGGTGGTATCTTCCCTTTTAACAATTTTTCGGGCGAATACCCGACCAACTACACACACAACGCGTGGCAGGTTTGTGGAGCGTTCATACGTTCCGTATCCTTGCCACCCTATCTACGTGTGCGCGGCGGAAGCCGCGCACGGCGTTTTGCATGTGGGGGAGCCATGGCAGAGCGGGCAGCACGCACGAGCAAGGGCAACGGCACCGCCGCGACGAAACACAGTGCCGCAGACGATGCCGGATCCGCAAAGACGCGTGCCCACAAGTCAGCACCAACCACGGCGGCCAAGCCGGCCGCCGCGAAAAGCAAGCCGGCGGCGGCGAAGAAATCCGCGGCCGAGCCCCCCGTTCAGGCAAAACCGAGGGCCGCGAAGTCCGCTGAGACCCAGCCGGCCGAGGGAGCGACGATGGTCAAACCTGCTGAATCCAAGACCGCCAGCCGCGCCGCGGGCAAGGCTCCGGCCGAGCAGTCCAAGCCCGCCGACGGCGGGAAGAAGGGCACGCGCAGCGCCGCCGAGACCGAGAAGATCAGGCTGGCCCTGACCGCGCGCCGCGACGAGCTCCAAGAGGAGTATGACCAGACGCTTACCGAGATCACCGAGCTGCAGCGCGACCGGCTGACCGACTCGGCAGGCGACGATCAGGCCGACACGGGCACGAAGACCTTCGAGCGCGAGCAGGAGATCACGCTGGCCAACGCCATCCTGGAGCGGGTCAACCAGGTCGAGCGCGCGCTGGAGCGGCTCGACGAGGGCACCTACGGCTACTGCGAGCGGTGCGGCAACCCGATCCCGGTCGAGCGCCTGGCCGCGTTCCCGTCTGCCACACTGTGCGTGTCCTGCAAGCAACTGGAAGAGCGGCGATAGATGGTTCAGTCCACTGTGGAGTCACAGGAGCGGCAGGGTGACAGCAGGCCCCGTGCGCGCCGTGGCGCACAGGTCTGGCTCGCCGTGGTGGCGGCGGTCGCGCTGGTGCTCGACCTGGCCAGCAAGGAGCTCGCGACGAAGCTGCTCGACCCGGCCGAGCCGGTCAAGCTGCTGGGCGGCGCGCTCTACCTGTCGCTTACCCGCAACGCGGGCGCGGCGTTCAGCCTGTTCCGCGACTTCACGTTCGTGTTCCCGATCATCACGCTCGGGGTCGTGGTCTGGATCGGATGGATGGCGCGCACGCTGCGCTCGATGCCGTGGGCGATCTCGCTCGGGCTGGTGCTCGGCGGCGCGCTGGGCAACCTGGTGGACCGCCTCTTCCGTGCCCCGGCCCCGTTCCACGGGCACGTGGTCGACTTCTTCAGCCTGTTCGACCCGCACGGTCAGGTGTGGCCGATCTTCAACGTCGCCGACATGGCCCTCGTGAGCGGGGTCGTGCTGGCTGTTCTCCTTGAGCTGCTTGGTAGGCACCGCGACGGTACTCGCATAAAAGAAAAAAATGGCGGATAAAAGAACGCTGCCGATACCTGACGGGCTCGATGGGATGCGCCTCGATCAGGCGGTGTCCCGCCTCTTTGGACTGTCCCGCACGGTGGCGGCCAACCTGGTCGAAAGCGGTGACGTCCTGGTCGACGGGCAGCCCGGGGCCAAGTCGGAGAAGGTGACCGGGGGAAGCTGGCTCGACGTGGTGCTGCCCGCGCCACCGACCGCGCCCGAGGTGATCGCGGAGAGGGTCGAGGGGCTCGACGTCATCTACAGCGATGACGACATCGCGGTGGTCGACAAGCCGGTCGGGGTCGCGGCGCACCCGAGTCCGGGTTGGACCGGCCCAACCGTGATCGGTGGGCTGGCGGGCATGGGGCACACCATCGCGACGAGTGGCGCGGCGGAGCGTCAGGGCATCGTGCACCGGTTGGACGTCGGCACGACGGGCGTCATGGTGGTGGCCAAAAGCGAGTATGCGTATAGCTTTCTGAAGCGAGCGTTCAAAACCCGCGAGGTCGACAAGCGGTACCACGCGGTGGTTCAAGGGCAATTGGATCCTTTGAGGGGGACGGTCGACGCGCCCATCGACCGGCATCCCACCCATGACTACAGGTTCGCCGTGATGTCGGGTGGAAAGCCGAGTGTCACCCATTACGACACGCTTGAGGCGTTTCCTGCCGCTAGCCTGGTGGACGTGAGGTTGGAAACCGGCCGGACCCATCAGATCCGGGTCCACTTCTCCGCGATGCGCCACCCGTGCGTGGGCGACCTGACCTACGGCGCCGACCCCACGCTCGCGGCCCGGCTCGGCCTGCAGCGGCAATGGCTGCACGCGCGGGCACTGTCCTTTGTGCACCCGACGACCGGTGATGAGGTGACGTTCGTCAGCGAGTACCCGGCCGATCTTGCCCACGCGCTCGACCTGCTGCGCGCGTCATGAACGAGGGCTTGCCCCGAGCGAATCGGCGGCCGTTCGTCCCGGAGCGCGGCGGAGGAACGTCATGAGGGGCGTCTTGCGGCATCTGGACGAGGTAATCGTGCCTCGGCTCGGGCGCGGTCTGGCTCGGGTCGCGGGCTGGGGCCGTTCCGGGCGCTGGCGGTTGCGTGTCATCACCGCGCTGGCGCTGGCCGGATCCGCGGCCGTGCTCGTGACCGTGGTGTGGGCCAGCCACAGCAAGGCACCCGGCGGCCGGGCGCCCGCGGCCAAACCGGTCGTCCACGTGGGAGTGGCGCAGGGTCAATCCATCCCCACCTATCTGGCGACCAGCCGCAGCGAGCTCAAGACGCTGCTCACGCAGACCGGCCCGGCGGCGCCGGCCGAGACCTACGCCCTGGTGAGCCTGCGCACCTATCTGGCCGCCGATCGGCTCACGCCGGTGCTTGGCGGGGTCTCGGTGGCCGAGGTCTATGCTCGGGTCCAGCTGCCCAACGCGCAGACCCAGATCGTGAAGATCCCGGCGTTCCGCCTGCCCGACGACGTCTTCGCGGGCATGCAGAAGGTGGCGACGCGCAAGGAAGCCGAGGCCAACGAGTTCAAGGGGCTCGCGGCGAAACTGAGCGAAACCGTCGAGGCCGAAGGCAGGTTGCGGCAGACCTATCTGGTGGGCGCGGCGACGGCCGCGGCCGAGGCGGCTGCCTACCGCAGCGGATGCAGTTGTGTGTACGCGGCCGTGGTGCGCGCGACGCCGGCGGCGCTCGATCAGATCGCGGCCCGGCCTGAGGTGCGCGCGGTCGACCCCGCGCCCGAGGTGTTGCGCCTCGACCAGGCGGTCTTCCTTGCGCCGCTGCCCGAACAGCAGGACATCGTGCCATCGTCCGCACCGGCCCCGCCGCAGTCGCCGACACCCCGTCCGGCGTCGCCGAAGCCCACCCCATCGAGTGTTGTTCCGAGCGTCTCACCAGTGGTATCCGCTTCACCAATGCCTAGCATCGAACCGCGTCGTTGAACCCTCAGATAGGCCCGTATGGGTCTTAAGTAGGGATGGCTGCGGCTCTCGCGAACGCATAGGGTGGTGACTCGACGACATGAGGTGGGGAGGCGCAGCGGTGGACCGGCGCTGGCAGGGCGAACCAACGCCGCGATGGCGCCTGCTGCTCGACCGCGCCCGCATCCCGCAGTCGCCCGCGGCGCCGCAGGTGCCGGGGCAATACGACTGGCGTCCCGCGCAGGCACCGTCCGAACTGGAGCAGGAATACGCCATTTTGCGGCGCGAGCTGCGCAGCCCGAAGATCCTGGCCTTCGCCAACCCCAAGGGAGGGGTGCACAAGACCACCGCGACCGTGCTCGCGGCAGCGACGATCGGTGGGGCCCGTGGGCGGGGCGTGATCGCGTGGGACGACAACGAGCTGCGCGGCACGTTGGGGTTGCGCGCGGGCAGTGCCCGGCACGCGCGCACGATCCGGCACCTGCTGCGCGATCTCGCTGAGCTGGAAGGACTTGCGGGGCACCAGGTCGCCGAGCGGCTCGACGACTACCTGCGGCACGCGTCGGACGGGACCTACGATGTGCTTGCGGGAGAAGAGAATCCGCGCTTCGCCCAGCGGCTCGACCAGCACACGGTGCGCCGGGTGCTGGAGCTGCTGTCCCGCACCCACGACGTCATCTGCGTGGACACGGGCAACAACGTGGAGAGCGCCAACTGGCAGACCGTGCTGCGCGCGTGCGATCAGCTGGTTATCACGTCGGTGCCGCGCGAGGACGCGGCCTTCACCGCCGACTGGATGATCGACCTGCTGCACGAGACAGGCCTCGGCGAGATCGCCAACAACGCGGTGACCGTGCTGTCGTCCGCGATGCCCGGCCATTCGCCCATGCTGGAAGATCTGCGCCGGCACTTCGCATCGCGCACGCGGGCGGTTGTGACCGTGCCGTTCGACCCGTCGCTGGAGACCGGTTCTTCAATCGACTACGCGCAGCTTCAGCCGACCACGAAGCGGGCGTGGGTCACGGCGGCCGCGACCATGATGGCCAACCTCTGACCGCTCGTGTTCGGCCGCGATGCGTGCCGCTCAGGTCTCCGGGATCTCCGGCAGGCCGGGGTCGTGCAGGTGCCGGTGAGCCGTGCAGATCCAGATGTACTCCCCGGTCGGGGTCATGAGGCGGGACAGGCCACCGAAGTGACGTGCGGGATCCTGGGCGAACAGAAACGTCCGGAAGCCGCGCAGCGCGCTGCCCTCCGCGGGGGTCAGCGAGCCCGGCGCCGTGGTTGACGCCTGGGCGAGGTCGGCCTGGGGCTCCTGCGGCACCGGCAGGCGATCGACGATCGTCGCCATGAGGTCGAGCTGCTTGCGTATGTCGGCGATCCCGGCCGCGGTCATCTCGCCGACGGAGATCGTGATGGGTACCAAGAGCTTGAGCGCTTTGAGGGTCACGATGAGGTAGGGGCCGATGGCGGCCAGCCATTGTTCCCGGCGTTCGACCGTGTAGCGCGCTTCTGGTACCGGATGCCAGGAACCGGGATGCTCGCACCAGAGTGTCACCTCGATCGGCCTGAATCCGAACTTCAACCGCTTCAGGTTCAAGCCGGTGTAGCGGCCCTTGGTGATCGTGAACAGCCGCGGACAGTCGACCACCTCTTGGCCGGCCGCTGTGATCAATTGCCGCAGGTGATTGGCGGTGTCGGCGGCGTACGCGGCCGAGATCCCCGCCTGCACGGCGAGGCGTTCCACGCCGTCGCGCATGTTGCCGATCTGGTCGGCGAGCAGGTCGAGCCGTTCGCTCAGCGGGCCAGGGTGCAGCGAGAAGCCCGTGAGCAGTTCGTTGACGTCGTGATCACGCTGGCAGTTCAGGCAGGGGTAGGTCAGCTCGAACCGCTCCGCCCCCACGACGACGCCGGATGCTGTGCTCCTCCCGGCATTTCTTGCGGTGCTTGCCCTTTCGCGGTAGCGGAGCAGCCCTTCGAGCGGGAACCGGCCCGTGCACCCGGCAACCGGGCACGGCACGTGAAGCGCGAACGGCAGGCCCGGCCACCGCCTGGCAATGAGCCCCTCGACGCTGTCGCGCAGCACGTTGAAGAACAGATCGGGGGACGGCGCCCGCACCTCTATCGCCAGCGTCCGGTCTCCTTTGAGCTCGACAAGCGCCTCGGAGTCGTACTCCTCGATCGGGTGGCGCAGGAACACGCCGTGCCGCCAATGCCTGCTGGTGGTCGCGTCATGGTGGCGGACCGTCAGCCAGGCCACCAGGCCCGGTGGTGCCGGTTCGCCCAGCTCGCAGACGAGGCGCAGGACCCGTTTGCCGTCGGCGACAGGGTCGGACGGCTCCCACGGCAACGGTGGCCGTTCGAACGGAACCAGCTGGGCCACGAGGCTGCGGTGGTGGTCATGCACCAGCCGATAGGAGACGTCGAACTTCTCCATGAGCCGCAAGAAGAACGGATAATGGGTGACGTCGTACTGCCCGAGCTCGGCGTTCTGCCCCCAAATCATGCGCAGATCCAGATGGTCCAGCACGCCCCCGTTGGCGCGCACTTTCGCATCCTCCAGCACGTAACTGATCGCACGGGTCAGCCACTCGGGATTGAGCACGACGATGTCCCGAAGCCCGTCATCGTCGCCGTAATAAATGATCTGGCCGAGTTCGTGCAGCAGTTCGGCGAAGGAGGACACCTCGTTCTCGCCCACTCTGGCGGCCAAGCACAGCTTTTCGAACTCGTCGAACGTCACCTGCGGTCGCTCACCGGCGATGGACATCACCGCATCCCGTGCGGCCGCCCACCGCGTGCTGAAGATCTGCCCCATCTGCGGTAGCTGCGAGCCGAATTGCGCCACGGCCGACCGCAGTCGCGCCAGGCCCGCGCCGGTCCGGCTGTCCACCGCGAACTCGCCCGCCAGCAGGGCGCCGAACTCCGATTTCAGCCGCGGATAGTCGAGCTCCGGTTGGCGCTCGGCGGCATGGGTGGCCACCACGAAAGCGATCGCATCCGATCCGGTACGCAGCCGGATGCGGCGCAGCCACGCCTCGACCTCGTTTTGCTCCTGCCCCTCCCGGGCGTGCCATACAACGAGGTAGATGGCGTGTCGGCTGAAGAAGAACTGATGGGTGACCCGATAGACCTCCTGGCCGCCGAAATCCCAGGCGCGAAGGACCATGTCGACGTCGAGGCGGGGATGGGGGACGGTCAGCTCGCGAATCTGGATGCCGTGCGTCGTCGGCCTCCCGTTGACGAACTCCTCCCGCCGCAGCGCGGCCACCAGCGAGGTCTTGCCCACATTGCCCTCCCCGACGAGCAGGACCTTGGCCTCGTACTGCGGGATGCCGTCGCCAAGACTCCGCAGATATGCGGCCAGTTGCGCGCCACCGCGCCGCCAAAGATCGAGAATCGGTTCGGCCAGCGGATTGCCGTGCAGTCGCAAGGTCAGCTGCCCTGTCTCCAGCAATGGCGCGAGCGAGGCGGGCAGTGTGGTGAGCCGGTTCTCGCGCAGGTCGAGCAGCTCCAGCTGGCGAAGCGAACCCAACTCGGACGGCAGCTCGGTGAGGGCGTTGCCGCCCAGATCCAGCTCGCGAAGCTGGAAAAGTCGGCCGATCTCCGGGGGAAGGGCGGTCAGATCGTTCCCGGAAAGATCCAGGCGGCGCAGGTTGCGCAGCCTTCCGATGGCCGGCGGCAACCGGCGTAGCGAATTGCCGTAGAGCACGAGAGCCTCGGCATAGCTGGCGTCGGGAACTTCCTCTGGCAACTCCGTAAGGCCTTTACGCGCCAGATAGATCGTTCTCGACACCGCCGTCACCGGTACATCATGGCGATCGGGCCGGATGGCCCGTATCGACTGAACGGCCTGTCCAGGCTGCCCCGAGTGACCTGGCCGGTGCTCATTCCCAGAGTTGGGCGTTGTGCGCCTGCATGGCCTCGGTGGTGTCCGGGAGGACGCAGAACGGCAGCCCCGCCGGGTCGCGCATGACCCACCAGTGGTTCACCTGCTGGACACGTTGCGCGCCAAGCGCTTCCAGCCGTGCGACCTCGGCCTCCACGTCGTCGGTGTGGATGTCGACGTGGACGCGGCTCTCGCCCTCCTGTAGATGCTGGATCAGCAGGCCCATGTCGTCGCCCGGCAGCATGGCGCTGTGAAACTCCGGGAAGCGCTCGTGCCGCTTGTGCGGGCTGCCCGTGGCGGCCTGCCAGAACTCGACCTCGCGAGCGTGCAGGCCGCCCGGCACGTCGATCACGATTTGAGAGATCCTGCTGTAGTGCGCCATGGCCCTACTCTATGGGCCATGTTTTCCATGACACTGTCCAGGCCGCCCTGCTCGGCGTGATGTCCTTCGTCGTCGGCATGGTCACCCTGCTTCTCGCTCCCAACGCACCGCGATGTGAAAGGCCGGCAAGCCCGTAGCGAGGCGGGAGACGACCGCAACGGCCGGGCGGTCAGCGGCCGAAGCCGACGGCTCCCGCGCCCAGCAGGGCCTTGAGGTCGGCCATGAGGGCGGTGCTGGCGTCGACGCGCTGCGGGCCGAGGCGGTACAGGGTGGATTTAGGGCCCACCATCAACCGCAGATGAACCTCGACCTGGCCAGGATGTTGCTTGAGCACATCGCTGAGCTTGTTGACGATCGGCGGGGTGCAGCGGGTCGCCTGCAGGGTCACCACGATCGGAGCCTCGTCGCTGGCGCTGACGTTGGTGTCGGGCAGCGACATGTCCATCGCCATGACGCGCGCCTGGTCGTCGCGCCGGTCGACCCGGCCCTTGACCACGACGATCGCGTCCTCGGCGATGTATTGCCCGATTAGCTCATAAGTGTTGGGGAAGAACAGGACTTCGACCGCGCCGTCCAGATCCTCCAATGTGGCCGATGCCCACGCCTTGCCCTGCTTGGTGATCCGGCGCTGCACACCGGACAGGATGCCGGCGAGGTTGACCACCGCGCCGTCGGGCACGTTGCCCTCCTCCGACAGAGCGGCGATGGACATGTCGGCGGCGTTGGACAGCAGGCGTTCGAGGCCGAAGAGCGGGTGGTCGGAGACGTAGAGGCCGAGCATCTCGCGCTCGAACATGAGCAGGTCGGACTTGTCCCACTCGCTGGTTGGGATGGGCGGGTTGGTGATGACGCTGGGTGCGGCCACGCCACCGTTTTCCTCGCCGAAGAAGGACCCGAACAGGTCGAACTGGCCGACCGCCTCGTTGCGCTTGACGTCCATGTAGGAGTCGATGGCATCGGCGTGCACGGACAGCAGACCCTTGCGGGTGTGGCCGAGCGAGTCGAACGCGCCGGCCTTGATGAGCGACTCGATGGTGCGCTTGTTGCACGCCACGGCATCGACCTTGCGCAGGAAGTCGTAGAAGTCGGTGAAGGCGCCCTTTTCCTTGCGGGCGCGGACGATCGCCTCCACGACGTTGGCGCCCACGTTGCGCACGGCGGCGAGGCCGAACCGGATGTCGTCGCCCACGGCCGAGAAGCGGGCGCGCGAGGCGTTGACGTCGGGCGGCAGCACCTTGATGCCCATGCGGCGGCACTCGGCCAGGTAGACCGCGGACTTGTCCTTGTCATCGCCGACGCTGGTGAGCAGCGCGGCCATGTATTCGGCCGGATAGTTGGCCTTGAGATAGGCCGTCCAGTAGGAGACCAGACCGTAACCGGCGGTGTGCGCCTTGTTGAAGGCGTAGTCCGAGAACGGTACCAGGATATCCCAAAGGGTTTTGATCGCCTCGTCGGAATAACCGTTGCTGCGCATGCCCTCGGAGAACGGGATGTATTCCTTGTCGAGAATCTCCTTCTTCTTCTTGCCCATCGCGCGCCGGAGCAGGTCGGCGGCGCCCAGCGAGTAGCCCGCGAGCTTCTGCGCGATCGCCATGACCTGCTCCTGGTAGACGATAAGGCCGTAGGTGTCGCCCAGGATCTCGGACAGCGGCTCCTCAAGCTCTTTGTGAATGGGCACAACGGGTTTGCGGTTGTTCTTGCGGTCGGCATAGTCGTTGTGCGCGTTGGCGCCCATCGGGCCGGGGCGATAGAGCGCGAGCACGGCCGAGATGTCTTCGAAGTTGTCGGGCACCATCGAGCGCAGCAGCGAGCGCATCGGCCCACCGTCCAATTGGAACACCCCGAGGGTGTCACCGCGGGCCAGCAGCTCGTAGGTGGGCTTGTCGTCGAGCGGAAGCTCTTCCAGCACAAGGTCTTTCTCGCGGTTGGCCTTGATGCCTTCCAGGCAGTCGTCCATCACGGTGAGGTTGCGCAGGCCCAGGAAGTCCATCTTGAGCAGGCCGATGGACTCGCATGCGCCCATGTCCCACTGGGTGATGATGGCGCCGTCCTGCTCGCGCTTCATGATGGGCAGCACGTCCATCAGCGGCTCGCCGGACAGGATCACGCCGGCCGCGTGCACACCCCATTGGCGCTTAAGGCCTTCGAGCCCCTTGGCGGTGTCGACCACCTTCTTGGTGTCGGCGTCGGACTCGTAGAGCGCGCGGAATTCGACCGCTTCGGGATAGCGCGGGTGGTTGGCGTCGAAGATCCCGCTCAGCGGGATGTCCTTGCCCATCACGGGCGGGGGCATCGCCTTGGTTATCTTGTCGCCTATGGCAAACGGGTAGCCAAGCACGCGGGCCGCGTCTTTGATGGCGGCCTTGGCCTTGATGGTGCCGTACGTGATGATCTGCGCGACCCGCTCCTCGCCCCACCGCTCGGTGGCGTAACGGATCATGTCGCCGCGCCGACGCTCGTCAAAGTCCATGTCGATGTCGGGCATCGACACGCGCTCGGGGTTGAGGAACCGCTCGAACAGCAGGCCGTGCGCCATCGGATCGAGCTCGGTGATGCGCAGCGCGTAGGCGATCAGCGCGCCAGCCGCCGAACCGCGGCCCGGCCCGACCCGGATGCCCTCCTTGCGCGCGTACGCGCACAGGTCGGCCACGACGAGGAAGTAGCCGGGGAAGCCCATCTTGCAGATGACGTCGAGCTCGTAGTCGGCCTGGCGTAGTCTGTCCTCCGGAACGCCGCCGGGGAAACGCTCCCGAAGGCCGCGGTGGACTTCCTCTCTCAACCAGGTCTCTTCCGAATATCCTTCTGGTACGGGGAAAGAGGGCATCAGGTCGCGGGACGCGAACACCTCTTTGTAGTCACCGATCCGCTCGGCGATCTCCAGGGTGTTGTCGCACGCGCCCGGCACCTCGGCGTCCCACAGCGCCCGCATCTCGTCGGGCGACTTGAGATAGAAGTCGCGCGCGTCGAACTTGAACCGCTTCGGATCGGCCAGAGTCGATCCACTTTGGACGCACAGCAGCACCTCGTGCGCGTCGGCGTCGCCGGCGAACGTGTAGTGCAAGTCGTTGGTGGCCACCGGTTTGAGCCCCAGACGCTTGCCCAGCCTGAGTAGATCCTGGCGGACCCGAGTCTCGATGCTCAGGCCGTGGTCCATCAGTTCGAGGTAGAAGTTGTCCGCCCCGAAGATGTCTTGGAACTCTCCGGCCGATGCGCACGCCTTCTCGAAGTCGCCGATGCGCAGCCAGGTCTGGATCTCACCGGACGGGCACCCGGTCGTGGTGATCAGTCCCTTGCCGTAGGTGTGCAGGAGCTCACGGTCGGCGCGCGGCTTGTAGAAATAGCCCTCCAGGCTCGACAGCGACTGCATCCGGAACAGGTTGCGCAGCCCGTCGGCGTCGGCCGCGAGCATCGTCATGTGCGTGTATGCGCCGCCACCGGAAACGTCGTTTTCGCCGCCCTCCGCCCAGCGCACGCGAGTGCGCTCAAACCGGGACGTGTTAGGCGTCAAGTAACTCTCTACGCCGATGATGGGTTTGACGCCCGCGCCGACCGCCTGCTTGTAGAAGTCGTAGGCGCCATACATATTGCCGTGGTCGGTCATCGCCAGGGCGGGCATGCCCAGCCGCGCGGTCTCGGAGAACAGCGACTTCAGCCGGGCCGCACCGTCCAACATGGAGTACTCGGTGTGCACGTGCAGGTGTACGAAAGACCGGCTCCCCATGTTGGCCAACCCTAGGCCATGGGCGCCGGGTCCGGCGACAGCCCCACCGCATACGATCTACGGATGCGCCGTGATAGGGGCCGTGAGCTGATCTTCGGGCTGGTGGTGGCACTCGCCACAGCCATCCTCGGGGTTCTTCTTGGATTCATCTGGTACCTCGTGGCGCCGCCACTGCCCCTGAGGAAGGTTCAGGGTGGGCTGGCCTACATCGCCCCCGACCCCGAGCAGCAGGTGGCACAGGACGGGTGGTTCGCCATCCTCGGGTTGATCTTCGGGATCGTGGTCTCGGTGGCGGTGTGGGTGATCGCGCGGGCGTGGCGCGGGCCGATCCAGCTGTTCGCGGTCACCGTGGGCGCGGTCGGGGCGGGGTTTCTGGCCTGGGTTGTGGGCACGCAGATCGGCGCGTCCGGATACGAGGAGCGGCTAGCCGCGGCGCCCATGGACGCGATCGTGCAGCGGCCGCCGGAACTGTCGGCGACAAGCACGAAGACGTGTGTGCCATATACGGATCAGTGCGTGACCACGCGGGGCGGCGACCTGCTCGTGCCCGCGCTCGGTGCGGTCATCAGCTATGCGGTGCTCGCCGGGTGGTCACGTTGGCCGAGCCTGCGGCGCCGGGAGGAGGAGGAATACGAGGCGATGGCGGAAGCGTCGCAATTGCCCGTGCCGCCGCCCGATCCCGCGCAGGGCTGGCACCAGCCGTGGCCCGGCCACACGCCGCCTAGTTCATCGTCGGAGCCGGGCCAAGCTGGGCCAGGGTGGCCGGAACCGCCCGGATCTCCGCCAGCAGGGCCGTCTCGCGGGCCAGCAGCTTGAGCTCGGCGAGCAGGCGGGTCGCCGTGTCGGGCGCGCTCAGCAGGGCCTGCCGGTCGGCGACGGTCAGCGCGGAGGTCGCCGCGACGAGGTGGGACAGGACGACCGGGTCGGCCGGGAGCTGATCGTCGGCCCCACCGCGCAGCACGCTCAGGTATTCGCGGAAGCGCGCGAGCACGCGCGGGGCAAGCTCGATGGCGGCCGCGTCGGCGGGCGGCTCGGGCAGATATTCGACGCCGGCGATGGGGTAGGGCTGCGGGGTCGGCAGGAAGCCGGTGATCCGGAACCGGCGCGCGCCGACCGTGACGATGTCGAACCGCCCGTCGGCGTGCTCGGTGATCTGGCGGATCTGCGCGACGCAGCCGACCTCGTGCACGACCACCTCGGACGTGGTGATCCCGTTGTGTGGTGGCGGCAGCACCTCCAGCCCGCGGTCGATGGCCACCACGCCGAACTCGCGCGGCGTGCCGTCGGGCATGTCGCGCAGGTGCCGGATCAGCTGACGCCATCGATCCTCGAAGATGTGCAGCGGCAGCACCAGGCCAGGGAACAGCACCGTCCCGAGGGGGAACAGGGGAAGCGTGCCGGTCACATTCGAAGCCTACTGTCCCAATCGCTGGGCATCTCGCCAGGCTTTGTCGGACCGGCGAACTAGACTTTCCCCCGTGTTGAGCCGCATCGACCTACGTGGGAAAACGACCGATCCGAGACGCATCCTGCCGCGCGCGCAGTTCGACGTGTCCCATGCGGTCGAGCAGATCCGCCCGTTGGTCGAGGCGGTTCGCGACCATGGCGCGGCCGCCGTGCGCCAGGCCACACTGCGCTTCGACGGGGTCGATCTGGAGCGGTTCCGGGTGCCCGTGACCGATGTCGGGCTCGATTCCGACGTGCGGGCCGCGCTTGAGGAGGCGATCGCGCGGGTGCGCAAGGTCCACGAGGATCAGCGCCGGCGCGAGGTGGTCACCCAGGTGGTGCCCGGCGGCACGGTGACCGAGCGGTGGATTCCGGTGTCGCGGGTGGGGCTCTACGTGCCCGGCGGATTGGCGATGTATCCGTCGACGGTCGTGATGAACGTGGTGCCCGCACAGGTCGCGGGCGTCAAGGAGCTCGTGGTGTGCAGCCCGCCGCAGAAGGAGACGGGCCTGCCCGACGCGCGCGTGCTTGCCGCCTGCGCGCTGCTCGGTGTGGAGGAGGTCTACGCGGTCGGCGGGGCACAGGCGATCGCGATGCTGGCCTACGGCACCGAGGAGTGCGCGCCGGTCGACCTGATCACCGGGCCGGGCAACGTGTGGGTGACGGCCGCGAAACGGTTGGTGCGCGGCGTGGTCGGCATCGACGCCGAGGCCGGGCCGACCGAGATCGCCATCCTGGCCGACGACACGGCCGACCCGGTGCACGTGGCCGCCGACCTGGTCAGCCAGGCCGAGCATGATCCGCTCGCGGCGAGCGTCCTGGTGACGACGTCGGCGGAGTTGGCCGACGCGGTGGACGAGGAGCTGCGGGCGCAGGTGGCGCAGACCAAGCACATGGAGCGGATCGCGGCCGCGCTGAGCGGGCCGCAATCGGGCACGGTGCTGGTGTCGTCGCTGGACCAGGGGCTGGCCGTGGTCAACGCCTACGCGGCCGAGCACCTGGAAATCCAGACACGCGACGCGCGAGCCGTCGCCGATCGGGTGACGAGCGCGGGCGCCATCTTCGTGGGGCCCTATTCGCCCGTGTCCCTTGGGGATTACTGCGCGGGGTCCAACCACGTGCTGCCGACGGGCGGGTGTGCCCGGCACTCCAGCGGGCTGAGCGTGCAGTCGTTCCTGCGCGGCGTGCACATCGTTGAATACGACGAGGCGGCGCTCAAGGACGTGGCGCATCACGTGGTCACGCTGGCCAATGTGGAAGACCTGCCGGCGCACGGGCAGGCCGTGTCTGCGAGGTTCCGGTCGTGAGGGAGTTGCGCGGGTCGAGGGCCGTCGGTGCGCTGATCGAGGATGGTGTGGCGTGAGAGAGTTGCTGCGCGCGGAGTTGCGGGGGTTGACGGCCTACGGGGCGCCGCAGATCGACGTGCCGGTTCGGTTGAACACCAACGAAAATTCCTATCCGCTGCCGCCGCATGTGGCGCAGGCGGTGGCCAAGGCGGTCGCCGACGAGGTCACCGGGCTCAACCGCTATCCCGATCGCGACTCGGTGGAGTTGCGCAAGGATCTGGCGGACTATCTCGGGCATGGGCTCGGCGCCGACCGGGTGTGGGCGGCCAACGGGTCCAATGAGGTGCAGCAGCAGCTGTTGCAGGCGTTCGCGGGGCCGGGGCGGGTGGCGCTCGGGTTCGGGCCGGCCTATTCGATGCATCCGTTGCTCGCGGTGGGCACGGCGACCACGTGGGTCGACGGCGGGCGCGACGGCGACTTCGGGTTGACCGCCTCTCGGGTGGTGGAGCAGGTGCGGGCGCACCGGCCGCATGTGACCTTCCTGTGTTCGCCCAACAATCCGACGGGCACGGCGCTCGACCCGGCCGTGGCGCAGGCCGTGCTCGAAGAGCGGCAGGGGATCGTGGTCGTCGACGAGGCCTACGCGGAGTTCCGCCGACCGGGCACGGCGTCGGCGCTGACGCTGCTCGACCGGTACCCCCAACTGGTTGTCACCAGGACCATGAGCAAGGCTTTCGCCTTCGCGGGAGCCAGGGTGGGCTACTTCGCCGCCGATCCGTCCATTGTGGACGCTGTGCAGCTGGTGCGCCTGCCCTACCACCTGTCGGCGCTGACCCAGGCGGCGGCGCGGGCGGCGCTGGCGCATGCCGGTGCGCTGCTGGAGACCGTCGACGAGCTCAAGGCGCAGCGCGACCGGATCGTGCGCGAGCTGCGGGAAATGGGCTTGACGGTGGCCGATTCCGATGCCAACTTCGTGTTGTTCGGGCGGTTCGAGGATCAGCGGGCGGTGTGGCAGGCGTTGCTGGATCGAGGCGTGCTGGTGCGAGATGTCGGGCTGAGCGGCTGGCTGCGGGTGACCGCGGGCACGCCCGACGAGACGAGTGCGTTTCTCGCGGCGATGAAGGAGTTGGCGTGAGCAGGGTCGGGCGGGTCGAGCGGGCCACCAAGGAGACGTCGGTCAAGGTGGAGATCGACCTCGACGGGACGGGGCGGGCCGACATCAGCACGGGCGTCGGGTTCTACGACCACATGCTGAATCAAATCGCGCGGCACGGCGGGTTCGACCTGACCGTGCACACCGAGGGCGACCTTGAGATCGACGCGCATCACACCATGGAGGACACGGCGCTCGCACTGGGCGAGGCGTTCGCGCAGGCGCTGGGCGACAAGGCGGGCATCCGGCGCTACGGCGACGCGGTGATCCCGATGGACGAGGTGCTCGTGCAGGCGGCCGTGGACCTGTCGGGGCGGCCCTACGTGGTGCACGACGAGCCGATGGACCTCGCGCCATACATCGGGCCGGTCTATCCGACCAGCATGACGCGGCACATCTTCGAGTCGTTCGGGTTCACGGCGCGAATCACCTTGCATGTCAACGTCTTGCGGGCCGCTCGCCCCGGGCAGCGACCCGATGCGCACCACGTGGTGGAGGCGCAGTTCAAGGCGGTCGCGCGGGCGTTGCGTGAGGCCGTGGCCATCGTGGGTGGCGGGATCCCCTCGACGAAGGGGGCGTTGTGACGTCGGTGGTGGTGCTCGATTGCGGGTTGGGCAATCTGGGTTCGGCTTCGCTTATGGGGGCGGCGTTATGACGTCGGTGGTGGTGCTCGATTACGGGTCGGGCAACCTGCGCTCGGCGGAGCGGGCGCTCGCGGCGACGGGCGCGTCGGTCACGGTGACGTCCGATTTGGACGCTGCGGTGGCGTGCGATGGGCTCGTGGTGCCGGGAGTGGGCGCGTTCGCGGCGTGCATGGCGGGCGTCGAGGCGCTCGCGGCCGGGCCGGTGATCGCCGAGCGGGTGGCGGCCGGGCGCCCGGTGCTGGGCATCTGCGTCGGCATGCAGATCATGTTCGAGTCGGGTGAGGAGCACGGGGTCGTGACCAAGGGGCTGGGCCTGCTGCCCGGCAGCGTGACCCGGCTTGCCGCGCGGCGTGTGCCGCACATGGGGTGGAACCTGCTCGACGCGCCTTCCTCGTCCGTGTTGTTCGAGGGGATCGCGGCCGATGCGCGGGCATACTTCGTGCACTCCTACGCGGTGACCCCAAACGCCGAATTGGACAGTGTGGCGCTGGTGACCACGTCCACGCACGAGTCGGCCACGTTCGTGGCGGCGGCCGAGCGCGGGCCGCTGGCCGTGACCCAGTTCCACCCGGAGAAGTCCGGGGCCGTGGGCGCCGCCCTGCTGCGCAACTGGGTGGCCTCCGTTCATGGCTAAGGTGCGCAAGCAGCGCCGCGCGGAGCGGGAGCTGCGGATGCAGGCCGCGCGCGAGCAGGAGGCGGCACGGGCGGCGAAACGGCTGCGGCGGCGGGAGTTGTGGCGGCGGGTGACGCTGCAGAAGTTGCGGCAGCGCAGTTCCGGGCGGCTGTTCGCGCGGCGCTCGCCTGGGCAGCGGGCGTTCGTCGGCGTGCTGGCGCTGCTGATCCTGGTCGTCATCTGGAGCGTGGTGCCCTCGTTGGCGTTGAAGGTGGCGCTCAGCCTGCTGTTCATGCTCGCGCTGCCGGTGTTGGTGATCGTGGCCTTTGATCGAAGGGGATCGTAGAAATGGCGCTCACGCTGCTTCCCGCGGTGGATGTCGCGAATGGACAGGCCGTGCGGCTGGTGCAGGGCGACGCGGCCCGGCAGACGTCATACGGCGACCCGTTCGCCGCGGCCATGGACTTCCAGGAGCGCGGTGCGGAGTGGATCCACCTGGTGGACCTCGACGCGGCGTTCGGGCGCGGGTCCAACGCCGAGCTGCTCGCCGATGTCGTGGGCCGGCTGGACGTGAAGGTCGAGCTGTCGGGCGGCATCCGCGACGACGACTCGCTGCGCCGGGCGCTCGCGACGGGTGCGGCGCGGGTCAACATCGGCACGGCGGCGCTGGAGGATCCGGAGTGGTGCGACCGGGTCGTGGGCGAGTTCGGCGATCGGGTCGCGGTCGGGTTGGATGTGCGCGGGCGCATGCTTTCGGCGCGGGGCTGGACACGTGACGGTGGCGACCTGTATGAGGTGCTCGAAAGGCTCGACAAGGCGGGCTGCGCGCGCTATGTGGTGACCGACATCCACAAGGACGGCACGATGCAGGGGCCCAATCTGCAACTGCTGCGCGACGTGTGCGCCGCAACGGATGCACCCGTTATCGCGAGCGGCGGTGTGTCCACATTGGACGATCTGCGGGCGTTGGCCACGCTGGAGCCGGTCGGGGTCGAGGGCGTCATCACGGGAAAGGCGCTCTATGCGGGCGCGTTCACGGTGGAGGAAGCGCTGGCCGTGCTTGCCGGCTAGGGCGCATCTGGCAGATTTTGGTTTCGGTCGATAGACCGAGGTGGCCAAGGTGAGCAGGCCGAGCATCCGCCCAGGCCGTGGCCCGGACCGCGGCCATGGCGACGGCGCCCGCCCTAGCGCCGATTCGAGGACCTTGAGTGCATGCTTGGGCTTTTAGGCGTGCGCCTCTCGCGCCGGCGTCGACCGCAGATCCCGGACGGCTTGGAAGGCTAGGCCCGGTCAAGTGTGACGAGACGCCCGCCGGATCGGTCGCCTTTGCCGGGCGTGACCTGCAGCGAGCCGGGGTCGCGGCGGTGGTGGGCTAAATTCCGGCGGATTCCGTGCGCTGTGGGCTTGTGGCGGTGGGCCGTGCTCGGTGGGAGGGCGGCCGACTGTGCCGTGGTTGGGCGGATTGGGGTGCTGTGGGCTTGTGGCGGTGGGCGGCCGGTCCGTGGGCGGTGGGGCTGGGGCGGTAGTGTTCGGGCACGTGAAGGAGATCGCGGTCTTCAGCGGAAGTGCCCATCCCGAGCTAGCCCGAGAAATCTGCGCCCATCTGGGCGCGCCACTGCATCCCGTGCGCGTGCAGCGGTTCGCCAATGACTGCCTTGAAGTCCAGCTCCAGGCGAATTGTCGCGAGCGGGACGTGTTTTTGATCCAGCCGTTGGTCCGGCCGGTGCAGGAGCATCTGGTCGAATTGTTGCTCATGCTCGACGCCGCCCGGGGCGCGAGCGCCGCCCGCATCACGGTGGTGCTACCGCACTATTCGTATGCGCGCTCCGACAAGAAGGACGCGCCGCGCATCTCGATCGGCGGGCGGCTGGTGGCCGATCTGCTCGCGACGGCGGGCGCGCATCGGGTGCTGGCGATGACCCTGCACTCTCCGCAGATCCACGGGTTTTTCAGCGTGCCCGTGGACCATCTGCACGCGCTGCGCGAGCTGGCCGCGCACTTCCGGCAGTATGACCTGTCCAACGTTACGGTCGTCTCCCCGGATCTGGGCAACGCCAAGGAGGCGGCGGCGTTTGCGCGCATGCTCGGCGTGAGTGTGGCGGCCGGCGCCAAACAGCGGTTCGCCGACCGGGTCGAGATCAGCGCGGTGATCGGCGACATAGAGGGACGTGACGTGATCGTGCTCGATGATGAAATCGTCAAGGGCAGCACGCTCATCGAGCTGCTGGACCGGCTTCGCGAGCGCAACGCCCGCTCGATCCGGGTGGCGTGCACGCATGGCCTGTTTTCGAACGGGGCACTGCGGCGGATCGGTGAGCAGGACGACGTGTTGGAGATAGTCTGCACGAACACGGTCCCGATCGCGCGCGACGAAGTGGTACCAAAGCTGAAGGTTTTGTCAATCGCACCGGCGCTGGCAGAGGCCATGCGGCGGATCCACGACGGGGAGTCGGTAAGTGCGTTGTTCGACAACCCGTAAGCTGATCAGATGACCAACTCCAAGCCAGAGATCGACTTTCCCGAGGGCCCGCCGCCGGCCGACCTGCAGATCGAGGACCTTCAGGTGGGTGCGGGCGCCGAGGCCACGGCCGGCCGACAGGTCGTCGTGCATTACGTTGGAGTGGCTCACTCGACCGGCGAGGAGTTCGACGCCTCATGGAACCGGGGGAGCCCGTTCACCTTCCCGCTGGGCGCGGGCCGTGTGATCCAGGGGTGGG
The DNA here is from genome assembly GCF_003426775.1 of Allorhizocola rhizosphaerae. Taxonomy (GTDB): domain Bacteria; phylum Actinomycetota; class Actinomycetes; order Mycobacteriales; family Micromonosporaceae; genus Allorhizocola; species Allorhizocola rhizosphaerae. The sequence continues at coordinate 22,842 of NZ_QJUG01000005.1, read as the reverse complement.
ACGAGGGCGTGCAGGGCATGCGCGTCGGCGGGCGGCGCAAGCTGACCATCCCGCCGCACCTGGGCTACGGCAACCGGGGCGCGGGTGCGGCCATCAAGCCGGGCGAGACCCTCATCTTCGTGGTGGACCTGCTGGAAGTCCGCTGATCCCACGCGTTTTGCAGCGCCTCGGTCGCCGCTCGGATCGCCGGGCGGGCGGCCGAGGAGCTGCGCCACGCCACAATCACCCGCCGCACGGGCGTCGGATCCACATTGATGGCGGTCACGCCGTCGGGCAGGCCGGTGCGGGCCAGACGCGGAATGAGCGCGACGCCCAGCCCGGCCGCGATGAGCGTGAGCTGGGTCTCGAACTCGCCGACGAGATAGTCGGGCGCGACCCCCGGTAGCACCCGCAAAAGCCAATCGTGGCAGATGGTGTGGGGCGGCGAGGCGATCCAGCGCTCTCCTCGCACCTGGGCGAGGTCGGTGGTGGTCGATGCGGCGAGGCGGTGCCCGGAAGGGACGATGAGGTCCGCGATGTCCAGGCCCAGCTCCACATAGGACAAGCCGGCCAGGTCGAGCCCGATCTCGGGCCAGTCGTCGAGCACCGCGATGTCGGCCGCCCCGCGCGACACGGCGGCCACCGCCTCATACGGATTCACCTCGATCAGTGAAGTGGTGAGCGCCGGGTGGTCGTTGCCGAGGGCGGCGAGGGCATGCGGGAGCAGCGCACGGCAGGCGGTCGCGAACGACGCGATCGTGACCCGGCCCGAGACGGTGGTGTGGTGGGCGGCCAGCGCCGCCTCGGCCTGCTCCAGCTGGTCGAGGATGGCCACGGCGTTCGCGGCGAGGACCCGGCCGGCGTCCGTGAGGCGAAGCCCGCGGCCGTCTTTTTCGCACAGTTTGGTGCCGGTCTCGCGTTCGAGCTTCGCGAGCTGCTGGGAGATCGCGCTCGGCGTGAGGCACAGGGCGGCGGCGGCCGCGTGAACCGTGCCACAGCGGGCGAGCGCGTCGAGGGCCTTCAGCCTGCTCAGCTCGATCATGCAGCGATGCTACACGGTCGGTGTAGACCAATTTGCTGGTGCTGAACAGTGGGCCCGGCGAGGCTCGCATGCATGCGACCCAGGGATATCGCGCTCGCCGTGGCCGTGATGGCGGCGTGGGGAGTCAACTTCGTGGCCATCGACATCGGGCTGGACCGGATGCCGCCCTTGCTCTTCGGCGCGCTGCGGTTCGGGCTCGCGGCCGTTCCGGCCGTGTTCTTCGTGGGCCGGCCGCAGACGCCGTGGCGGTGGGTGATCGCGGTGGGGTTCATCCTGGGTGTGGTGAAGTTCGGGCTCCTGTTCGCGGGCATGGCGGCCGGCATGCCCGCTGGGCTGTCGTCGCTCGTGCTGCAGAGCCAGGCCGTGTTTACGGCGGTGTTCGCGATCGGGTTGCTCGGGGAGCGCCCGTCGGTGCGGCAGTGGGTGGGGCTTGCTGTCGCGGGACTCGGAATCGCACTCATCGCGCTGCGCATAGGGGGCGGAAACGGCGCGTTCGTGCTCGTGGTCGCGGCCGCGGCGGCGTGGGGACTGTCCAATGTGGCGATGCGGAAGGCGGCCCCGCCCGACATGCTCCGCTTCATGGTGTGGGTGTCGGCGGTGGCCACGCTGCCGCTGCTTGGCCTGTCGCTGTGGCTGGAGGAGTTCTCGGTGCGCGTGGACTGGGCGGGGGTCGGGGCGCTGGTCTATATCGCGGGCATCTCTACGCTGGCCGGATTCGCCGTGTGGGGCGCGTTGATCAGGCGGTACCCCGCGGCGACCGTTGCACCGTTTTCGATGCTCGTGCCGGTTTTCGGGATGGGGTCGGCGGCCATGTTCCTTGGCGAGCCGCTGTACGCGTCGGACCTGGTGGCAGGGGTGTTCATCGTGAGCGGGGTGCTCTACGGAGTAGGGTTTGCGCATGGGCGTCGCCGTGAGAGTTATCCCGTGCCTGGACGTTGACGACGGGCGCGTGGTGAAGGGTGTCAATTTCGAGAACCTGCGCGACGCGGGCGACCCGGTCGAGCTGGCGGCGCGATACGACGCCGAGGGCGCCGACGAGCTCACGTTCCTCGATGTGTCGGCGTCGGCGCAGGGGCGCGGCACGATGCTGGAGGTCGTGCGGCGCACGGCCGAGACGGTGTTCATCCCGCTGACGGTGGGTGGCGGCGTGCGCTCGGTGTCCGATGTGGACGTTCTGCTGCGTGCCGGGGCGGACAAGGTGGGGGTCAACACGGCGGCGATCGCCCGGCCCGAGCTGATTCGTGAGATCGCCGAGCGGTTCGGGTCGCAGGTGCTTGTGTTGTCCCTGGATGCCCGCCGGGCGGCGACGGGCGGTGGGTTCGAGGTCACCACGCATGGCGGGCGCAAGCCGGCCGGGCTCGACGCGATCGAATGGGTGCGCCGCGCGGCCGAGCTGGGTGCCGGGGAGATCCTCGTGAATTCGATGGACGCCGACGGTACCAAGGGAGGATTTGATCTTGAATTGATCAAACAGGTGCGGGCGGCGGTCGATGTGCCCGTGATCGCGTCCGGCGGCGCCGGAAAGGCGTCGGACTTCCCGCCCGCGGTGCAGGCCGGAGCCGATGCCGTGCTCGCGGCGAGCGTCTTTCACTTCGGGGAAGTGACGATCGGTGAGGTGAAAAAGGCTCTATCGGCTTCTGGGTACCAGGTGCGATGAGCATCCTTGTCTACGGGGCCAACGGTTACACGGGCGAGCTGATCGCTCGGGAGGCGGCGGCGCGCGGTCTTCCGGCGGTGCTCGCCGGGCGCTCGCACGACCCGATCGTGCGGCTGGCGTCCGAATTGGACCTGCCGTCGCGGGTGTTCCCGGTGGACGACGCTGATCTGGATGGCGTGTCGGTGGTGCTGCACTGTGCGGGCCCGTTTTCGGCGACGAGCGGGCCTCTCGTTGAGGCATGCCTTGCGGCGGGAGTGCACTATCTCGACATCACCGGTGAGATTGACGTGTTCGAGGCGGTGCACGGGCTTCACGAGTCGTTTGTGGAGCGTGGGATCGTGGCCTGCCCGGGTGTTGGTTTCGACGTGATACCAACAGATTGCGTGGCGGCTGTCCTGAAGCGCGAGTTGCCGGATGCGACACACTTGGCACTCGGGTTCGACTCGCGGATGAAGATGTCGCCCGGGACGACGAAGACCTCGCTGGAGTCGTTGGGTGTCGGCGGGCGGGTCAGGCGCGACGGCAAGCTGGTGGTCGTGCCGCTCGGGTCTTCGCGGCGGACCGTCGACTTCGGAGCCGGTGCCAAGCCCGCGTCCACCATCCCGTGGGGTGACGTGGCGACGGCCTATTTCACGACCGGAATACCGAATATTGAGGTGTACGTGCCGGCGCCGCCCGCTCGGGCACGAAGCCTACGCTGGGCCAACCTACTGCGTCCCATACTTCGGCGGACCGTGCTGCAGCAGGTGTTGCAGCGGCGGGCCGCCTCGGTGGCCGGGCCTGACGCGGCTTCGCGGTCGCGCACGCCGGTTTGGGTGTGGGGCGAGGCGCGCAACGCTTCGGGCGACGTGAAGACCGCACGCATCAAGGTGGCCAACGGATACGATCTGACCGTCACGGGCTCGCTCGCCGTGGCGCAGCACTTGCTTTCGTCGTCGGAGTTGGCGGGCGGCTACTACACGCCATCACAGTTGATGGGCCACGATTTCGTGACCCGCCTGCCCGGATCGGGACCACTGGAGCTGTCATGAACCTGGCCATTACCAAGACTTCCGTCGGCCCCATGGACAACAACGCATATCTGTTGGAGTGCCGGTCGACCGGGGCACGGCTGCTCATCGACGCGGCCAACGATGCGCCCGTGCTGCTGGCCCAATGCTCCGACCGGCTCGATGCCGTGGTCACCACCCACCGCCACGGAGACCACTGGCAAGCCCTGCAAGAAATCGTGACCGCCACCGGCGCGCGCACCTACGCCGGCCGCCTTGACGCCGACGGGATCCCGGTGTCCACCGACGTTTTGGTCGACGACGGCGACACCATCCAGTTCGGACAGATCAGCCTTGAAGCCATTCACCTGGTGGGCCACACGCCGGGCAGCATCGCCCTGCTCTACCGCGACCCGTCCGTCCGGCATGCTCCGCAGCTGTTCACGGGCGACTGCCTGTTCCCGGGTGGGGTCGGCAATACCTGGGGCGACGGCGCCGCCTTCGAGTCCCTTTTGGACGGCGTCATCGCGAAGGTGTTCGACCGCCTGCCCGACGAGACCGTCGTCTACCCGGGCCACGGCAAAGACACCACGCTGGGCGCCGAGCGCCCGTCGCTGCAGGAGTGGCGCGCCCGCGGCTGGTAACCATGGCACGCAACACCTTCGCCCAAACTGTCAGAGGGTCTCTGTAGCGTTCGGACCATGCCCTCGCACCTACACGAGATCCTCATCGAAATGTTCCGTGACCGGCCGGTGCTGGCCGCCGAACTCTTGCGCGGGCCCCTGCACGTTGCGGTTCCAGACTTCGACGAGGCCCGGCTCTCCGCAGGCGACCTCACCGATGTCACCCCGACCGAATACCGCGCCGACGCGGTCGTGACACTGGCCGACGAGGGGATCACGGTGCTGGCGGTCGTGATCGAGGTGCAGTTGCGCACCGACGGACGCAAACGGCGCAGCTGGCCGGCCTACGTCGCCACCCTGCACGCGCGGCTCGGCTGCCCGGTGGCGCTGATGGTGGTGTGCCCGGTCCAGGCGGTCGCCGACTGGTGCGCGGCGCCGATCCCGGTCGGGCCGCCCGGGTCCGTGCTGACCCCGGTGGCGCTTGGCCCGCAACAGGTTCCGGTCATCACCGACCTCGCCCTGGCCCGCCGCGTCCCCGAGTTGGCGGTGCTCTCCGCGCTGGCCCACGGCGCCCGCCCGGATCCGCAGCCAGTGTTCCACGCGCTGCTCGCAGCGCTCGACACAATCGATCGCGACCACGCGAACCTGTACACTGACCTCATACTATCGGTGCTGCCGGCGGCGGCCCGGGCCAGCCTGGAGGAGTCCATGACCGTCATCGCGGGTTACCGGTACCAGAGCGAGTTCGCCCGCCGATACTTCAGCGAGGGCGAGGCGCAGGGCGAGGCACGGGGCAAGGCGCAAGGTGAGGCCGAAGCCGTCCTGGCCATCCTGGACGCGCGCGGCATCGACGTGCCCGACAGGATCCGCGCCGAAATCGAGGGCTGCACCGACCTCGATCGGCTCGGCGGCTGGATCCGGCAGGCGGCCACGGCGCAACGGATCGAAGACCTCGACCTGTAGCGGCCCCTCTATCGCAGACCTGCCCTTCGCCGTTCCCGCATGCGGCAGTGCCGCCTACGGTCCTTTTTGGACTGTGTCATTGCGAAGGTGTCCGATCGCCTGCCCGACGCGACGTCGCCTTCCCATATGGCGTGTAGTGACCTGTCTCACGCGCTGTCACGCGCGATCGATCCCGTGGTGTCTTGAGGCCGAACGCCCAGGAACCGAGGGAGACACCATGGCTGAGAACACCGATGTGGTCGTGATCGGTGGCGGATACGCCGGCGTCATGGCCGCCAATCGCCTGACGCAGCGCGACGACGTGACAGTGACCCTGATCAACCCACGCCCGGCCTTCGTCGAGCGGATCCGCCTGCACCAACTGGTGGGTGGGTCGCACGACGCGGTCGTCGACTACGCGGAGATCCTGGCCGGCGGCGTCCGGCTGGTGGTCGACACCGTGACCCGGATCGACCCGGCCGAGCGCAGCGTGACGTTGGCGACCAGCGGGACGGTCGGATACGACTACCTGAGGCCTCCTGCGCGTGCTCGCCCCCGAGGTCGTCCTGGTAAGCGATGGCGGCGGCGTCAAGCAGGCCGCGCTGCGGCCGATCATCGGCGCCGAAAAGGTGGCCCGCTACCTCATCGGCGCCACCGGCAAGGTCGAAGGCACGCTCAGCGGTGACGCCACGGTGGTCAACGGCAACCCGGCGATCGTCGTGCGCCTGGACGGCGAGATCGACGGCGTCATGGCGTTTCATGTCGAGGATGCCCGCATCATCGGGCTCTACTACGTGCGTGCGCAATCCGGAGAAGCTGTCCCGCGTCGAGTCCGAGACCCCGCTCACCCTGCGATCAACGTTGAGCGGGCGCCGCCCGGCGTGAGCCGGACGGCGCCCCCTGCGGCTCGGCTTGGGTCAGCCCGTGATGTAGTTGATTTCGATGTTCACCGAGTCGGTGCCGACCAGGCCGGAGGAGTCGAAGACCTCCAGGATGACGGTCCAGGTGGTGCTGGCGTAGTCGCCCTTGGCCAGGCCCAGCTGCGCCGTGAAGCTCGCGCAGTTCTTGGGGAAGACGATCCCGCCCTGCTCGCCGGTCGGGACGTTGCTTCCGGCGCACAGCACCTTGGTCTCGCTACCGGAGTATGCGGTCCAGCGGTAGCGCATGCCCGAGATGGCGCCGTCCTCCGTGTCGTGGCCCGTGCCGGCGAACGAGACCGACTGCGGCGTGCCGTTGTAGGCGTCCAGGCTCAGATCCTGGGCCGGCGTGGTGATGGTCGCGGTGGGCTTGTGCTGCCCGGCCGGGACCGCGATCACCGTGAACGCCCGCTGCACCGACACACCCGCGGCGGTGAACTTGACCGTGTACGAGCCCGGGATCACCTTCGCGGCCGGCATGCTCACCGAGTGGCCGCTTGCCGTGTGCACGACCATCCCGCTGCGGCGAACCTCCCACTGGGTTTGGCTGTCGTCCACCGGGCTGTTCGTGTCGGGGTCCAGCGACGTGGCCACGAGCGGGATGCTGTTGCCCTCGACGATCTCGGCGCCGTTGGCCGGCGACACCAGTTTGACCTGTGCCGGCGAGTCGACCACGGTCACCTTCACGCTCGCGGTGCTGGTCTGGCCGATGCTGTCCGTCGCCGACGCCGTGATCAGGTGGGCGCCGGCCGACAGCGGTGGGACGCTGATCGACTTGCCCTCACCGATCTTGCCGTCCTTGCTGCTGGACCAGATGATGTGGACGGCGCGGCCCATGAAGTCGGTCGCCGTACCCGCCAAATCAATCCATTCGCTCACGCCGAAGCTCGCGTCGTCGGTGGGCTTCTGGATGGTCACCTTCGGCTCGGTGATGTCGACGCCGAGCGCGTGGGCGACCGCGCCGAGGGCGTTGATCCGGCGCTGGCTGCCCGTCACCTTGCTGCCGAGCCCACCCACGTGTGCGGTGTCATTGAGAATCTGGCGAACCTGCTCCGGGCCGAGCGCCGGGTTCGCGGCCATCACCAGTGCCGCCACGCCGCCAACGAACGGCGACGCCACACTGGTGCCGCAGGCGTCGGACCTCGTGGCGGGGTCGGTCAGCGGATTGCCGGGGTCGTTGAGGCTGAGCACACACATCGGGCCGTAGATCTCGACTGACGTCGGGACGTCGACCTCGCCGAAGTTGGAGCCGCCGGAAACCACGGCATCGGGGTTCATGCCGCCGACGCACATCACGTGGGTGCTTTCGCAAGGCACCCAAAGGGTTCCGTTGTCCACGCTGGTCGAGTAGTTGCCCGCGGACGCCACGATCAGGGCACCCGTGTCGCGCACGTGCTTCATCCGCCGGTCGGTCCACTTCCTGGCGTGGGGGATACCCAGGTTGACGTCACGGGTGAAGCTGAGGTTCACCACGTCCGGGTCCTCCTCCTCGGCCATTTTCTCGGTACGCCGCAGCACCGACCAGTAGTCCAGACTGTTGCCGACCGCGATGAACTGCGAGACCACCGGACCGGCCGGGCCAGCGACGCCATACCCGTTGTCCACCTTGGCCATTGCGGCGAGCGCGACGTCGGTGCCGTGCCACGGGCACGACGAACCGTTGCTGCAACCCTTCGGGTTGGTGTCGCCCCAGCTCGCCTTGCGGATCGTCGAGTTGGCGGGGAGGTCGGGGTTGAGGTTGAACCCGCCGTCCACCACCATGTAGCGCACCTGAGGCGTGAGTTTGCCCTTGGTCTGCAACAGTTGCCATGCCGGGGCCACGCCTGTGTTCATGTTTCCGCCCGCGCGCATGTATGACCAGTCGAAGACGTTCTGCGGGATGTCGCTTGCCTCGAACGCCTCACCGGACTCGATCGTGCTCGGCTCGGTGAGCCAGTCGACGACCAGTTCGGTGCCGAGCTTCCACTCCGACGCGGCGAGGGCCAGCAGGCGCAGCACCCGTTCGTCGCTGGCCCGGTACTGCCCGGACTGCCGCGGCTCGGTGGCCAGCAGGTCGGCCGGCAGGTTGGCCGGGTCGGCCCCGCTCACGTCCACCTTCACCAGGTGGTCCTGGCCGCTGCCGTCGCGCTCGGGCGCGAACGAGTCGAGCACCTGGCCGTTCCACCGCGCCAGGAAGGCGTCAAGCTCGGCCTGGTCCCTCGCGTGCACCATCACCTCGTCGAGGACCAACTCCGCTGTCGTGCCGCCAGGCGTGGCCAGCGCGCCGACCTGGCGGAACTCGCGGCTGCCCTCGACCGGGACCACCTCGGTCACCGTCGGCCGCACCGCCGGGTCCACCGTGAAGGCGAGCGGCGTCGGTGCCACCGCCGCATTGCCCACCCCGGCTGCGGCGAACGGACTGATTGCCATCGCGGCCACCATGGCCCCGATCAGAAGCTGTCGCATGACTCCTCCAACCCGTCGTTGTTTCGGTTACGCGGGTAAGAGAGCCCAGCCCGGCCAGGCGCAAAAAGAATCCGTTGTCGGGCAGGCGACAGCTAGCCGCCGCACCGGGTCGTCTCAAATGGACCGAGCAACGTGCGGCCGTCGGTCGCCTTCACCTCGACTTGCCAGGTGTGACCGCCTGCCGGGACCCGACGGGTGATGGTCGCCGTCTTGTCGTTTATTTGCATCTGGTACGCCGCAGCGCTCCCGTGAAAGAGCTGCGCCGACTGCAGATCGGCGTTGGCGGTAGCCGTGACGCTGAGCGTGTAACCGCCCGCCGCGTCCGGCCCGGCGCAGGTGCCGTTGGCGTCGAAAGCCAGCGGGGCCGGTGGCGTGGGCGAGGGCGTCCGGGAGCGCGACGGCCGGACGGAAGGCGAGGGCGACGGCTCCATGGAGGGCGATGGCTCCACGGAGGGCGATGGCGTGGGCGAAGGCGAGGCCGTAGGTGAAGCCGAGGGTGTCGGAGACGAGGACACCGCAGCCACTGGAGTCTGGCCCGACCCCGAAGACTGGGCGAACACCCAAGCACTACCGCCACCGCCTGCCAACAGCACGGCCACAGCCGCCGCGACGACGACCACGCGCGTGCGCGGCGAACCCTGTGTCGGGAAACCGACCCGGTTCCACTTCGGCGGGGCCGGGGTGGGCCGCCCATCGCCGGGCGGCATCAGCAGCATGGGAGCGAAGGGCGCCGCACCGTACGCGGGCAGCAGCGCGGCCGGGTTGAGCCGCTTCCGCCGCGTGTCCGTGCAGATCTCGCAGTCTTCAATGTGCCGGTGAAGCCGCTTGCGCAGCAACGGGTTCAGCTTGCCGTCCCATCCGGTGAGCATCTCGGCAAGCGTGGCGCATGCGCCATCGTTGTGGCGGGCGACCAGCAGCACGCCCAGCGCGATGGTGAGCTGCTCGCGTGCCCGCGACAACCGGGCCCGCACATTGTTGATCGGCACGTCGAGCACCTCGGCAATGTCCGTTGTGGACAGATTGTGCCTGAGCGCCAACTCGGCCACCTCGCGGTCACCATCCGACATGCCCGCCATCGCGGCCCGCACCAGCTCGGCCACCTCCTGCGAGGAGGCGCCCGCGCTCGGATCGACCGTGTCGGCCGGGACGTCGGGGGCGAACTCCAGCGGCGTGTGCCGGGAACGCTGCTTGATCTGGCGCAGGCCCTCGTTGCGGGCGATGGCGTAGAGCCACTGCCGCAGCCGGGCCGGGTCGCGCAGCTGCGCGACGTGCTCGCTCGCCAGCAGGAACGTATCGTGCACGATGTCGGCCGCCGCGTCACCGTCGCCGATCAGCCCGCGCGCGTAGGCGTACAACGGGTCGGCATAACGGCGATAGGCAATCTCCAGCCCTTGCGGGTCTTTCTTCACTATCGCGGCCACGAGCGCCAGTTCGTCCACGGCAGACACGGTACTTTCCCCGCTTGCTCAGTCCCAAGCGGGAACCCACCACTGCCAATCCTCAGGCGCCGGAGGCCAATTCGGGTCCGGTTGCCACCCCGGCGGTGGAACCCATCCGGCAGGCGGAGCCGGCCAGTCCGCGTCTGTGCGGCGGTGATGGGGGCGCGGGATGGACGCCTTCGCCGAAAGATGGACTCCATCGGATCGCCTTCGACAGAGTCAACGACTATCCATCCTAAGTGGACGAACTGCCGCGCATCTTCATCGGACAGCTCGCCCGCGTTGCCCTCAGGTCTGGTTGTCCGGCGCGGGCCGGAGATCTTCGAAGCTGCGCCATCGGTTGCCCGGACTCTTGGCCCGCCACGCGAGGTGCTCCAGCATCAGCGAGGTGCGCAGCCCCTCGGGGCGCAACAGCCACCTGATGACGCGTCGACCGTCGGTGGGCGTGTCACCGTGAGTCTGCGGTATCAGATTCCGGATTCCCACCCAGGCGGCGGCGCCGCCGATCGCCGATAGCACCAATCGCCACGGGCCCGAGCCGACGGCGGTCCCGGCCAGATAGCACCCGATAGCGGTGATCAGGTTGACGCCCGGGCCCGCGAGAATCATGGCGATCAGCCTGGCCCGGAGGAACGGTTGCTCGGGCGAGGGTACACAGCGCACCATGCTGTCCCTGCCCCACAGTCCAATGCGGACGGTCGTGCGGCCGACCGTCCCGGCGACGGGCAGGCGCAGCACGACGGCCGCGCTCAGGTGGCCGAGTTCATGCAGATAGACATGGATGGGCACGCTGACGATGGCCACCACGAGCGTCATGAAGACGAGGCCTACCGTCGGTTGATGGGCGCGGGAGACCTGTGCCGCGCCCGCGAACAGCGCGCTGAAGCCCGCGACGGCACAGACGAGGGCCCACAGGATCCGCAGGGGAGTGAGGCGACCGGGCATGCGGGGTAGCACAAAGCTACAGGTCAGTCGGCAGCATGCGCAGGAACGCCTTAGGGTGCACGATCGGGATGCCATACTGCGCGGCCTTGGCGGCCTTGCCCGACATGGTGTCAGGGTCGGCGGCGACCAACAGTCGTGTTTGGAGGGTCACGTTTTGGCCCACCCGTAGGCCGGCTGCCGTGGCGCGGGCCTCCCACATCTCGCGCGGCTCGCCCGTGTCGCCGGTGAACACGACGATGTCACCGTGCCGCAGGTAGAGCCGGCGGGTGGGTCTGGCCGGTTCGCCGCCGAGCATGGTGATGGCGTGCTGGGCCGTGCGCACCACACCATCGACGCTTCCGCCGTCGAGGCCCAGCAGGGTCGCCACCGACGTGAGGTCGTCGCGCACCCCGGCGCTCACGCTGCCGTTGTCGAGCACCGCTACCGTGGCGAGCGCCTGCAGGTATTGCTCGTGCAGCTCGACCAGCTCGGCGCGGTCGAGCCCGAGCGAGTCGGCGACCGAGACCAGTGCTTCGGCCTCGACGACCGAGATGTGCCGATCGAGCAGCGCCCGGTCGAGCACGTCGAGATAGGCGTCGACATTGGGTTTGTGGGTCCGCGGCAACTCCTCCACCAACCGGGAGAGGAAGTGCGGCTCGAAGCGCCCTTCGGCCCGCCGCCGCGCCGGCCCGATGGTCGCGGGCGGGAACGGGGGCCAGTCCGGCGCCACCCGTAACCGGTGGGCCCACGGCGGCGGCGCGCCCGCGATCGACAGGTAGTGCCCGAGCAGCTCGGCCGCCGCCCGCGCATCGTGCAAAGCCGAATGCGCGTTGGTCAGCGTCACCCCGGCCGCCCGGCAGCAGGAGGCCAGCGCGCGCCCCGACTGGGGCAGGAACTGTCCGGCCAGGACCATCGTGCACAGGCCGTTGTCCGCGTCGACGGGCACATCGGCACCGATGCGCTCGAACTCGGCCGCGAGGAACATCGAGTCGAACGCCCAGTTGTGCGCGACCAGCACCCGCCCGGCCAGCCGCTCGGCCACGCTGCCCGCGAGCTCCTTGAACGGCGGGGCCTGCCGTGCCTCGGCCGCGCTGATGCCGTGAATGTGTTGCGGCCCGAGATCGCGCTGCGGGTTGACCAGCGTGCACCACTCGGACTCGATCGCTCCCGCCGCGTCCACCTGCACGATCGCGATCTCCACGACGCGGTCGTGCCACGACGGGCGCAGCCCGGTGGTCTCGACATCGATTACCGCATACGTCACGCCACGAGTGTCTCAGACCGGTGTGACAATCTCGCGCGCGAAGACCACCACGCCAGCGTCAGGACGGTCGCGACCTCGGCCGTGGCCAGGGCCCGCTCGACCGCGCCCAGCGGGATGGCGCGCCACCAGCGCACGCCCGTGACCGGTTGCAGCGCAAAGGCTCCCGCGATGAGGCCGAAGCACAGCAGCGCGAGCACCGCGAACCCGATCGTCCACAGTGCATAGTTGCGCCACACCGGCGAGCGCCGCCACGCCCAGGCCACGGCGATCGCTCCGACCGGCAGTGCGACGAACGCGATCAAGCTCGCGACGCGGTGGATATCGCCGTTCACGGAGGGCCCGACCGCCCAGTTGTGCTTGGGGAACGCCACGACCCCGGTCAGGCCGACGCACCACAGCAGCAGCCCGGCCCCGGCGACCGATCCTGCCCGCGCGATCCCGGACCGCACCAGCCCCACCAGCACGCCGAGCGAGCCGACCGCCACCGCCAGCACACCGAGGTTGAACAGCCAGCCGGTGTCGTACAACGCGTATTCGCTGATGGTCCGCCGGATCGGGCTCACCGCGTTGGTCGGCGGCAGCACGTGCAGCGCGGCGATGGCGAGGACCCCGGAGAGCGCGATGAACAGATGCGGCATCCACCCATAGTGCCAACGTTCAGACGGGCACGGCCAGCGTGGCGGTGTATCCGGACGACACTGAGCCGGTGACCGTGGCCAGCTGGCGTGCCCCGTCGTCGTCGCCGAACACGCTGTCGCCCTGCAGCGTCACCCGCGCGAGGTTGTCGACGCTGGCGCTGTAGCCTTCCGCGGTCGTGTAAACCGTCATGCACACGGCTTCCGGCAGCGCCAGCTGAGTCGTGCGCAGCGGTTGTCCACCCGACGTAGCGGCGCTGAGGCTTTGGTACACCTCAAAATGAATATGTGGCCACCGCCCGGAGTAACATCCCGGAAAGATGCTATTGAAGGTTACCTTTCCGTCGGTACCGGTCTGTTGCACGCCGCGCAGGTAGTTCTCGTCCTGGATCCCCTGCGAGTACATCGAATACTGCCCCTCGCGATTGCACTGCCACAGGTAGACGGCCGCGCCCGGCTTGGGCCGGCATCCGCCGGCCTGATCCTGCACGGTGAGCGTGATGGTCAGCGGCACGCCCTCGGCGACACCGGTCGCCGAGCCGAAGCTCGACCTGATGTCGCTGCGCACAATCCCGCTCTGCGCAAGGGCGTTGGGCCCGTTGGAGCCGTCGGCCGGGTACGGTCCCGAGGTCTCTTGCGGGATTTCGGTGCAGACTCCGGTGCCCGCCGGTCCGGATGGCGACCCAGGCGCCGACGGCGACCCGGGCACCGATGGCGACGCGGTTCCTGATGGTGATCCTGTCGCAGACGGCGACCCGGTCCCGTTTGGCGACCCGGTCCCGTTTGGCGACCCGGTCCCGTTTGGCGCGGTGGTTCCCGGATATCCGTTCGGGGACTCGCCATTCGGTGGTGTCGGGTATCCGTTCGGCGGCGTGACCTGCCCCGGCCCACCGGGCGGCGATGCCTCATCGGTCGGCTGCAGCGTACTGGAACATGCCGACAGCGCGGCCACCCCGGCCCCGGCGAGCAGGCCCAGCGCGAGGCGGCGGTTGAGCAGCAGGGTCAGGTCGGCGTGCAGGCCCTGGTCGTGTTCGTCCCGATGGTCGTCCAGATGTTGGTCGATTTCTCGTGCCATATGGCTTCACCTGGCCTTTCTGGCTGAATCGTGCCACGGCCGGGTTTGCCGCAGAGCCGCTTTCGACAAAAGGTCGTGCCCTCCGGGGCCGATAACGCTGCGGTGTGCGCGCGGCGGTGTCACGTCGGACTGTCCAATGACGAGCGTCGGAGTGCTTGGGACGCATCGAATCGGGCACAACCCACCGCCGAGGCCGACCGAGGGCCCGAATATGTGAATTCCTCGGATTTGTCCAGAGAAATCCCGCTAAGCTGCCAAACATGAGGGGATGGCGTTTGCTTGCTCTGGCGGCAGTATTGCTGACCGCCACAGGATTCGCGCAGCCCTCACCCTCGCCGTCGCCCTCGGCACCGTCGCCGTCCGCCGCGCCGCCGCCCGGCGCTCAGCAGCAGCAACAGCAGCAACAGCAGCCCTCGCCGTCGGAATCGCGGTCGCCCGCGCCACCGGGCTCGCCGTCGCCCTCACGCCCACCCTCGCCTTCGAACGGTTCACCGTCTCCTTCGCCGTCGCCCTCACCGTCGCCCTCGGCGGAGCCGTCGCCATCCACCCCGACCCCGCTGCTGCCGGCCATCGAGCTGCCCGCGCCGACCGGCAAGGCCAGGATCGGCACGGTGTCCGTGCACGTGGTCGACCGCGATCGGTTCGACCCGTTCGCGCCGGGCCGGCCGCGCGAGCTGATGTTGCAGCTGTGGTACCCGGCCAACCCTCAGCGCGACCAGACGTTCGCACCGTGCATGCCCCCGAAGGCCGCCGAATCCTTTGGGCTGCAACCGGAATGCATGACCCACGCGTACCAGTCCGCGCCCGTGGCGCGGCAGCGGGACCCGCTGTTCGGCGTGATTCCGGTCCCGTGGATGAAGCGGAACTACCCGGTCGTGCTGTACTCGCACGCGTACTCGTCCAGCCGGGGCTTCGGGACCGTGCTGATCGAGGAGCTCGCGAGCCGCGGCTATATCGTCGTGGCCGTCGACCATCCCTATGACGCGGGAGCGGTCGAGTTCCCGGGCGGGCGGGTCGTGACCTACCAACCGGAGGAGCCGCCGTCGCTCGGGCCGCCCGACCTCGCCTGGCTCGACGAGGCCAACAAGCGGGGTTTGCCGGTGCGCGTCGCCGACATGCGTTTCGTGGTGGACAGCCTCGCCGAGATGAACGAGGGCAAGTCATCGGTGGAGGGACTGCCCAGTGGGCTCGCCGGGGCCATGAACCTGGACCGGATCGGCTTCTTCGGCCACTCGCTGGGCGGGACGACGGTTGCGCAGGCCATGCTGGAGGACAACCGAATCAAGGCGGGCCTGTCACTGGACGGCGCGATGCCGCCTGCCGTGCGAGCGTCCGGATTGGACAATCCGATCCTGTTCATCGCCTCCGAGCAGCCCGACCCGTATCGCGCCATCGAATCGTCGTGGCAGGTCACCAACCAGCGCGGCTGGCATCGGGGACTGCGCATGACCGGCACCGGGCACAACTCGTTCACCGACCTGATCGTGATCTGCACGCAGATGGAATGCGGGCAGGGGATGGAAAGCACACTCGGATCGGTCAACGCGGGGCGGGCGGTCGCGGTGCAGCGGGCCTATCTGATGACGTTCTTCGACGGTCAACTGAAGGGCCGCGATCTCGGTCTGCTCAATCGACCCTCCCAGCGGTACCCGGAAATTGTTTTTCTGAATTGATGTCTTCAATGACGTCGCAGGTGCTGGCGACCGGATCGAGCTCGTTGAGTCGACTGGCCAACAGTTGCAGCAGGCCCTTCAGTGTGGCCTGGTCGGCGTCGGGCAGCCCGGACAGGATGTGTGCCTCAAGGCGGTCCAGGCGGCGGCACAGCTGGGCGAGCACGGCCCGGCCGTGGTCGGTCGCGACGATGAGGCGGGTGCGGCGGTCGGCCGGGTCGGCCTGGCGCGCGATGAGGTTGGCGCGCTCCATGTCGTCGAGGAGGTAGGTCATCACGGTCCGGTCGATGCCCAGCTGCGCGGCGATGGCGCGCTGGGTGCGGCCGCCGGGACCGGGTGTTTCGGCGGCCGCGGCGGTCAGGACCTGGAAGCCGCGGTGGCCGCCCGGGATGCCGTCGGTCGCCGAGCGCGCCGCCTTGACGTAGGCGCGGAAGACCACCCCGAGCGCCCAGCCCAGGTCGGTGTCGAGGTGCGCAGCCACGGGCATATGCCACCTTCCTCCGCAGTGCTCCGGGAGCCCGACTCCTTCGAGTCCCCGCAAGTCTAGCCGGGTTTGTGCTGCCGGGCATACTGTCTGTTCGACAGACGATCTGCATGGCTTACTACAGGCATGCCTGATTACGGCCATGATCTTTTGTTCGGTGTGTTCCTGCCGCCGCTCGCGGCGCGGGCCGATGATGTGCTCCGCATGGCGCGGCTGACCGACGAGCTGGGGCTCGACCTGCTCACCGTGCAGGACCATCCCTATCAGCCGGCGTTCCTTGACACGTGGACGCTGCTGTCGGTGATCGCGGCGCAGACGCGGCGGGTGCGCGTGTCGCCCAACGTCGCGAATCTGCCGTTGCGGCCGCCCGCGGTGCTCGCGCGCAGCGCGGCAAGCCTCGACATCCTCAGCGGTGGGCGGGTCGAGTTGGGGCTGGGCGCGGGCGGATTCTGGGATCCGGTGGTCGCGATGGGCGGGCCACGGCGCGACCCGGGTGAAGCCGTTGCGGCGCTGGAGGAGGCGATCCGCGTCATGCGGACGCTGTGGACGCCGGGGCGGACGGAGCGCATCGAGGGTTCGCACTATCGGTTGGCGGGCGCGAAGTCGGGGCCCTATCCGGTGCACCCGATCGGGATCTGGCTCGGGGCGGCCAAGCCGCGGATGCTGCGGTTGGTGGGGCGGCTGGCGGACGGGTGGATGCCGAGCAGCCCGTGGGCGCCGCCCTCGGCTCTGGCGGAGCTCAACCGCACCATAGACGAGGCCGCGGTCGCGGCCGGGCGTGCTCCCTCGGACATCCGGCGGCTCTACAACCTGGGCGAGGAGTTCAGCGCGCAGCAGTTGGCGGAGTTGGCGTTGAGTGAGGGCATGTCCGGCTTCATCGCGATGCTCGACCTCGACGACGAGAAGGCGTTGCACCGCTTCGCCGAAGAGACCGCGCCCGCCGTGCGTGAAATCGTTGCCGCACATCGGTCCGGCACGCCTGTTGCGGTGAACCAGGCCTTTGATGTGTTGCCCACTCCCGACGACGGGCGGCGCCTGACCAGGGTGACGCTGTGGGACGAATCGGCCCGGCCGAGCGCGCCCAAACCGGAAGGGCCGGTGGAATACTCCGCTGCGGGGCGGGCACAGGCCCAGCACCTCATCGAGGTCCACGACCATCTGCGCGCCGAGCTTGCCCAGCTGCGCGACCTCATTGGCCAGGTCGCCTCGGGCGTCGTGGATGCCGGCGAGGCCCGATCGCACATCAACACGATGACGATGCGGCAGAACAACTGGACCCTCGGGGCATACTGCGAAAGCTATTGCCGCGTCCTCACCATGCACCACACCGCCGAGGATGCCCTGCTGTTCCCGCAGCTGCGGCGCAAGGAGCCCGGTCTCGCGCCCGTGGTGGGGCGGCTGGAGCAGGAGCACCATGCCATCGCGGGAGTGCTTGAACGGGTCGACGCGGCGCTCGTCACGCTCGCCGCCGACCCGACACGGGTGGACGAGCTGCGCGAGGCCGTCGATATCCTCACCGACGCGTTGCTGTCGCACCTGTCCTATGAGGAACGCCAACTCGTGGAACCATTGGCACGGCTGGGGATCCGGATCTGATTCGCAGGGCCTTGACGTCTCTCCCGCTCGGGTGCTCGCTGCGGTGCGAGAATGATCGTGTGGAGTCTTACGTTGAGCGTCCGCCGTTGCCGGGATTGGCGGGGGTGGTGCGGACGGTGTGGATACAGCGCACCGGTGCGGCGGCTTACGTGCAACGTCACCTGCCCACGGGTGGGGTGGAGGTCCACTTTCCGATCGGGGGCCATCCGCAGCTGGTTGGTCCGCTGACGGGTCCCGAGATTGAGGTTATCGCGCCGTGGACCACCATCGTGGGGGTGCGGTTCCAGCCGGGGACCGCGCCGCCGCTTCCGACGGTGCTCGACGACCTGTTGGATCAGCGGCTGGGACTGGCGGACCTGTGGGGGAGTGCGGTGGACCGCCTCGTGGAGGCGATGGCGCGGGCCGCGACGCCCGAGCGGGCGCTCATGCTCTTACAGGGCCACCTCGTGCAGGAGTTTCGAAGTGGGGGCCACGTGGACCCGCTGGTGGGTGAGGCCGTGAAGGCGCTGATGCCATGGCACCCGGTGAACATCGGCACGCTGGCCACCCGCCTGGCGCTCTCCGAGAGCCAACTGCGCCGCCGCTGCCTGCACGCCGTCGGGATGAGTCCGAAGGTCCTCCAGCGGACGCTGCGATTTCAGGGATTCCTCGCGCTGGCGCAAGCCGGTGCCACGGCCTCGGGTCGGCGCGGGGCGGACGGCATGGCGGGACTGGCGATTGACGTGGGTTACGCCGATCAGGCCCACCTCAGCCGAGAATGCGTCCGCCTGACCGGCCTGACCCCGCGCCGGCTCCTCGGCGGCGACATCGGCCGGTGCGCGTGCGGCCACGATCACTCCGCGTCGTACGAGCCGTTCCTTGCCACCCGAAGCAGCCCGCCGCTGCGAACCTGAGGCTGCGCGATTCGTTCAAGACCGGCCGTCCCGCCGCCCGTAGTTTCGAACTCGTGCCCGACCTAGCCGAGTTCCACGACTCACTCGACGGTGAGGTGTTCAGCCCGACTCGCCGGGCTACGGACCGGGATCGGTCTGCTGGGGCGCAAGCACGGGTTGACCTGCGATCGCCTCGTCGGCGCACAGGCCCCAGCGAATAGTCTCGGCCTGGCAGGCCTGGGCGCCGGACAGCCCTGACGAACTGACCGTCAACCTGACCCTGGTGTCTGAGCCCGGCGCGCCGAACCAAGCCACCCTCTTCGGCGCCTCTGGGTTGGGAGCGGGATCGACTCGGGAGCTGTTGCAGGAGTTCGTGGATCGGGCGGACACCGTCGAATTGCGCACCGGCATGCCGTACCACCAAATGAAAAGCACCTTCGCCGACCTGGACCCGCAGGATCCGCGGCTGCAGTCGGAGTTCTTCTCCCAGGCCATGTCCGACCGCACCGTCGTATCGCTGCTGACCCAGTTCGGCGAGCCCAGGACCGCGGGCCGGCGGCAGCTCACGTTCACCGCGATGGGCGGGGCCCACCACCGGGTCGCCGACCCCCGCGCTCGACGACTGGGCCGCGGCGTACCACGCGGGCAACCATCCACGCCTCGTAATGGCCAAGAAAACCTATGACCCGCACCGGTTCTTCGACTTCCCACAAGCCATCCAGCCAACAGAGCAAGGAGAAACATGAGCAAGGTCATCAGCGGCCACGCAGTCTCGGTCGACGGCTATATCAGTGGTCGCACTCCCGAGGGCGTCGAGGAGTTCGGACGCGGTCTCGGCGACGCGCCCATGCTGTTCGACTGGTACTTCGACGGGGACACGCCGAGCCGAGTGGACGCCATCGCGGCAGCCCGCGCGGCTGCCGGCGACAAGGACGTCGGCCTGATGGGTGGTGGTCTGGTCACAGAGGCGCTCAGGGCGGGACTGGTCGATGAGGTGATCCTGCATCAGGTGCCGATCCTGCTCGGCGCCGGGCGCAGCTTCTTCCATGAGCTCCCGGAGCATGTGCACCTGCGCCTGCTGGAGGCCATCCCGGCACCGGGCGTGACCCACCTGCGCTACGAGGTGGTCCGATGATCCTCGTCACCGGAGGGCTGGGCATGATCGGCGCGCACACCGCTCGCGCGCTGCTCGACCTCGGACACGAGGTCGTCGTCACCGGGCACCGCCGCACCGAGGTCCCGTCGTTCCTGGCCGGCCGGGTCACCGTGGAGACCCTCGACGTCACCGACCGGGACGCGTTTGTCGCCCTCGCCGATCGCCACGACATCAGCGACATCGTCCATCTCGCTGGCAGCATCCCCGACCAGGACCCGGTCCGCTTCTTCCGCACGGACATGTCGGGCCTGCTCAACGCGCTGGAGGCCGCCCGCAACTGGGGCGTGCGAAGGCTCGCGGTCGCCAGCAGCCTCGGGGTGTACATCGGTCGCACCGAGACCCGCTGGCATGAGGAGCTCGCGTTGCCCACCGCACCACTGCCACATCTGATCGTCGCCTTCAAGAAGGCCGTCGAGCCACTGACCACGCACAGCCTGCAGGGCAGCGGCGTCCAGCCGGTCGTGCTGCGCATCGGCACCATCTGGGGACCGCTCGTCGACCCGCAATCACCGTTCTTCCACATTCCGCCGTACATCAGCGCCGTGCTCCGCGGTGAGCAGCCGCGGCCCATGCATGCCGAGGACGGCGGCGACCGCTGCTACGCCCCCGACGCCGGGCGCGCGATCGCCCTCCTGATGACCGCGGACACTCTGCGACACGACACCTACAACGTCTCCAGCGGCCGTCCGGCCACCAACCGCGAGTTCGCGGACGCGCTGCAGGCGATCACCCCCGGCCTGCGGCTCGACCTCCTGCCCGGACGGAAGGACGGCCCCGGCGACGACCCCTACCTCGACATCACCCGGCTCACCCACGACACCGGCTTCACGCCGGCCTTCGACGTCGCCAAGGCTGTCGCCGACTACGTCGCGTGGCGCGCCGACAACCCCCGCTGAAGGAGCACCCACATGCTCGACCCCGACGTGCGCCGCGTCCTGGACGGCACCTCGACCGCGCACCTTGCCACCGTCCTGCGGGACGGCTCACCCCATGCCGCTCCCGTCTGGGTTGTCGATCTGCGCCTCTGACACGTCGCCCAGCCGGCCGGCCGCCATCACCTCGCACCCGGTCGTCGCTGGCGACGATGCACAGCACCACCGAGCCCGTCGCAGGGGCCCCTGCCGATCGGGCTCGCAGGCACCCCGCTCCCGTGTCAAGAACTGGCCCACAGTGGGCACCGCCCGGAAACGCCTGCGCCATCGGTAACCCGGCTCTCGGCGCGCGGTCGGGCAGCGCGATCACATGTCCGATCGCGGTAGGGGACAGTAAAGGTCGACGCCGTTGCCGTCCGGATCGCGGACCGACGCGTAACGCTGACCCCAGAAGGCATCCCATGGCTCGCGCACGGCCCGCGCGCCGGCGTCGACCAGCTCGGCGAACTTGGTGTCGACCTCGGCCGGCGTCGCGAACTCGAACGCCAGCGCGAAGGCATGCCCGCCCACCGGGGGTGTCCAATCCGGAACCAGGTCGCGCACCAGCCCTTCGGCGTCGAGCATCACGTTGAGCCCGTTGGGCAGCAGGCACGACGCATGCGAGTCGTCGCCCTCGGATTTGAACTCCAGCCCGAGCCGCCCGTAGAAGGCGATTGAGGCCCGCATGTCCGACGCGACGATGCCGATCGCGTTCAATCGTGGATTCATGTCTCGACCATATGCCGGGGGTCCGACAAAAACGGCCGAACGACGGAACGATCAGCGAACGAAGAACGCTCGTCTCGGGCGGCCACGGGGGAAGCCGTCAGAGACGAGCGTTGCGCGAAAGCGTAGCTCCTCCGAGCCCACGTTGCCAACCCGTGTCGGCAAGGTGACTGGAGATCGACTCGAGTTCAGACGGGAAGCACCTGGACCGTCTCCGTGTATTCCCGCAGCGCCCGCCCCACAGTGCAGTGGTGTTCGTGCACGCGGTGCGCCACGGCCTTGAACACCTCCACCGCTTTGTCGTCGCCTTCGGGCAGCTCAACGTCGTATGTGGCCGTTACTGTGCCAAGTTTCGTCGGCTCGATCTTCTGCGCCTCCACCGTCACCGCCAACTTGACGAGGCGGTGCCCGCGCTTGGCGGTCAACGGTTCGATGGTCACGATCTCGCATCCGCCGAGCGCCACGAGCAGCAGTTCGACGGGGGAGAAAACACCGTCCTGATCGGATGCGCCGATCGAGACTCGGGCGCCACGCTCATTCGTGCCGACGTAACCTTCTTCGGTCCGCTCGACGAAAACCTTAGCCATGATCTTGATCCTACTCCGGAGGGCGGGGGCGAGATTCCTGCCGCGTAGGCGTGGACGCCTTCAACGGGCGGCAAACGCGCGAGCACGAAACCTCGAAATCGCTGTGCGGGCCCATTTAGCCGGCCCATCCCGGTCATCCCTGGATCGACCGCTGCCGCGCCACCTCATAGAGCGCGATCGAACCGGCCGCGGCCGCGTTGAGCGAACTGGCCGCCCCGCCGATCGGGATGCGGGCCAGCACATCGCATGCGTCGCGCCAATTCGCGCTCAGTCCATGCGTTTCGTTCCCGACGACAAGCGTTGTGGGGCCCCGCAAATCGACGTCGGCAAGCTCCAGCGATCCGTGCTCGTCAAGACCTATGACAAACCCTTTTGTCTGGTACCGATCCAAGCGCACGACCGGCAATGCGAACAGCGATCCGGTGCTGGCCCGCACCGCCCGCGGATCGTAAATGTCCGCCGAATGCCCGGTCACCACGACCCCGGTCGCCCCGAATGCATCGGCGGACCGGATGAGCATGCCCACATTTCCCGGCGACACCGGTCGGTCGAACACCACGACCAATCCGGGCGCGATGCGCTTCGGATCGTCGGCCCGCTGCGCGACCACGGCCACAAGCTCGGGCGTCTCCTCCTGCTCGCCCAGTTCGGCGAGTAATTCGTCGGCCATTGCCACATGCGTTGTGTCAACCGTATCGAGCAATTCCACCGCCCATTTCGACAGCGCCCCGCCGTGCCGGTGCAGCAGGGCCCGGATTTCCCACCCATGTTGCACGGCAAGCGAAATCGGCCGCACGCCTTGCACAATGAATTCGCCGGCGCGGTGCCGCTTCGTACGATTCGTGAGCAACGCTTGCCACTGCTGGAATCGCGCATTACGACTCGTGATCGTCAACCCCACCCGCCCAC